>CBDTXM010000006.1:0-44561 GCA_965364445.1 uncultured bacterium | reverse complement strand
TGGCGGCCGGCTTCTTGGCAACTGTCTTGGAGGCCTTCTTCGTAGCCTTGGTCAGCTTCTTTTCAGCCTTCTTGACCTCCTTCTTGGCCTTTCGAACGGGCTTGGTGACCTTCCGCTTCGCTACTTTGCCTGCGACCTTTCCAACGACCATCGGAGTCCCCCTGGCGAATTGACCGGCGGGCTCCGGGCGGCCCGCTGACACTACGCATACTCCGAAAGGTGCCTGTGACGCAAGGCCGCATCATTCCTTACGACTCGCGGCGATGAGGAGTCCCGTGAACCGGAATCAGCTTCTGCCACTTCTGTTCATCGGCGGGATCGGATGCAGCAGCAGTGGCGTCGAAACGCATGCGATCGCACAGCTCGATCCGATGCCCGATGACGAGCCGGTCTACCTGTTCGTGCGAACCGAGGAAGTCCCCGAATGTCCGTGGGAGACGATCGGGTCGATTTCGACCGACGAAGGTTGGCTTGCCGCACAGGACGAGCGGGACGAGGTGTCAGCCGCGGTGCGCCGCATGGGAGGACAGGCGGTCCTCCTGGAGTCGCGGGAAGACACCGAGGTAACGGTGATCCGGTTTCTGGATCCGTACTCGCTCTGCGATCCCAGGGGCTAGATTCAGATCCGCGACGCCGTCGCTCAGCAGCAGACGACGCAGTTGGAGCCCCCGGCACCTCGCATTACGAGCTCTCCGTCCGGTTCCTCGTCGAACCAGTGACCGTCGTTTCCGAGATAGCGAAATTCATAGGTTCGGCCCGGCGCGAGCGATACCGCAACGGAATATGTACCGTTGGTCCGCTTCCGGAATGGGTGCGCAAGCGGGTCCCAACCATTGAATTCTCCCACGACCGACGCCGGCAGGCGCGGATCGCTCGAAGGGAGGACGAAGGTGATGCGGGTTTCCCCGCTCTTCTTCGAGATCTTCTTCTTGACCATGTTCGGATCCTGCTGATCGTGGTTCAGGAACGTCGCGGCTCTCTGCGCGGACGACCCGGGTTTGCTGGGGCCGACTAAGAGAGCAGGGGATGTCGAGGTTGTCCACCCCCGGCTCACTGTCGCAACTGGAGGTACCCGTCGGGCGTGCATTCGGATCGGCGGGATCTCATCTTCCGGGCACTCTTGAACAGACACACGACCATGGGCAGCTCGAGGCGGCAGCATGACCGAAGGAATTCAGCGAGTAGCGATCAACACGGGTGGCGGCGATGCACCCGGCCTCAACGCCGTCATCCGGGCGGCCGTGATCTCCGGGCTGCGAAACGGTTGGGAGATGGTTGGAATCCGGGACGGATACAACGGCGTGCTCGAACCCGACCGATATCCGGAAGGGGGTGTCATTCCGCTCGGCCGCGAGTCGGTCAGGGGCATCACGCACCTTGGAGGAACCATTCTCGGCACGACCAACAAGGGAAACCCTCTCGCCTATCCCGTACGGAATGAGGACGGGAGCGTGGAGATCGTCGACCGCAGCGACGAAATCGTCGCGTCTCTGGCCGAGAACGGGATCGATGCGTTGATCGCTGTAGGAGGGGACGGATCTCTGGGAATCGCGAACGTTCTGGCGCAGAAGGGCGTCCGGGTGATCGGAGTGCCCAAGACGATCGACAACGATCTCGAAGAGACGGTCGTGACCTTCGGATACGACTCGGCTGTGGCCTTCGCGACCGAGTGCATCGATCGACTCCATACCACGGCCGAGGCGCACGATCGCGTCATGGTGGTGGAGGTGATGGGACGATACGCCGGCTGGATTGCCGTAGGAGCAGGGGTCGCGGCGACGGCCGATGCGATCCTGATACCGGAGATTCCCTACGACCTCGATCCGGTCGCGGAGAAGATCATGGCCCGCGAAGCGGCGGGACGGGAATTCTCGATCGTCGTGGTGGCAGAGGGGGCGCACGAGCGGGAAGGCGAGCGATCGGTCGTCGAGAAGAAGGAGGGTCGGGCCGAACGCCTCGGTGGAATCGGAGAGCGAGTCGCCGAAAGGCTCGTCGCGATGACGGGCAAGGATACGCGGGTCGTGAACCTGGGCCACCTCCTGCGTGGCGGGGGACCCACGGCCCGAGATCGGTTGCTGTCGTTGCGATTCGGGGCGGCCGCAATTCGTGGTCTGGCCAGTGGCTGCCAGGGCTGCATGGTCGCGCTCGATCCGCCGGACGTGCGCTACGTTCCCCTGTCCCGCGCAACTCGTCGGATCAAGACAGTACCGCTCGACTCGGACTTGATGCACACGGCCCGCGAGCTTGGCATCTGCTTCGGTGACTGATCGGCGCCTGGAGAGTCGCAGGGCCGCCTTCGCGCTCCTGCTGCTCTCGGTAGCCGTCGTCCTGGGGCTGTCTGTCTGGTTCGCGGCGAGTGCGGCAGCGCCACGACTCCAGCATCGGTGGGGCCTGGATCCCTCGCGGGCCGGCTGGCTGACGTCGCTGGTCCAACTGGGATTCGTGGCCGGCACCCTGACCGCCGCCGTTCTCAATCTGGCCGACATCGTTCCCGCACGGCGCTACTTCTCGACCTCGACAGCCGCCGCTGCGCTCGCCAATGCCGCGATGCTCGTGGTACCCGACTACGGGTGGGCGCTGATCTCGCGCTTCGCGACGGGGTTCTTTCTGGCGGGCGTGTATCCCCCGGCCATGAAGATGGCGGCAACCTGGTTCAGAACCGGACGCGGCCTGGCGATCGGCACGGTGGTCGGCGCGCTGACCCTGGGCAAATCGACGCCATATCTGGTGGATGCCCTCGGCGGAGCCGGCATCGAGTGGATCGTAGCCAGCACGTCCACGTGCGGAATGCTCGGCGCGGCCCTCGTGGCGATCGGCTACCGGGACGGACCGCACGCCTTTCCTCGCCGGCCCTTTTCGTGGGGGCTGGTCGGCGAGGTCATCCGTGACCGGGAGTGGCGTCTGGCGACAGGCGGTTACCTGGGACACATGTGGGAGCTGTACGCGTTCTGGACATGGATCGCCGCCTGGGTCGCTGCCTCATCCGCGACGCATGCAGGTCTCACCGTCGGGACGCCGGCGGGTAGCGGTGCGAAACTGGCGGCCTTCGCGGCGATCGCGATTGGCGCACTCGGGTGCGTCTGGGGCGGACGCGTGGCCGATCGAATCGGATACGGGCCCCTCACGATCCGGGCGATGCTCGTCAGCGGCAGCTGTGCATTGGCCGTGGGGCTGCTGTACGGTGCGTCGCTGGTGTTGTTGCTTCCCCTGATCCTGGTCTGGGGCTTCTTCGTGATCGCGGATTCCGCGCAGTTCAGCGCCCTCGTAACGGAAGTCGTCGAGCCTTACGCGGTAGGCACGGCGCTCACGCTCCAGGTGTCGCTCGGATTCCTGCTCACGACGGCTACGATCCAGCTCGTGCCCTGGATTTCGAATCTCGTCGGCTGGCGCTGGTCATTCGCCATCCTCGCCATCGGGCCGGCGTTCGGGATCGCTTCGATCCGCCGGCTTTCCGGGGCGGAAACTCGCCGGATCGTCGAGTCGTGAGCGCAGATCGATGTACCGCGGATCCTCGAGCACACCTTCCCACACGGGAGCGAACAGGTAGCGGACTCCTACGGTCGGCCAGTAGCTCTCCCAGAAATTCGGACCATCGACTGTCACCGACTCCAGTGCAGCGAAGGCCTCGCTGAGGTCTCCCAGGGCGAGGTGGGCGATGCCGAGGTCGAAGAAATGTCCCGCTTCACGGATGCGTTCGAGCGATTCCCTCGCCGCCCCGTCGTTGCCCAGGGCGACCTGCGCCAGAAGGGACACGGTTCGTGGCCCGGAGCCGGCCCACGGAATCGAGAGGTGGTCCAGGGCGCGCAGCGCGGCCTCGAACCGGCCCATTTCGTACAGGACGATCCCTTCCAGGAACCGGGCGGATTCGTATTGCGGAGCGAGCTCCAGACTGCGTCGCGCCTCCGCGAGTGCCCGGTCGTGCTCTCCGTTGATCAGGTAGGACATTCCCAGGTTGTAGATGACCTCCGGTGACAGCGGGTTCAGCTGGACCGCGCGACGAGAATACTCGAGGGCTTCCCGGACACGTCCCATGAGCTGGCTGCCGACGCAGAGCCAGTTGTGCGCTTCCGCGTAACTCGGCTTGAGTTCGATCGCTCGCTGTATCGTGCGGTGAGCGGCGAGCACCTCACCGCGCTGACCGAGAAGTCGTCCGAGGGCAGCATGGGCCTCACCCGAGTGAGGGTCCGCTTCCAGCGCCGTCCACAGCGCGGCCTCCGCCCGCGGCAGGACGTCTTCCGGATCGGCATGTCCATACGCTTGCAGGAGGCCGAGCGAATCGGCGATGCCGACCCAGGCGAGCGCGTAATCCGCGTCTCGCTCCGTCGCCCGTTCGAAGCACTCCAGCGCTCGCTCCATGTCCTCTCTCGATCGTCGGTCGAGGAACATGCGGCCCTGCATGCACAGTCGGTACGCATCGAGATCACGGGTGGGACTACGATCGACGTGCTCCCGCCGTTCGGGGGTGAGCACGATCTGGAGGCGCGAGATGATCTCGTGTGTGATGTCGGACTGGAGCTCGAAAACCTCCTCGGAGGTAAGGACTCCTACGTATTCCCGACCCCAGGCCTGGCGGTCGCGGGCGGCATCGATCAGTCGGACGTTGACCTTGAAGAGCTCACCACTCTGCTGCACATCACCCTCGAGCACCCATTCGACGTCCAGTTCCTCGGCGATCTCGGAGGCAGGACGACTCGTGCTCCTGAATCGGTCGACGGAGGTCCGTGCGATCACCCCGAGTCCGTCGATGTCCGCGAGTCGCGTGAGCAATCCCCGGTGAATCCCCTCGCCGAAGGAGGCATCCGACTCATCGTTCAATCGCTCGAACGGCAGCACGGCGATCGAAGGGCCTGCGACCGCGGGTGATGCAGACTCTGCTGTCGCGGCCCGGTCTCCGACGACCTTGATGTCCGATCGAATCTGCCGGACGAGCGCCAGGAAGTCCTCGGCGGGCTCCGCGTCGAATTCCCCCCGCAGAACGGCCACGTGACGGTCGGCGGCCTTGAGTGCTTCGATCCGGCGACCGGCAGCAACCAGAGAACGAATCAGACCGCTTGCCACCATCGAGTCGTAGGGATCTGCGATCGCTCTCATCTGCCACCAATGTGACGCCTTGATCGCGTCCCCTGATCCAGCCGCCTGTTCCGTGAGTCGCTGAAGCGCCGACCTGTACGCCTGATCCAGTCGGTGCCGCTCCTTCTCCATGCGCTGTTCGAACAGGGAGGCGCCATCGAGATAGAATCCGTCCAGGAATGGACCCGCATACAGGTCTGCCGCTGCAGCATCGTCTCCCCGCTCGATCGACTCGTCGAACGTCCACACGTCACATGAGACCGCAGCCGTCTCCAGTCGAACCGCACCTCCGACCGAGGTCAGAGTTCCGGGGCCGGCGGCTTGTCGAACGTGGTACAGGCACGAAGTGAGTCGATTGCGGCCCTTCGATTCGGATACATCCGGCCAGAGCAGGCCGATCAGCTTCGCACGGCTGAGCGTGTGCGAGGAGGCGACCGCGAGTGACGCCAGGAGAGCCACGGGGTGCCGGTAGGAGGCCGGTCCCGTGACAGGGCCGGATTCGTTTCGCAAAACCGCGCCCCCGAGGAGCTTCAGCTCCAGCATCCTCATCGGCCTCCGCGCCGTGGACGGTGGCCCGCGAGAATATCCGCCGCCATGAAACGGCGCATTGACGCTGCGGTGACAGGAGAGTGAGGAGAGCTCATTAGCATGGGGTCATTATCGCCCGGTCAGGTACCTACGAAAAGGAGACGATGATGTACCGATTCCGCCGCTCGAGCACTCACAGACGACTGTGCGACTGCGCCCTGGGGCTCTTCTTCGGCCTCGCGATCACGGGGTGCGAATCTGAAGCCTCGCCTCTCGCCACCTCCTCGCAGGACGCCGAGCAGGTCCTCAGCTCGATCACATCCGAAAACGCGGCATTCCCGGTCTGGCATCAGGGATTCAACTCGGACACCGAGGGATGGTTCAGCGCCGACACGCCCGATGCGCTCGGCTGGTGTGGCTCCATCGATCAGCAGGATCGCAAGACGGGAAGTCATACGCCCTCGGCGGGGAGGGGCTACGCGACCGTGTCCATCGGAGCGTGCAACGCCTTCTGGTCGGCTCTCGGCGTGCCCTTCGGTGCCCCGTACGGAGCGGGCCCCAATCAGTCACTGTATTCCGATAGCTGGCCGGTGGCCGGCTACGTTACGGACCTGGATGTCTTCCTCGATCCGGCCTGGTCCGGTCGCTACACCGGGAACTTCTTCAGCCCGAATACGATCATTCAGTACGCTGCGACGATCTTCCCGACCACTCCCGACGAGGGGCCATTTCACACCGGACCCCACTACTTCGTCCCCGTGGATGCGGTTCCCGGGGAAGAAGCACTGTCGATCTTCGGGCATCGGGTTACGGAGGCGGGCTGGTACACCTTCCGATTTCGATTCTCCGATGAGGAAGGGTCGGTCCGTGTTGACTTCACTCTCGCCGAGCGACGGGGAGGTGCGCTGATCACCCGTTCCTCGCTTCCCCCGACCGAGCTGGCAGGGCCCGTCCAGATGCCCTTCGTGGATCCGCTTCCGACCGCCGGATATGGCAGTGGTCACGTCTGGTTCTACGATGTGGCTGCCGGTCTTCAGTTGCCGATCGACGAGCACAGGGTGCGGTTGGGTCGCTGAGTCGGAGTCGGGCCAGCAGTCCGCTCTGATCCGCCGCGCGTTGCCGGAACCTCGGGCGCCCGCGGCGGTTTCAGATGCCCTATGAAAGGGATACTCGTCTCCGGCTTCGGCGGCCTCGCCGCTGCCTTCGGATCCGCCGTCTGCTGCTCCGGGCCCGTCGTGCTCGCCTCGCTCGGGCTGTCGGGTGCCGCGCTCTCCGCGTGGCGCCCGTACCGCCCGATCTTCGTGGTGGTCGCCGTGGGTCTACTGTGGCTGGCGTTTCGAATGCAGGCCGGCTCACATGCCGCGTCGTGCGAGGCCTCCGGTGAAGGGGAGGAAGAGACCCCGGGCGCGGCCTGCTCCTGCGCAGACCCCGCCCGGATCCGGCGGACACGCGCTGCGCTGATCGTGCTCGCGGCGCTTTCGTTCCTGCTCCTGATCTCCCCGCGCTGGGTACCGCTGGTCTTCTGACCGCTCCCGCTCAGACGCGGACGATCCGGTTCGGACCTCCGTTGACGACCACCGTCTCGCCGTTCGGCTCCTCGTCGAACCACCGGCCACCGTCACCCAGGTAGCGGAACTCGTGGGCCGTGCCTTCCGGGAGGGTGACCGCCACCGACCAGGAGCGGTTGGAACGACGTCGGAAGGGATGAGCCATCGGGTCCCACCCGTTGAAGTCGCCGACCACGGAAGCGGGAAGACGTTCGTCCTCCTCGGGCAGCACGAATGTGAGTCGGACTTCGGCTTTCGTCGCGAATCTCTGCTTTCGAATCATGATCCCTGTATTTCGTTCAGTGTTCTGTTCTCATTTTCGGAGCGCACGCCAACACCGGAGGCGCCGCGCACGCCCGATCCTGCCCTGCAAATGTGAGGGAGGTCGATCGACACCCCGTACCGTTGGGTAACGGGGCGCAACCGCGTCGAATAGACGGGGTTCGTCGCGCCGAGTCAACGTCAGAGGGTGTCGAGCAGGCCCTGAACCGCTTCCACCTCATCGGCATTCACCGCGTGTCCGAGTCCGGGGTAGATCCGGACGTCGACGGCCGCCCCTCGCCGCTCGAACAGCCGACCAGAGTCCTCCACCCGTTCACGCGGGATGTGCGGATCCGGATCGCCGCAGCCGAAGAATGCCGGTGTACCCTCGAGTCCGCCGTCGCCATCCCACGGTGTGCCCGGTGGCCCGATCAGGCCTCCGCTGAGGGCGGCCAGGCCGCCCCAACGGCCCGGGTTTCGCGACACGAACTCCGTCGCCAGGCAGGCGCCCTGTGAGAAGCCGAGCAGCAGGATCTTCTCCCGGGCGATCCCATGAGCCTCGCGCAGCCCGGACACGGTCCGATCGAGCGTCAGCAATGCGGAGTCGAGCCACGGCTGATTGGCGTCGATCGGGGCCAGAAACGACTGCGGATACCAGCTCCCGGCTGCCGCACGCGGGGCGATCCAGACCGTCCCGCGTCGCTCCACGGCACGGGCGAAGTCCGCCATTCCCTCCGGGCTGCCGCCGCGACCGTGTACCAGAACCACGGCCGCGTCGGCCTCGCCGGAGACCGATTCGATGTGCAACGCTTCCATGCCGAGGTGTGGGTCTTCGCCCACCCTTTCCGATCCAGTTCGGAATCCGTGCATCGTATCCGTCACCGGACCGGCGTCACGGCCGGGGGAGCGATCGGTGAAAGCGCGTCCTCGATTCGCTCGCGCGACGACTCGTACCACGGAGGCAGCCGCAGTTCGGATCCGAGGCTCTCGACCGTCTCATCAATCAGCATCCCCGGCGGGTCGGTGGCGATCTCGAACAGCACGCCGCCCGGCTCCCGGAAATAGATCGATCGGAAGTACTGCCGATCCTGCACCGGCGTGACGTTGAACCCGCGGGAGAGCAACGCCTCCCGGAACTCCTGCTGCTGGGCGTCATCTCGAGCACGAAACGCCACGTGATGCACCGATCCCGATCCCAGCCGCGCCGCCGTCGCCGATTCCGGCTGGACGAGATCGACGACACGTCCCGGTGCTTCGCCCGCTACGTCGAGACGCAGTCGCCCATCCTCCTCGCCGGCCGTCTCGAACCCGAGAACCTCGGTCAGAATGCGAGCCGTCGGCTCCGGCTCACGTACCGACAGCGTCACGCCGTGGAATCCGGTTACACCGGGGGTCCCGGTGCCCGGGATCACCGGCTCATCGCTTCCCACCAGCTCCAGCCACGAGCCGTCAGTGTCCCGGAACGAAAGCACCCGCTGTCCGAACCTCTCCTGAACCTGGCCGTCGAGCCCTCGGCTTCCGGCCCATTCGATGAGCTGGTCGTCCGGAGCGGCATAAGCCGTGGCCGCGACCTCTCCCGTTCCCGGGATTCCGACGTGTGCGCCTTCCCACGGAAAGAAGGTGATCAAGGTCCCCGGCGATCCGGTTCGATCTCCGTAATAGAGGTGCCACGTCCCCGGGTCGTCGAAGTTCACCGTCCGCTTCACGAGCCGGAGTCCGAGCGTCCCGACGTAGAAGTCCACGTTGCGCTGTGCGCCCCCCGAGATCGAGGTCACGTGATGTATGCCGTCCGTTCGTAGCATCTATTCCTCCTCGCTCTGAGCGGCCCGGAGCCCGAGCCGCCGAATCAATGAAGCCGCTTCTTCCTGCTCATCCGGGTCGAGGCCGGACATCGTCTCCTCCAGCATCCGCCCGTGCTCGGGAAAGATGCTTCGAATGAGCTTCTCCCCCGGCTCGGTGAGGACGGCGATCCGAACGCGCCGGTCGCTGTCCGAGGACTCCCGCCGTATCAGGCCCCGCTTCTCGAGCGAGTCGGCCACGTAGGTGACCCCGCCGCTCGACACGAGAATCTTTCGCTGGATCTCGCCCAGCGGCATCGGGCCGAGATGATGAATCGCCTCGAGCATGCCGAATTCGGCCAGTGTCAGACCGTGACGGGCGACGTCCCGAGCCGCCGCCTGTTCAATGGCCCGAAACGCTCTCGCCAGACGGATCCAGAGGCGAAGAGCAGGGCTTCTCAACGGCACCGAGCGCTCGCTGCGGTATGTTGTCTCATTAATAAGCATCTTAGCACTAAGATACCAACACTCCATATGCACGTCAAACGCCGGACCGCACAGGCTGCAGGCGAGCCGCTCCGGGGTTCGTCTCAAGAACAGGTGCAGAATTCGGAAGCAGCGGCTATCTTGGATGCTTCCCCGAGACATTCAAGTCGTAATGGAACCCAATCGGAGACTGGACTCATGAAGAAGCTGGCAATGATCGTCGCAGGCATCACCCTGGCGCTTCCCGGCGTCGCACACGCGCAGGACCAGTACATGGAGCTCCTGCGCCAGGACATCAATACGCAGAAGACGGCGATCCTGACCGAGGCGATGGACCTGAACGAGGCGCAGGCCGAGAAGTTCTGGCCGATCGTCCGCGAGTACGATCTCGAGAGGGCGAAGATCGCGGACCGGCGCATGGCCACGATCAAGAAGTACGCGGCGAACTATGAGACCATGACCGATGACACGGCGAAGGATCTCATGGAGGAGTCGATGAAGATCGATGACGACATGATGAAGCTGAAGAAGGATTACTTCAAGAAGATCTCGAAGGAGCTGTCGCACGTCGAGGGCGCCCGCTTCCTCCAGGTCGAGAATTTCGTCGACAATCTTCTGCGTCTCCAGGTTCAGTCAGAGCTGCCCCTGGTCCAGCACGGTGTGTCCGCCACCGGCAGCTGAAGCTTGAGGCGGGTCTCCGGAGTCGGCCCGGCCTGAATCGACCGGCTCCGACCCGACTGTATGACGGAAGCGAGGGGCCGCCCCGGGGCGGCCCCTCGTTCGTCGTGGCACCCGGTAGCCGATCTCAGCGGCGGATCATGCTGCGAAGGACGAATCCGACGTTCGCCGGTCGCTCCGCGAGCCGCCGCATGTACCACGCAAACCAGTGGCTCCCGTAACTTACGAGCACCCTCACGGCACGGTCGGATGCGGCGAGCTTTGCCTGCAGGTCACGCCCGATTCCGTAGAGCATCTGGAATTCGAAGGCATCCGGGGGCAGGCCCCATTCATCCGCCCGTCGCACGATCGCCGAGATCATGCGGGCGTCGTGGGTTCCGAATGCGACGCGAAGGCCCGGATTCTCTCTGCGGGCCTCGAGCATCCGGCGGGCGAGTCTCAGGTAATTCGCGTCGACATCCGCCTTGCGCGGAAACGCCACGGACTCGGGTTCGTTGTAGGCGCCCTTCACCAGCCGGATCATGGGATCCCGCGGCAGAAGCTCTTCCAGGTCCTCTTCCGTCCGGCGAAGGTACGCTTGCAGGCAGACACCGACGTTGGCATGCGTGGACCGCAGGGCCCGGTACAGGTCCAGCGTGGCATCGACGTAGCCGGACGCTTCCATGTCCAGGGCTACGAGTCGCTCTCGCTCACCGGCCCGGGTCACCAGCTTCGCCAGATTCTCGAGAGCGAGGGCCGGGTCGAGGTCCAGCCCGAGGTGCGTCGGCTTGACCGAGAGATCGGTGTCGAGTTCCCGTTCCCGAATGGCCTCGAGGGCCTCAGAATAGGATTCGGCGACGGCTCGCGTTTCCCCGGCCGATGTGACGTTCTCGCCGAGCACCGTGAAGATGCTCGACAGGTCGAGTTCGTCGAGTCGTTGCGCCGCGTCGAGAGCATCCGACAGTTCTTCGCCGGGCATGAACCGTTTCACCGCCCGGTGCACGAACGGTCGATGCGGCAGCGTCCGGCTCAGCAACCGGCTCTCGGACCCCCGCAGCAGCAGCGCACGCGCCATTCCCATGCAGACTCACTCCTGAATGCCCATACCCGGTTGACGGACCCTGGCTCGCCTGATTCGATTGTCACGGGACCGGCGCATTTCTACAAGGGGAATCCCATGCTGTCACTTCAGTCCGACGTGGCGTCTCTACGCCGGGTGATGGTCTGTCGTCCGCTGGATGCGCTCGGATCGCAAGCGGAGGTCGATCGCTCGTGGCGGCGGCTCGGATACCTCGGTGCACCCGATCTGGCGACCGCGGAAAAAGAGCACGAAGGGTTTGTCGCGCTCCTCGTTCAGGCGGGAGCGGACGTCGTCCATCTCGATGCCCCGGGGCCGCTCGGCATGGACGCGCTCTACCCACGAGACGCTTCGATCATCTGCCGGGACGGCGCCGTGCTCTGCCGGATGGGCAAGGAGTCACGATCGACGGAGCCCGCAGCCCATGCGGCCACCTATGCGACGCTCGGCATTGCGGTTCTCGGCGAGATCGGAGGCGATGGTCGACTGGAGGGGGGCGATGTCACGTGGCTGGACGACCGCACGCTCGTGGTCGGTCTCGGGTACCGGACCAATTCTGAGGGAGTCCGGCAGCTCAGGGCCTTGCTCGGCGACCGGATCGACACGCTGATCGAGGTTTCCTTGCCGCATTGGCGGGGTCCGAGCGACGTGTTTCATCTGATGTCCATGCTCAGCCCGCTGTCCGAGAACGTACTCCTCGTGTACTCTCCGCTGTTGCCGGTAATCTTCCGACGGGCTCTCCTCGAGCGCGGCTTCCAGCTCGTGGACGTGCCCGACGAGGAGTTCGAGACCATGGGCGCCAACGCCCTCGCGGTGAATCCCGGACAGTGCGTGCTCCTGGCCGGAAACCCGAAGACGAGGCGTCGTATCGAGCGCTCCGGGATCGAGGTACTGGAGTACGAGGGCAGGCAGATCAGCACCCTGGGTTCGGGTGGACCCACCTGCCTCACGCGGCCTCTGTCTCGACGACGAGCTGAATCCGATTCCCACGGCAGAACAGGAGTATCGCGATGAAGAGCACACATGCTGTCTGGACACTGTTCGCGGCGGCCGCGCTTTCCGGTGGCTGCGGCGCTGGAGGCGCGGACGACGCGTCGCCCGACACCGATGCGAGCAAGACTCTCTACGTTGCCCACTTCAAGGTCGACTGTGTGGGCGTCGGACCCATGGAATGCATGCAGGTGCGTGAGACGCCGGACGGCGACTGGACGATGTTCTACGATCGGATTCAGGGGTTCGACTACGAGGAGGGCTACGAATACGAGCTGAGGGTCCACACGGAAGAAGTGGCGAATCCGCCGGCGGATGCCTCATCGCTCCGCTGGATTCTCGACGAAGTCGTTTCGAAGACGCCTGTTTCGGCCGAGGAGGGCGCGGGCGCCGGTCTCCTGGTGGGCGAGTGGGCCCTGGTGTCCTTCTCCGACGAGGTGCTCGCCGCTGCGAATACCGACCCGACCCAGGCGCTCGACGCGCTGGCAGCGTCCGGCGAGGCCGTCTCGATCGCATTCATGGAGGACGGACGGGTCGGCGGATCCTCGGGGTGCAACCAGTACACGGGATCGTACACGATCGAGGGCGGACACTCTCTCTCGTTCGGTCCCCTGGCCGGTACCCGGAAGATGTGTCCCCCGCCGCTGATGGAACTCGAGAGCCTCACGATGCAGACACTCGACGACGTCGAAGGTGTGTACGTGCGTGACCGATCGAAGCTCGAGTTGTACGGCGCTGATGAGAAGCTTCTAGCCACGTTCCAGAAGAAGGCGATGTAGGTCGAAATCGCTGCCGACTCCTCCGCTTCGGACCGGGTTTTGCTGCCGGGTGCGTATTCGAGCGTACCCGGCGCACCCCAATCCGGAGTCGAGGAGGAGTCTTGTTCCGCATACTGCGTTTCTCCATTCCCGCACTCGTCGTCGCGTTTTCCGCCTGTGGTTCCGACCAGGAAAGCCCGTTCGCCCCGGGCATCGACGGCAATCCGCCCGCTACGACCAGTGCTGAGGTCGTTACGCTGGTCGACCTCGTGAACGAGCACCGCGTGACGGAAGGGTGCAGTCCGCTGAATTGGCACGGTGGCGCCGCAGCCGTCGCCCACGCGCACAGCACCGACATGCGGGATCGTGACTTCTTTGCACACACGAACCCCGACGGAAAATCGCCATTCGACCGGATGCGGGATGCCGGTGTCGACTGGAGCGGAGCGGCCGGCGAGAACATCGCCTGGGGAACCTCGAGCGGTCAGACGGCGTTCGACATGTGGATCAACAGCCCGGGGCACCGGGCGAACATCGAGAACTGCTCGTTCACGCACCACGGGGTCGGCCTCGTTGATGCGCGATGGACGCACTTGTTCCTGCAGAATCCGGCTGACTGACTCGGACGCACCCGATGAGTCTCGTGCTCGGTGTGGGGGAGGGGAGTGATGCGGAGAGCTTTCGTCGGGTCGGGCATCGGGTGGTTGGGGCTGCTTATCATCCTGGCCACGCCTGGATCCGGGCCCGCGCGGGACGCCGGGCCTGACGACCCGGAGTTGACGGTCGTTACGGAGCTGGTCAATCGCCACCGCCAGAGAGTCGGCTGCAGTGCGCTGGAGTGGGACGATGAGATCGCGGCGGTCGCCGCTGCACACAGTCGGGACATGTCGGTACGAGGATATTACGATCACGTGGATCCGGATGGAGAAAGCCTGCAGCACCGCCTGATTCGCGGGGGAGTCGGCTGGAACGGAATCGCCGGCGAGAACCTCGCCATCGGGACCGTGGACGGACGCACGGCCTTTTCACTGTGGATGGACAGCCGGCCCCATCGGGCGAACATCGAGAACTGCGCGTTCACCCACCATGGAATCGGGCTCGAAGACGGGCTCTGGACGCACCTGTTCGTTCAGAATCCTCTGGGCGGCTGACCTCAGGCCGCCGCTATTCGCCCATGGCCTCCACGGCGGCCGCCAGTCCTTCCTTCACGTCCACCTCGACTCCCTGCTCTCGCAGAGCCTCGGCCAGCGCCGGCAACAGGGCGAGTACGTTCGCCGCGGTGCAGGAGTGGCCCATGCACCCGATCCGGAAGATCCGGCCCGCGAGGGGACCGAATCCTCCGGAGATCTCGATTCCGTGGCGAGTCAGCAGTGCCGCGATCACGCCCTTCGCATCGACCCCGTCCGGGACCCGGACTGCGTTCAGGCTCGGCAGCCACCAGTCATCTTCCGGCAGCATGCCCAGCCCCATCGCCACCACTCCGGCCTTCAGGCCGCCGGCGATCCTGCGGTGCCGCGACCAGCGGTTCTCGAGACCCTCTTCGGCCACCAGGCGAAGCGCTTCGCGGAGCGCGTAGATGTTCGTGATCGGTGCGGTGTGATGGTAGGAGCGCTCATCTCCCCAGTAGCTCTGCAGCAGTGAGAGATCGAGGTACCAGCTGCGCACAGGTTCGGAGCGGGCCGCGACCTTTTCCATCGCCCGATCGTTCAGGGTGAGCGGGCTGGCACCCGGGGGGCAGGAGAGGCACTTCTGGCCTCCCGAATACGCGACGTCGATCTCCCACTCGTCGACGCGCAGCTCAACGCCACCGAGTGAGGTGACGGCATCGGCGATCACCAGCGCGCCGTGATCGTGTGCGATCCTCGTGAGCTCCGCAACGTCCGGTTGCAGAGCGCCGGTGCTCGTCTCCGCATGGACGAACGCGAATATCGCCGGAGAGTGCTCGGTGAGGACCGCCTCAACGGACGCCGGATCCAGAGGCCGTCCCCAGGGCGCCTCGACCCGCACGACGCTGCCGCCCGCCCTCTCGACCATGACGGCCATCCGGTCGCCGAAGTAGCCGTTCGAGGGCACGGCGACCCGGTCCCCCGGCTCGACGAGATTCGCGAAGGCCGCTTCCATCGCCGCCGAGCCCGTGCCGCTGACCGGGATCGTCCAGCGATTGTCGGTTCGAAACGTGTAGCGCAGCAGACCCTGCACCTCGTTCATGATCGCTACGAATGCGGGGTCGAGGTGGCCGATCAGCGGGGTGCTCATCGCCCTGAGTACCCGGGGATGCACCTCGCTCGGCCCGGGTCCCATGAGAATTCGACTCGGTGGCTCCAGCGCCGCGACCTGTGGTGGGTCGAATGATCGCTCGTTCATTCAAGCTTCCTGGCTGAATCTCGTAAGTAGACCGCCGTCGAATACGAACAGCCCGTCTCGGAGCCGAAGGTCGCCGTTCCGCTATCCGGACGACTGTCCGGCCATGCGGCGATCGATCCGATCGCGTGAGATGCCGACGCGGATCAGTCCTCGCAAGTCGCCCACGCCGTAGCCGGTCGCCCCGTCTTCCGGGTACTTCTGGCGGATCGCCTCGACCACCCCGGGATCCATCTCCTCGGGGTCACCATGACACGTGAGACAGGGCTGCGCGATTACGAGCGGCCGGTAGTAGCGAATCTCACCGCCCGAGGTCTGCTGCACCCAGTCCTCCGGCAGGGTCCCGGACTCTGCGAGCGCGGTCTCGAAATGCCGAAGTGCCTTGACCTCCTCGGCATCCGGAGCGTTCACCGGATTCCGATGACGGCTCGAGACCCGCTTCAGCGAGATCCCCTCGCCGAGGCCTCGGGCCACGCTGTCGGTCAGGGTCAGGGCCTCGCCGGCGCAGAATTCCACCGACTTCACGGGACCGCCCTCCTGCATTGATGCGACGAGATTCGCCTGAAGCATCCCCATCAGCGCTCGCGCGGCGGCCGCTCCCTCGTCCCGTGCGAGTCGCTCGGTCTCGAGCGACATTTCCGGCGGATCCGCGCAGGAAGAGAGGCTCCCGGCGAGAATCATCACAACGAGAGAAGCGACGCCGAAATTCGTGATCCGAAGCATCCTCGTCCCCATGTCACAGGTCAAAGTTGGTCCGTCCGGTCTGCCTTGCCTTACTCCCGTACTCCTTGCAGCCTGCGGCCCCGGTTTCCGATGCCGCTCGCGTCCCACGGTGTGGCATCGGTGCGGCGGCCCCGCATGTTCTCCACATCGGTGATTCTTCGTAAACGATTCCATTATAGCCGTTTACAGGCATCGCAACGGCTTGGTTCGCCGTGCCGCTCTCGATGGAGATCGGGTGCTTCCGCCACCCGGTCGTCGTGCGATGCATGGTCCGCGAATTGCTCCCATCCCGGGCGTAACGATCCGGCCAGGCCGGTCGGAACCGAGGCAACCGATGGAACGAGATAAGATGCGGCCCGGAGATCCAACCAGCGAGCGAGGCTTCACAATCGTCGAGATGCTGATCGTCGTGACGATTCTCAGCCTCGTCACGCTCATGGCAAACACCTCGTACCGGAACTTTCGCGAGCGAGCGATCCTGAATCGCGCCGCCACCGTGGTCGCGTCCGACATGGCCCTGACCCGAAGTTACGCGATCCGGGAGCGGCAGAGCGTGTCTCTCGTCGCGGACGAGGCGAACCGCATGTACGTGATCCGGTCCGCATCGGGCGACACGCTCGGAGCCCGGATCTTCGACGCCGAGTCCGATCTCGCCATCGACTCCCTCAACGTACTCGCTGCAGGCGATTCCATCACCTTCAATTCGCGCGGAATGCTGACGACCGCGTTCGCTCGCGTCGATGTCGGTCGTGCGTCCGGTGACCGCCAGGTCCAGGTCAACGGTACCGGCCGATCCCGAATCATCAAGCCGTGAGGCATCCAATCATGAGAACGCTGTCCCGACGAATCGTTTCACGTCTACGGTCCGAGTCGCAGAACGAGGATGGCTTCGGACTTGTCGAAACGTTGATCGCATTCACGATCCTCGTGATCGGTTTGCTCGCGGTCAGCGGGCTGACGCTGGCGTCCGCGACCCAGGCACGAATCGCGGACCGGTGGAGCGACATCGCGACGGCCGGACAGGTGGTGATCGAGATGGTGCAGCTGAGGGGCTACGACTCCGCGGTCAGCGGAACGGATACCGTTTCCGTGAGCGGAAGGGACTATCCGGTTACCCTGACCGTTTCCAACGTGTCTTCTCGAGTGCGCGAAGTGCAGGCGGTAGTGGATGGCAGCGGACCTGCCTCCACCCGGACCTTCACGGCCCGGGTCTACCGGCCTCGCGGGCTTCCCATGCCCTACGATCCGACCGGCTTGCTCGGGGGGGGTGGCGGGACACCGTCCGATTCGACGACCACGCCACCTGACACGACGATCGCGCCGCCGGACACGGTGACCATTCCGATCGATGGTCCGCCTGAGGGCTGCAGCGAGAAGGACTGGTTGAAGGACAGATGCTGAGGACAGATTCCATGCCGCAAAGACCAGCGTTCCGCGCGGCGGATGAATCGGGGTTCACCCTCGTCGAAGCACTGATCGCCCTCGTCATCAGCGGCGTGCTCGCTTCGGCACTCGTGTCCCTGCTCATCGGCCAGAGCCGTTTCTACGAGCGGACCGACGACCAGATCTACGCCGAGCAGAGCCTGCGCGCGTCGATGGACATGGTGGCGACCGAACTGCGCATGGGTTCGCCGGCCGATCTGATCTCCGCCGAGGCCGACTCCGTCACCCTGCGCTTCGACGTGATGCGCGCGATCGTGTGCGACACGACGGCGGCGGACGCGGTCACGGCATTCGTCTTCGATCAGATCGGAAATGCCAACGTCACGGGGGGCTCCCCGGGGACGGCCGTGTCGGGTCCGTACGAGGAGCCGTTCACCTACGCCGATGCCTGGCTGCCGACGGAAGCATCCACCGGCTCCGGCCCCAGGGCCTCGTGCGTCGCGACGGGCGCGCCAGCGGGACTTCCGGACGCCTCGTATGCAGAACTGACAGGATGGAACTCGGGTATCGGCGCACGTCCGGAGCCCGGCTCGCTGGTACGGATATACGGGAATCTGGAGTACTCCTTCGGACCCTCCACCTTCTTCTCCACCCGCACGGCGCTGTGGCGAGGAAGCCAGGAGCTGATCGGACCCTTCGAGAACGGTGCCGCGTTCTCGTATGTCATGGCCGACGGGACGGTGCAGGCGAGCGTCAGCTCGGGGGACTTTCCGAACGTGCGGGCGATCCGTCTGACGGCCGTCGCGCTGGGGGACGGAGCGAACCGGTACAACGTGCAGCGACCGATCCAGCTGGACATTCCCTTCCGCAACTGAGCGGCGGTCCCCGGAAGGGCCACCTGCCATGAAGAAGGGGCGCGGTCCCGGTTCACCGGGGGCCGCGCCCTCTCTTTCTATCACCCGTGAAGTACTTCGAATGCGGACCCTCAGAACACCTCGGTCCAGGTTCCCGGAACCTCTGCCAATCCGCCGAAGGCCGCGTTCGTCGCCTGCTTCAGCTTGCAGGAATGGTACTTGAAAACCTTGTTCCCGTTGCCGATGTCCGTGGAGGCCGGCGTCTCGCCCAGCAGGATGTTGAGGCCGGCCACGGTAGCGCCCTCGACGGTCTGGTACCCGTTGCTCGTAATGTAGCCGCCCACGAGCAGCGCGCCGTCCCAGTTGAAGGAGCCGTTCATCGTAAGATTGTCTCGCACGATCAATGTTCCCCGACCGGAATTGCTGGGGCTGACCGAGATGTTGCCATCCACGTAAATCACCGGCCATTCGTCCGCCGGAAGCGAACCGAAGTTGGGCCAGCTGTCCGGGGGAACGGTGTAATCAGGGCTGATCAGGTCCCCGTTGACCACTCCGTCCCAGTCGAGACCCATGCTCTCGAGCATCTCCTGACCCGTCTGTCCGTCCTCGATCGGGGGATCTCCATCCGGGACCGGTGTGCCCCCGTTTTGAACGTATCCCGAGGGCGGGACCTTGACGCCCGCCACGGCTGGCTTCGGCGAGTTCGGGCAATTGGGATTGCCGGATGTCGCCCAGTCCTGTCCCGAGATGAGTCCCGAGTCGCCGTTCTTCAGCAGGCCGGCCGCGGAGGTGAAGGAAGCGGGCACGAGGATCGTTCCATCCGAGTAGATCGCCACCCTTGAAACCGAGCGCCGCGCCGTGTCACCCGGCGCAGGCACGTGAACGGCCGTCGACGTGATGCGGTAGAGCACCCGGCCACCGGCGATCTCCGTCAGCTGCGTGGGCGTGACCGTGACCGTGGTCAGGGAGTCGGGCGTGTAGGTCGCGCCGCTGGTCCCGTCCGTGTTCGACCCGATGTAGCTCTGAAGCCCGCCGTCGGCCGCCAGAAACGCCCGGGTCGAGGCGTCCATGTTCTCGGCGATCTGGAGATCGGATCCGGTCGAGACCACGCCTGCCGCCGCGAGGGCCGTGAGACCCACCAGTGCGATCAGTACGATGACCAGGGCCGCCCCACGTTCGTTGCCGATCGTCCGGCTGACGCATCCACTGTTTCGCTTCGCTGCCATCTGAGCACCCGCTCGCGTTGAGTTCCAGGCCTGCTTCGGGGCGCACGGCCCCGCCCGATCCTCTGCAACCGCAGGGCCAGAATCCCTCATATGTCTGTACACCTCTCATACCGTTGTAGCGCATGTAGTTACGAGGGTGCGCCAGTATTGCTGTCTCACCGCTGCCACACCGTACGGCGCGGAATTCCGGCCCAACCGCGAGATTTTGCACGAATCGAATCCCACGGCTCCCAATTTTCGTACAGAATCGGGCACGGTCCGGTCATCCATTCGGACCTGTTGCGTGTCTAAACGGGTAACAAAGCTCCGAAGAATCAGGAGCCAGATTCCACACTCCGCTGGCGACGGCTCCGCGCACGGAATAACCTCGGTACGTTATGGGCGACTTTCTGCACAGGCTGGCCGAAAAGAGAATGGTCCAGACGGCGGCCGTGTATGCGGGCGGCGCCTGGCTCCTGCTCGAGGCCACCGACTTCTTCGTTGACAATTACGGGCTGGCGCCGCGCCTGCTCGACATTGCGGTATTGCTGATCGTCCTCGGATTCCCTGCGGCCCTGATCATCGCCTGGTATCACGGCGAGAAGGGCCGCCAGCAGGTGGCCCGTACCGAGGCATCTCTGCTCCTCACCCTGGCCGTCCTGGCGGCGATCGGCACATACCGGATCTCGGTCGGCGAGGAGGTCGGTCCGATCGGGAACGGCATGAGTCCCGCTTCGCAGACGTCCGCGCCGGCACGGAGCGCCGCCGCTCTCGGGGAATTCTCGGTGGCGGTGCTACCGTTCGTGAACAGCACGGGACAGGACAGCCTCGACTGGCTCGGCCCCGGCCTGTCCGACATGCTCACCTCGAGCCTGGCCCGCACCGGGGATCTCAAGGTCGTGAGTCCACAGCGGTTGTTCGAGCTGCTCCGGGAAGCAGGCCGCGAGGAGACCGACCAGATTCCCGACGACGTGGCCATGAACATCGCTTCGGCCTCGGGAGCCCGTCGGATGGTCCGCGGTTCGATTCACGGGCAGCCGGGGGACCTCGCCGTCGAAGCGCAGCTGATCGACCTCGACGACGGGACGATCGTGGCCGCCGAGCGGGTGCGAGGAGACGACGTCTTCGCGCTCTCGGATTCAGTGGCACAGCTTCTCTCCGGTCAGGTGGTCGCCGCGGCCGGGCCACCACTCGGGAAGGACCGATTCGCTGCGGGGGACCGTCGTCCGGGCGAGTCTCCCCGTCCGTCGCTTGCCCTGGTCGGTGATATCGACAAGCTGAAGGAGTTCCAGGTCGATCTCCGGAATACCTGGGACTCCCTGAACGTCGACAGCATCGGCGCCCGGTACCGGATGGTGGAACTGCTCGAGCAAGTGCCGGGTCGCGAGGACGAGGTCCGCAAGGCGCTCGAGGAAATCGTCCGGATCGATCCCGGACAGGCGCGTGCCTGGTCGCGGCTGGCACGTGTTGCGGTCGTCCAGGGGGATGCGGAGGCAGCGAACCAGGCTCTCGAGCAGTACATCGCGGTCGTCGAGGATCCGACGCAGGCCCGGCTCGAATCCGGCAGGGTGTATGAGAGTCTCGATCGGGTGGATGCGGCACGGGCACAGTATCGCGCCGCGCTGGATCTCGATCCGGCCGACAGCCGGGCGATGGGACGACTCTCCAACTCGTATCTGAAACAGGGAGACCCATCAGGTGCACGAGCCGCCCTTGCGCCTTGGATCGACCACTCCGATCCGGCCGTTGCCGCGCATGCCCGGCTCCTCACCGGCGACGCGTGGGCCTGGGAAGGAGAGTTCGAGCGAGCGGTGGAGGACTATCGCCAGGTCGAGACGATCGGGAATTCGCAGGACAGTCCCGAATTGCGGGCGGACGGTCTCGAGGCCGCTCTCGCCGTACAGTGGGCGACAGACAGCGCCTGGGGCGGGTCCCGGCTCGGCCGCTACCGGTCGGTCTGGAAGCTCCTCGAACTCGGCCGCGTGGACGAGGCCCGCAACGTGGTCGAGGCAGCGGAACGGGTCCAGGTCACCGACGCCGATCGGGTCCTGCCCGTGGACTATCACGTAATCCTCTATGCGAAGGGCCGGGTCTACGAAGCCCTCGGCCACCACGACGCGGCGATCGACGCGTACCGCGAACTGCTCGGAGATTGGGGCGGGCAGATCGACTCGCTGCCGCGGTTCCGGGATGCACCCCGGCGACTTCAGGCACTGGAGGGGTAGTCACCCCGGCCGAGATCCTGCCACGGCCTGCCGGTCCGATTCCCATGCCGCCGTTCACCCTTGCCTCACCTTCGCTCCGCTCCCACAGTAGATGAGATCATTGCGCCGGCAGCGGAACCGACAGATCCGGAAGGAATCATGAGCGAAGAATCGATCGGTGGAGGCAGCGGAATCGCGAGAGAACGCCGGTCCGACGACGCTCCGGCCTACCTGGTCCAGCGAACGGCCCGCCTGCTGCGCGTCCTGTTTCTCAAGGTGGTGGATACGACCGAGACCGGCGTGACGCCCGAGATGTGGCGGGTGCTGTCTCGCCTCCTCGCCCGTGATGGGCAGTCGCAGTCCGAGATCGGTGCTGCGCTGTTCCGGGACCGGCCGAACACCTCTCGCATTCTCAACGGACTGGAGCAGAGAGGTTACATCGCCAGGGAGCCCGATCCCGAGGACCGTCGGTGCACCCGGATCCGGATCACCCCGGCGGGTCGAGCCTTCGTCACCGAGCGGGCGCCGCTCGCGATCCAGGTGCGGGACCGTCTGTACGAGGGGATACGCCGGAAGCGACTCGACGCGATGCGGGAAACGATCCGGGAGATCGAGGAGAACGCGCTGACGATTCTGCAGGAGCTGGAGGAAGGGGCGTTCGAGCCGCTCGGAGACGAGACCGACGGCTCCGGCTCCAAGAAGCAGAAGCGCAAGAAAAAGAAGAAGAAAAAGAAGGATTGACGGATGGCGAGACGGCCGGGGGGCGGCACCCCTCCGGCCGTCTCGCGGTCGGCGGTCAGTCCGCCGTTCGGATCAGCCCGACTTCTTGAGGCGAATCGACCCGTTGACGGTTTCGAGGCTCAGGTCTCGCCCGCCGCCTCCGATCGTACCTTCCATCTTCCGGTTCGAGAACTTCCCCTGGATGGTCAGCGGGAAGTCGGTCTCGAGGCCACCATTCACGGTGCTCGCCTTCACGCGCGCGCCGGCGTTCGCCGGCATCTCGACGGTGATGCTCCCGTTCACGGTGTTGAAGTCGAGGTCACCCGTCCAGTCGGCGCGGCCCATCGACGCCTTGATCGATCCGTTCACCGTGTTGGCCTTCGCGAGTCCGCTCGTCGAGACGTTGATCCCGCCGTTGACCGTTGACGCCCGGACATCACTCTGGAGTCCGGCGGCATCCACGCCACCGTTCACGGTATTCGCCCGGAATTCCACTCCGGCCGGAACCTCGACGACGAAGTGCACCGAGACGTCGTTGTCGTGGGAGCTCAGGTGGCCGGCATCGCCCGGCTTGCACTCGTTCTTGCGTCCGTCGTGGTCGGGATAGACGGCACAGATCGTCACGCCGTCGCCGTGCTCGACGACCTCTACCCGAACGTCGTTCGGATCGTCGTCACGCCCCTTCTTCTCCGCCCGGACCCGCACCTCGGAGCCCGACGTATAGGTGGCGTCGATGTCTCCGTTGATCCCCTTGATCTCGACCCCGTCCCCGCGGTCCACACGTCCCTGCCACTCGAAGTCCTGCGCGCTCAAACTCCCCGGCAGGACTGCGAGTCCCGCAAGAGCCAGCGCCGCGATCGTCATTCCCCTCATCGTGATCCCTCCCTCTCAACGCGACTATGGCCGCAGCAGTTGAATGGTACCGTCGAATGTCGAAATCTCGAGCAGCGCCTTACCGGATCCGAGCGTGAACGAGAAGCTCCGCTGGTCCATGTCTCCCGAGAGCGTCACCGGGAAGTCGGCTTCCAGGTCGCCGCTGAAGGTCGAGACCGACACTCGCGCATTCGTGCCGTCGGGCACGGTAATCGTGATGTCGCCGTCGTGCGTGGACAGGAAGTACCGCCCGTCATCGCTGATCGTGCCTCGATACAGCAGGTCACCATCCACGGTGTTGACCTCGACGTTGTCGGACGTGATTCCGTCGAGCGTGATGTCCCCGTCCACGTTCTGAACGGAGATGACTCCGGAAGACCGGCCCACGAGCACGTCACCGTCTACCGAGACGAGCGCGATGTTCCCCTCCGCGCCCTCGAGCGACACGCCGCCCTCGACCGAGTTGAGCGTGATGTTCCCTCGTCCTCCCTGCACCGACACCGCGCCCTCTACCGTGTTCACGGCGACGTTGGATCCGAGTCCCTCGGCTTCGAATTCCATCTCGATGCCTGCGACCTCGACCGACATCCGGTTCGGAATCGTGATGTCCAGGTCGGTGAAATCATCTCCGAGCCGCTCGGGACGAACCCGCACGGAGAGCGTGGGAGCCGAGTAGCGAACCTCCACCGCGTCGTCGCCCTCGTAGTCGGCGACGACCCGGGCCTGCGCCTGGTTCCACGTGCGGATCGTCACCGAACCTTCCATCACGTTGTGGATCTCCAGACGCCCGTCTGCGGCGACCGCCAGCGTCGTGTCGGTCTGCTGCTGCGGGGCCACCGCGAGAGCGGCGAGCAGAGCTGCCGAAATGTGCGTGATCATGGTTGGTTCCTTCCTCTTCTACTTCAAGTCCGCACCGCGGAAAGCGCGGCGGCCTTCTCCAGGAGCTTGACCTTGCGGGACTTCGAGTCCGCGAGGTGTCGATTGAGCCATACGTTCCCCGGGTCCGCTTCCAGCGCCGCCGAGGCGCTTTCGATCGCCCGGTCGATCGTGGCCAGGCTCTCTTCGATGATCCGGACGGTCGAGGTGTCCAGGTTGCCGCGTCCCTCGGCGAGTCGTGCTTCCAGCGCCGCGATCGCGACATCCGACTTGCGCGAGGGATTGCGCGGTTCCGTGCTCTCCACCAGCCGGACGGGAACCTCTCCCCTTGGCGCCGGCGCGACAGCCGGATCTTCGGCGTCCGCCGAAGTGATCGCGGCCGGTTCTCCGCCCACGAACTCGCCCAGCGAATTCGCCACCCACAGCGCACCGACTCCCATCACCAGCGTCGCGATCATCGCCGCGGCGAACTGCGGCACGGTGAAGGTGAGCCTGCGCCGGGAAGGCCGGGCTGGCTTCAGCGCTACCACTCGCTCAGCATCGATACGCGCGGCGATCGCGGGCCAGAGATCCGTTTCGGGACCCCGGTCATCCACCTCGCCGGCCACCCGCTTCACCTCTCGGAGCTCTTCGAGCAGCCCCGCGAGATCGGCGTCGCTCTCGAGTTCATGCTCGAGGGCGGCTCGTTCGGCTTCGGCCAGTTCACCGTCCAGGTACTCCGAGAGTCTCTGGAATCGGTCGTCGTTCATCGTCTCATTCCTCGCATTCGTCAGCGACTCACGTATCGTCGCAGGATCATTCGTGCCCTGTGCAGCTGTGCCTTCGTCGTTCCGGTCGTGACCCCCAGCAGTTCGGCGATCTCCCGGTGCCGGTATCCTTCCACGTCGTGCAGGACGAAAACCTCCCTCGCCCCGTCCGGCAGCCGCTGCAGCGCCGCTTCCAATTCCAGTCGCACGGTCGGCCTCTCCCTCGTCCGCGATTCCCTCTCCAGAACGGCCTCGCCGTCGCCGATGAATCGCTCTCTCCTTCGGCCGAGCTCCTTCCGTTTCGCGAGGACCAGGTTGACCGCGACCCGGTGCAACCAGGTGCCGAACGCCGCGTCCCCGCGGAAGGAGTCCAGCTTCGACCAGGCCCTCACGAACACGTCCTGTGTGACTTCGTCGGCCAGGTCGTCTCCCAGCATGCGCCTCGTGAGACCGTGAATCCGTGCCACGTGCGCCCGGTACAGTCGCTCGAATGCCTGGACGTCGCCGGCCGTTGCGCGGCGGACATCGTCCTGTTCGTCCGACGATCCGCGGGGGTCGTCGTTTCGCGATTCGGCCAATGCTGTCCCCGTTCTCATGCAGTCGATTGGATACCGGGTGTGTGCAAATGGTTGGCGCCCCCTTCCACGTTGCGCAACGGGGCCGCCGGACCGAGCATGGTCGGCATGAAAACCGAATCGGGACCCGGGGCGTCGGACGGGCGGGGCGCCGCGGTGTGGTATCACACCTTCGGCTGCAAGGCGAACCAGTACGACACGGAACGGATGCGGCAGGAGCTCGAAAGCCGGGGCGCCGTGACCGTCGACGATGTCTCGCTGGCCGACACGGCGGTTCTGAATACCTGCACGGTGACCGAGGCCGCCGACCGGGAGGCGATGCGGACGGTTCGCCGCCTCGCCCGCCGACACCCGGATCTGCGCGTCGTGGTGGCCGGCTGCTCGTCGGCCCTTCGCGCCGCCGAGTACGAAGAGATGCCCCAGGTGGACGGCGTGATTCCCGGGCACGATCCTGTGGCAGTCGCTCTCGCCGTAGCACCCGAGGTACACCTGGCAGCCGCCGACGAGGAGCCGATCGGTGGGGCTCTGTTGCGGTCGAATCGCAGGGGAAGCCGGGGCTGGCTGAAGATCCAGGACGGCTGCGATCGGAAGTGCTCGTTCTGTGCGACACGACTGGCCCGCGGTGCGAGCCGCTCCCGTCCGCCGGCGGAGGTTCTCGCCGAGGCGGAGCTTCAGGCCGGGTCCCATGCGGAGCTGGTCCTGACCGGCATTCACATCGGCCATTACGGATTCGACCTGGGAGACGGCACGACCCTCTCCTCACTCGTGGCGGACCTGCTGGAGAGATTGCCCGGGGTCCGATTCCGGCTCGGATCGATCGAGGCCACCGAGATCGATGACGCGCTGGTGGAGTTGATGGCCGGGTCCGGGGGCGCTCTCGCTCCGCATCTGCATGTTCCGATGCAGAGCGGCAGCGACACGGTGCTGAGGGCGATGCGCCGCTGGCATACCCGGGAGCAGTATCGACGCCGGGTTCTCGAGATCGCGGAACGGATCGAACCGTTGGGGCTGGGAGCGGACGTGATCGCCGGGTTCCCCGGTGAGTCGGAGGAGGACCATGCCGCGACCCGTGCCCTGATCGAGGAGCTGCCCTTCACGTATCTGCACGTGTTCCCCTGGTCGCCGCGCGAAGGCACGCACGCCGCCTCGCTCACGGACCGCGTACCGCGGGAGACGGCCGCCGCGCGAGCCCTGGAGCTGAGGGAAATCGGGATTGCCGCGGGGACCGCCCACGCGGCCGCTCGCGTCGGACAGCTGGCGCGAGTCGCGGTGGAGAGCACCTCTTCCGGGCTGACCGGAGACTACCTCCGGGTTCGCCTGAGCGGAGCGAACCGGAAGCCGGGGACGCTGGAGTGGATGACGCTCTCCGGCACCACCACCGACCTCAGAGCGGGACCGGGAGCGACCGGACGGGCCGCGCTCCCCGTGCTGGGAGCGGCGGCCGTCCGATCGCCCTGATCGGAGATTCGGCCCGGATCAGTCTCCGGCGCCCGGTGCGAGGTTGTCGTTCGAGCGATCGCGGTCCGCGAACCTGCCATCGGGATTCAGCCGTACGCGTGTGATGACGGGTGAGGCCGACACTCTCAGCGTCGCCGTGCGGGCCCCGCCGAGCCAGGTCTCGACGGGCACCTCCGCCCTCTCCACGGAGCCGTCCTCTCGTTCGATCACGACCCGCGCCGGCATCGGAAGGTCGCCCCGGTCTTCGATCGTGATCACCGCCTGCGGTCCGTCGATCTCGACCGAGGCGATCGCGTGGTCGAGGGTCCATTGTTCGTAGTACCAGCTGCGCCAGAACCAGTCGAGGTCGTGCCCCGTGGCCTGCGCGAACCAATGGAAGAAGTCCTCCGGTTTCGGGTGCTTATAGGCCCACGTGTCGACATAGCCGCGAAACGCTTCCAGGAACACGTCCTCGCCCACCATCTCACGCAGCGCGATCATCGCCGCCGCCGGCTTCGGATACGCGGCCACGCCCCATGCGATCGGATACTCCCAGTCCGTCCGTCGCATCATGGTGGCATCGAATCCGGCCGCCACGGCTCCGAGATACTGGAGGATCTCGGTCTGATCGGGCTCGGTGCCCGGGAAGAAGTCGGCCGAGGCCTGGGCCGTGTTGAACACGGTCGTGCCCTCGTCCATCCACGCCCAGCGGATCTCGTCGGAATTGACGATCATCGGGAACCACATGTGCCCGAGCTCGTGGGCGATCACCCCGTACAGCGCTGTCGCCGGCATTCCCTCGAAGGCCCCGATCAGGGTCATCATCGGATACTCCATGCCGCCGCCGATGATGTTCTCGCCCTCCACGACGGTCATGTGAGACCAGGGGTAGGGGTAGTCCAGGTATTCGGATAGAAACGCGATCGCGTGCTGCGCATAGCGAGCCGCGTCCGGCCAGGCCGTGGCTTCCGCCCGATAGAGCGCGTCCACACGCGTGTAGTCGTTCTCACCGTCGCCATCCCGGTCGCCGACCGGCGTGCGCGCGGCGTCCCAAAGCGACTCCCGGGTCAGCGAGTAGGCGACGTCCCGCACTTTCTCCGCGGCATAGTGCCAGGTCAGGAGATCGCCTTCTGTTCCCACCGTAGCCGCGCCCGGGCCGAAGTCACCCGCAGTCAGCACGTGCACGACCTCGTCGCTCGACTCCGCCTGCCGCAAGCGCTCGCGAACGGCAGGCGCCAGGGTCGCTTCCGGGTTCTGCAGTTCGCCGGTGCCTACCACCGTCCAGCCCGCCGGAACGGTCAGGCGCACGTCGTAATCGGCGAAGTCGGCATGGAACTCGGCCCGACCGAGGAAGGGGTCATCCTGCCAGCCGATCACGTCGTCGAACACGGCGACCTGCGGATACCAGTATGCCAGGTAGATCAGGTTCTCGGCATCCCAGCCCATCCGTCCGTTCGCTCCGACCTTCGGGATCGTGTAGGACCAGTCGATCTCCAGAACGGCAGTGTCTCCTGCCGCCATCGCCCCGTGCAGCCAGACGAGCAGCATCGTGTTGTCGATCTCGTACCTGGGCCGGCCGGTCGCGTCATCCGCGACTTCGGTTCCGTCCACCGCGATTCGACCGATGTCGAAGCCCCCGGTGACCTCTGCGGCGTCGTGACGCGGTGCCCCTTCGGCGTGGAGATTCTGGTTCAACCGGACCCGCAGGACCGAGGGCGGAGATTCGGATGCGTTCCGGTACACGATCCGCGTCGAACCAACGATCCGCTTCTGCGCCGGATCGACAGCGGCCTCGATCTCGTAGCTGGCCGACTGCTGCCAGTAGTCGGGGCCGGGCCGTCCCTCCAGGGTCCGGGAGCCCGCTTCCACCGCAGCGGCGAAGCCGGGCGACACGGTCATCGGGTAGGGAATCGGTCGCGGACTCGTATCGACGACGGTCTGCGCCAGGGTGCTGCCAGGCATCGCGATCAGCGCGATCAGCGCGACGAGCGCTGCGTATGCGGGTCGTACCATTCGAGTTTCTCCACGTAAAGAACGAATCGAGACGGGTGTCGTGCGTGCAATGCGGGTCTGCACGACGGATCGTCACCGGGGCCGTTTCAGCATACGTTCCGCTGGAGCGGCCGCTGCATCATCCGAACGAAGAACACCTGTCTCGTCGTCGTCGCTGCCCTGAGGCAAGGAGGTAGAGATGAAGGCAATGCTCCTCGGAGCCATCTCTCCCATCGAACGACGTCCACTGGAACTCGTCGATCTCCCGACGCCGGAACCGGCCCGAGGTGAGATCCGGCTGCGGGTGACCGCCTGCGGCGTATGCCGGACCGACCTGCACGTGATCGAGGGAGATCTGCCCGAACAGACTCTTCCCATCGTGCCGGGCCACCAGGTCGTAGGGATCGTGGATTCGCTCGGTGAGGGCGCGGAGGGATTCGCGATCGGTGACCGGGCGGGAATCGCCTGGCTTCGGAGCACCTGTGGCACCTGCGACGACTGCCGGCGCGGCAGCGAGAATCTCTGCCGGGAATCCCGATATACCGGGTACCACGCGAACGGGGGGTACGCCGAATATGCCGTGGTCCCGGCGGCCTACGCCTACCACCTCCCGGACGGCTTCGAGGAGCTGGCGGTCGCGCCGCTGCTGTGTGCCGGGATCATCGGCTACCGGGCACTCGAGCGCTCCAACGTACCGCCCGGGGGCCGAGTTCTGCTGTACGGTTTCGGCTCTTCGGCGCACGTGGTGCTCCAGCTCGCCCGCAACCGGGGCTGCACGGTGGACGTCGTCACCCGCGGCGAGAGCCACCGCGAGCTCGCCCGCCGCATGGGGGCCGAATGGGTGGGCGGCGAGGGTGAAGTCCCACCGAATCCCGCCGACGGGGCGATCGTCTTCGCGCCTGCCGGAGAGATCGTGCCGGATGCGCTGCGGGCGATCCGCTCCGGGGGCACGGTCGCCTGCGCCGGGATCCACATGACACCGGTGCCGGAGCTCGAGTACGAGCCCTGCCTGTTCCACGAGAAGACCCTCACCAGCGTCGAGGCGAATACGAGGGAAGACGGTCGGGGGCTGCTGAAGGAGGCAGCTTCCGTTCCCGTTGGCGCCCGGGTGACGGAATTCCCGCTCGAGGAAGCCAACGAGGCCCTGGTCAGGCTCAAGCGGGATGGCATCGACGGATCCGCGGTTCTGCGTGTGAGCGGGTCCGACGCGTGAGCGGTCACGGCGAGCGGGACTGGAGAGGAGCCCTGTCGCGAGGTCTCGCGCTGGCCGTCCTGCTCTTCGCGATCTGGGTACTGAGGGCGATCGATCCCGCCCCGATTCCCGGCGCCGCCGAGACCCTCAATCTCGGCATCCTGCTGCTGACCGCGTTCATCGGCGGGCAGGTCGCGAACCGGCTCGGTCTCTCCCGGGTCACCGGGTACATCATCATCGGCCTGGTGATCGGGCCGAGCGTCCTCGGCTTTCTCTCCGACGCCGAGGTGGCCGACCTTCGCCCGTTCAGCGGACTGGCCATCGCCCTGATCGCCGTGACGGCCGGCGGCGAGCTCAATCTGCGCCGGCTGCGGGGCTCCTACCGGTCGCTGACCTCGATCACCCTGGTGCAGACGGCCACGATCCTGCTGTTCGTGGGCGCCGCCGTGATCCTGCTTCGCGACTACCTGCCGTTTACCGTGGGCCGTTCGTGGAACGTGGTCCTCGCCGTGGCGATCGTCTTCGCCGCGATCGCCGTCGCCAGCAGTCCCTCGGTGGCGATCGCCGTGATCACCGACACGAAATCGAAGGGGCCGGTATCGACGACCGTTCTCGGGGTGACGGTGCTGAAGGATGTTCTCGTGATCGTCCTGTTCGCGATCGCCCTTTCGGCCACGTTCTCGCTCGTCGAGCCCGATGCGGCCCGCGAGGGCGTCGTGGCCGATCTGGTCCGCGAGATCGGGGGATCCCTGGTAGGAGGCCTCGTCGCGGGGGTGGTGATCGCCGCCTATCTGCGCTTGGTGAATCAGCACCTGGTGCTGTTCACGATCGCCATGGCGTGGATCATGGTCGAGATCGCCACGATCCTGCATCTCGAGATCCTGTTGATGGCGCTCACCGCCGGCTTTGCGGTCGAGAATCTGCTGCCTGTCGAAGGAACCCGGTTCGTCGAGGCCCTGGAAGCGGCATCACTTCCTCTCTACGCCGTGTTCTTCAGCCTGGCCGGCGCATCCGTCCACCTCGCCGAGCTTGCCGAGGTATGGGTATGGGCCTTCGTGCTGGTCGGCGTGCGGGCCCTGGCGATCTTCCTCGGGACGAACTGGGGCGGTCGGATCGGGAACTCGCCGGAGGCGGTACGCCGCACGTCTTGGAGCGCCTTCATTTCCCAGGCCGGCGTGGCGCTCGGGATGGCCGAGCTTCTGTCGCGCGAATTTCCTACGTGGGGCGCCGAGCTCTACGGGTTCTTCGTCGGAATGGTGGCCGTGCACGAGCTGATCGGCCCCGTGATGGCCAAGTGGTCGCTCGACCGTGCCGGGGAGGTCGGGGCAGCGGCCGTACCGAGCCCTCGGCCCGGGGCCCGCGGAGCCCGGGACGCAGGGGCAGGACGGGAAGCCGCCGCCGAGACCTGAGTCGGGCCTGAGGGCCTCTCAGTCGCGCGGCGCCGGGCTCCGCTGCTGCCGCCACTCCCAGACGAGCCGGCTCACATCGGCGGCGGCTGCGCGCGTCACCGCCTCGTCTTCGACTCCACTCGTCAACACGACCAGCACGTAGGGCGATTCCCCGGGTGGGAAAACCAGCCCGCCGTCATGGTCCACCGCCGTGATCCAGCCGGTCTTGTGCGCGACCGGCACGCCGTCGGGAAGCCCCGCGGGGATCGCGTCGTTGAACTCCTGACGGAGCAGGATCCCGATCATCTCGTCGGTCGAGCCCGGAGCCGCGGCGCGCCCGGAGCCGAGCGCGTCGAACAGCTCGACCAGTCCCCGGGCCGTCGTCGTGTTGTTCAACCCGTTCCGGTAGGCGGGGATGTCTTCCACCCCGCGCAGCACCTTCAGTCCCCCGGCGCCGAATCCGTCGAGCATCGAAGCGATCGAATCGGGATCGGCGAGATCGATCAGGACGTTCGTGGCCAGGTTGGAGGAGCGCGTGATCATCAGGTCGATCAGCTCGCGGGTCGGCAGCTCGGTGCCCGCCATGGCGTAGAGAGTCGAGTCGCTGTCTTCGTCGAAGGTCAGGGAGTAGACGCTACCGTCGTGGATGCTGCGGAACTCGTTGCGGACCTCGATCGGGGCATCGAGGTCCAGCTGCCCCGCGTCCGCCATCCGGTACAGCCGGACCATCACCGGCACCTTCATCATGCTCGCCGCATGGAACTCCTCGTCCGGGTTCAGCAGCAGTTGCTCTCCCGTATCGAGGTCCCGATATGCGATCCCGTATCGGGAACCCGTCTGTTCCATTCGAGCCCGGATCGCGCTTTCCAGCCCGGACGCCTCCGACGGCTCAGAGGACGGGGTCTCTCCGTCCCGGGTCCAGGTCTCGAAGAACCCGGAGCCCGCCTCCTCGACCGGCTCGTTCAGCAGGTGGCCGCGGACGATCGCCGGACCTCGCATCTGGTGGAAGAACGCGCCGTCCTCTTCGCGGGGCGTGGTGCGAAGGTGATCGACCGTGACACGAATGGCCAGCGAGTCGTCGCCCCGATCGGCGCGCAGCCGGAAGCCCGTGGGGAGAAGTCCTTCGTGTCCGCCCGTGGCCACTTCACGCTCCGACCACTCGTACGCGATCTCCCGGATCGGCAGCACGCCTCGAAGTCCCAGGCTGTCGACGACGAACAGGAATCGACCCCCGCCCGTCTCGTCGCGCTTCACGCCGCCGTAGAGAATCGAGAGGTCGCCGGCGCGTGCGAAGCCCCAGTCCCATGTCACGCGCCGCCACACGCCCCAGTTGTGATCGTGGTACGAGGCGGCATCCACCAGTTCGAGGCAGCGCGCGCCGGCGCAGAGCGACCCGGTCGATTGTCCGTCGAGCACGGGAACGACGTATCCCGAGGTGAATCCGCCCGGCGAGACATCCACCGGCGGCAGGTATCGTCGAGGGGTGGGAGACAGGGTGACTCGCAGCGACAGGGTGTCTCCCCGTCCGTCAGCCGCCGGGACCCGTGCCGTGAGCTCGTATCGACCGTCTTCGAGCAGACGTACCGCAGATGCGCCGATCTCCAGGTCGGGGCGGTCGAGTGACACACGAACCTCGCTCGCCTCGCGCCGATCCTCGAACCGTCGTTCGGTGCCATCCTGCCGGACGAGATTCGCCAGGATCTGCCCGCCCCAGGCATCGCCCTCGAGGTCCCCGCCCACGAGATAGGTCAGGTAGAGCCAGCTCTGTTCGTCGGGCGACAGGATGTTGAAATAGTGCCACTCCGCCCAGGTGGAATCGCTCGCCGCAGGGCCCGTGGGCCGGTGAAACGCATCGATTTCGGCGAGCAGTTCCGAATCGCCGGGCGCCATCCAGAGCACGTCGGCCTCGGAGTCGCGCCAGGTGCCGGAGAGCAGTCGCGGCGCGACACCGAGCGCCTCCGCACGGCTCGGGATCTGTCCCCGGGCGGCGACAGCGACCGTGGTGTCCGGCAGCTGGAGGTAAAGCAGCGCGTCGTCGATCCACGGAGCGGCCGATTCGATCCTCTCCCTCTCCCGCGGTCCGGTCAGGATCTCACGATACAGGTAACGCGCCTGGTCCACCGTGAAGTAGAGAGAGCTGACGCCCCCGGTTTTCAGCGTCTCGAGGTCGATGCCGGCCGGCACGACGACGAGGTCTCCGCCTCCGAGGAGATCCCGGTCGCGGGATTGCTCCACCAGGGCATCACCGATCGAGAGCAGGGCCACGGTGACCCCCACGCCGAGACCGTATCCGAGAAGCAGCAGCAGCGACCGGCCGGGGCGCTGTGCGAGCGACTGCCAGACGAGGCGACCGATCACTCCTTGATCCTCCCGTCCACCAGCGTCATCTGGCGGCGCGCCCCCTCGGCGAGCTGCAGATCGTGCGTCGCCACCACGATGGCCGTTCCGTCCTCGTTCAGCGACTGGAAGAGCTCGAGCATCTCGGACGAAGTGGACTGGTCCAGCTCGCCGGTCGGCTCGTCGGCCAGGAGCAGCGCGGGTCGATTCGCGAGGGCCCGGGCAACGGCTACCCGCTGACGCTGACCCCCAGAGATCTCACCGGGCCGATGGCGAAGTCGCTCTCCGAGTCCGACTCGCGTGAGCAGCTCCCTCGCGCGCTGCTCTCGTTCCTTCCGGGCCAGGCCGGCCTCGGCCATCGGGAGCTCGACGTTCTCCAGCGCCGTGAGCATCGGAAGCAGGTGGAATCGCTGGAACACGAGCCCGACGTGCTCGAGCCGGAAACGGGCGCGTTCGGCGTCGGTCATCGCGGTGACGTCCGATCCGTCCAGGTAGATGGCTCCCGAGGTCGGGCTGTCCACGGCGCCCAGCAGGTGCAGCAGGGTGGACTTCCCCGAGCCGCTCGGTCCGACGATGGCGAGAAAGTCTCCCGAATTCACTTCGAGAGAGACCCCCCGGACGGCCTCGATCAGGTCGCCCTTGAGTCGGTACTCCCTGCGGACGTCGCGCGCTTCGACGAGTCGTCGCTGTTCGCGACCGGCGCCCTCCGCTGACCTCACGGCTCCTCCCGGTGGAGTGTTGCGGCGATCGGGGCGTTCATCGCCCGAATCGCCGGGACCAGAGCCGCTCCGACGCCGGCGAGCAGCACCCCGGCGGCGGCCCACGCGAGTCGATCGGGCTCGAATACGAAGAACCGGATTGCCGAGGGCAGTCCGGGAAAATCGGATAGAATGCGCTCGAGCTGTCCGGCCACCACGAGCCCGAGCCCGAGACCCACCGCGGCGGCGAGGACACACAGCAGCAGGCTTTCGACCAGGAATGCAGCGACGATCGACCGCTTCGAGATCCCGATTGCTCGCAGCGCTGCGATCGTTCCGTACCTGTCGTTGATCGAGATCGCCATGATCGTGCCGATCAGCAGGGTGGTGACCACCAGGCTCACGGTGCCGAGGATCGCCGCGAGCTGGCGGAAGTAGGAGAGCCGACGGGCCGCGGTTTCGACGAGCTGGCCCACGGAGGCGATCTCCAGCTCCGGATGCCGGAGACGCAGCGCCGCGGCGACGCTGTCGGGGTTCTCACCGTCGATGAGTCGGACCATCATCAGCGAGGCTCGATCGGGTTGATCGGTGAGCTGTGCGAGGGTCGGAAGTGCTACGGCCGCGGAACGCTCCCCCGAAGAGGCATACAGAAACTCGGCAATGCCCGTGACGCGGAATCTCCCGGTCCGCCGTCCTGCCTCGGCGAAGCTCCCGGGAGCGCGCAGCGAGATGGAGTCGCCGATCGCGAGTCCGGCGTCGGCCAGCTCTCGCCCGATCACGACGCCAGATTCATCGGGGTCGACCCCGGACGTGAGCCGATAGATCCCCTGCTCGACCGGATCGACGCCGAGCACGAACAGCCTCTCCGGTCCGTCTTCCAACGCCACGCCCCGACCGTCTTCGATCAACAGGTTCGATCCGAGCACCGGAGCGACCGCATCCACCTCGGGCTCGGCCTCGAGTCGGCGCCGCACCCCGCTCGCGTCTCCGATCGTCGCTCCCGTGTCGAAGGGAAGCGTGCCGGCGGGCGAGACGCGAAGCTCGTAGCCGGCGCTGGTCAGAAGACTGCGGAAGCTCGCATTCAGGCCGCCTCCGAGCATCAGCATGTCGAGGAGCATCGCGCAGGCGACGGCCACGCCCAGTACGGCCAGCAGTGAACGGGCTGGATGCCGAAGCAGCTCACGAGCCGAATAGCGGAAGATCAGCACCGTTCACCACCCGTCGGGCCGCTCACCGGCCCACCTCCTCGAGTGCGTCGACCTGAAGCAGGCGCACGGCCCCGACGCCGCCCGCGACCAGCCCGAGCACGATCGCCAGAACGAGCCCGATCGCGATCGTCTCGCGGGTCACGATCGAGAACTCCAGGGTGGTGGCGTAGACCCTCTGGTACCAGGCATTGATCGTCGCCGAGGCAAGACGCCCGATTCCGATCCCCAGCAGGCCGCCGATCGCCGACACGAGCGCGGCTTCGAGCATCAGCCACGAGAGCAGCGTCCGGTTCGAGATCCCGACGAGGCGCAGGGCCGCGACCTGCGATCGACGCTCCTGCACCTTGAGGGTCATGATGCAGGCCAGGAAGACGCCTCCTGCCGTGATCGTGATCAGGCCGATCGCCCGGTGGAAGCGTCGCACGACCTCGAACGTGGTCGAGGCCCGCGCCGCGACCGCCTCCCCGCCCAGCGCCCTCGTGCCGGGCATCAGTGCTCCGATCCGGGCTGCGACGGCGTCCGCCTCGCCGGGATCCGTCAGGAGCACCGAGAACCGGTCCACCTCGTCCTCGCGGTCGGCCAGATCCGCGAGATCCGGCAGGTGCAGGATGATGCGTTGCCGGTCCCGGGCGAGCTCCGAGGGATCGGCCTCCGGTTCGTAGACACCGGCCACGATGGCCGAACACCCCTCCGAATCGGGACCTGCGCCCACTCCCAACCGGGACCCGGGCTCGAGGTCATGCGATTCGGACAGTCGTCTCTCGACGAGGATTTCGAGGGGCTGCGGACACGCTGACACCGAGGAGACGGACGCGTTCTCCGCGGCCTGACCTGACGAGATCGAGGGAAGAGCCAGGAGTCCGATGCAAGCGGCAGCGCTTGCGCGCCCGACCCGGGAGCCGGTACGCGACCACGAGACCCTGCGGGGCAGAATGCGAATCCTCGGGCCCGGAACCCATTGAAGGCGGAGCAGGTAAACGATCGGTGACTCGCGTGGGTTTGAGAACGACTGCCAATACGTCTAAACTCCAACTGTGACTCGGACCGCACTGAACACCCCGACGCCCTGCCGTGTTCCACGGCGCGATTCCGGATCGAGGTTCTGGCCTCGCCGGCTCGGGCGGGCCGTAGCCCTCTGCATGGCGGCGCTGATTCTCACGGCCACGTTCGGCCCGGCGACCCACGAGCACCAGGATACGAGCCCGACGAGCAGTTGCGTGCTGTGTCAGGTCGCTCCGGACGCTGCCCCCGGCGCCGCGGAAATATCCCTCGAGGTTCGACCGCGGCGCATCGCGGCAATCTACGCCCCCGCCCCGGCCGATGCGTTCGTGGCCGGCGGTTCGCAGAATCCCGCTCACGGACCGAGAGCTCCGCCCGTATCGCCGGTTTCCTGATCCACGGAAGCTCCCCGGCACACACGGTCGCACTGCCGTGTTCAGGACCGGGGTGGGGTACACGGGACGATCGGATCTTCACATGAGCATACGAAGTGAGAGGGCGCGTGCCACGATCACCGCCATGGCAGCCGCATGGATCGGGATTCTGGCGCCCGGCGCCCTGGGAATCTCTACCGCGCTGGCCCAGCAGGCCCCGGCCACCGTGCGAGGAGTGGTCGTAACACCTTCGGGAGACCCGGCGGCGGGTGCCGCGGTCCGGGTCGTGGGCCTCGGACGGCACGATCACACCGACACCGGCGGCCGGTTTTCGCTGCAGCTCCCGCCGGGCAGCCACGTGATCGAGCTGTTCAGCGCACAGCATGGACAGGCGACACGGCGAATCAGTCTCTCGGCCGGCCAGGCGCTCGATCTCGAGATCGAGCTGGAACCCGCGTTCCACGCCGAGCCGATCATCGCCAGCGTGGGTCCGGAGGCGAGGACGCGGGACGAGCTCTACCAGCCGGTCGATGTGCTCGGGGGCCGCGAGCTGCGAGAGCTCGGTCGGAACAGCCTGGGGGAGACGCTGACCGAGTTCCCCGGGATCAATTCGACGTTCTACGGTCCCGGTTCCAGCCGTCCCGTGATCCGTGGCCTGCAGGGAGATCGCGTGCGGATGCTGCAGTCGGGTGTCAGTACCGGCGATGTGTCGTCCGGGGGGCCGGATCACGCCGTCGCCACCGAGCCCCTTCTGGCCGGCCAGATCGAGGTGCTGCGCGGACCGTCCACCCTTCTCTACGGGAGCTCTGCGATCGGCGGTGCGGTGAACTCGATCGACCCGAGAATCCCTCGTGAGACCTCCAGCCACGGAATCACCGGATTCGTCCAGGCACAGGGCGCCACGGTGAACGAGGAGCTGAACGGCGCCGCCTCGCTCGGGGGAACGATCGGTTCGGTCGGTTGGCACGCCAGCGGCCTCCTGCGCGAAACCGGAGACTACCGGATCCCGGAATACGCCGAGCTCGATCCGCTCCCCGGCGAGGAGAAACCGGGTACGCTGGAGAACAGCGCCGTAGAGACCCGGACGGGCTCGCTCGGGGCCTCGTGGGTCGGCTCGGCCGGCTACGTCGGAGCCGCCGTCACGGGATACGGAACGAAGTATGGCGTTCCCGGACACGAGCACGGCGACGAGCACGGAGAAGACACCGCGGTGGCCGAAGAGCCGGGGGTCGAGCTCGATCTGAGCCAGTTCCGCCTGGACGTCGAGGGCTCCTGGAGCTTTGGTGCCGCCGTGATCCGGACGGCGAAGCTGCGCACGGGCTACGCAGATTACACACACTCGGAGCTGGAGGGCGACGAAGTCGGCACGCGCTTCGACAACCGGGAGTTCGAGGGCCGGCTCGAGGCGACGCACGCGCCGCTCGGACCGGTGAGCGGGACCTGGGGGCTGCAGTACGGGAACCGCGATGTGAAGGCCGCGGGCGAGGAGGCGTACCTGCCGGAGACGCGAACGAACCGGTTTGCCGCGTTTCTGTACGAGGAGGTCCCCCTGGGCGCCGTGAAGTTCGGAGTCGGGGCGCGCTGGGAGGGGGCGGATCACGAGACGGTGGATGGACAGTCGCGCAACAATGGCGGTCTGTCGGGCTCCCTGGGCGTCAACTGGGCCGCCAGCGAGGCGGTTACGTTGACGGCTTCCGGATCCCGCTCCACCAAGCTGCCCTCCTCCGAGGAGCTGTTCTCCGACGGCCCTCACGCCGCCACCCGTCTCTACGAGATCGGAAACCCCGACCTCGCAAACGAAATCGGGTACAGCGGAGATTTCGGCGTGATCGTCGGCGAGGGACCGGTGACAGGCCAGCTGACGGGATTCGTCAATTCCTTCGATGACTTCATTTTCCTCATGCCGACCGACTCCGTCGCGTCGGGGTTCACGGTGGCCCGTTACTCGCAGACCGATGCCCTCTTCTACGGGTTCGAACTGGGCCTCGAGGTCTCGATCATCCACCGGGCGGGAAACCACCTCGCGCTCACCGGATTCAGCGACTACGTCTGGGCCGAGCAGCGCGGAACCTCGGAGCCGCTGCCCTACATTCCGCCCCTGCGCTGGGGAGGCGGAGCCCGGTGGGAGATCGGCCAGTGGCTGGCGAAGGCCGAGGTCCGACGTGTGGAAGAACAGGACCGCGTGGCCGAATTCGAGACGACGACGCCCGGCTACACAATGGTGAATGCTTCGGTCAGCTACGCGTTCTTCACGGGAGGACTCGGGCACGAAATCACGCTCAGGGGCACGAACCTGGCGGACGTGGATGCCCGGAATCACGTGTCGCTGCTGAAGGAAATCGCACCGCTACCGGGGCGTGACGTTCGTCTCACCTACCGCCTGATGTTTTGAGCCGCTGTTGATTTCAGCGCCGATAAGGGTACATTCCGGGGACCGGTCGCGACTCCGCGGCCGTTCCCCGCCAGTGCGCCGGGATCACCGGCAGCCGTGACGGGTTTTTCTCAGAGGTCGTGGTCTCGTACCGTATTTCCTTCGGAATTCCTGCAGGAAGCCGAACGGCTCCACGGCGGGCCACGCCGGATCCCGGTCTGATTCGCTCCGACGGACCGGTCACCGAATGCAATGGAAGAAGAGTGACGAACGAAGCATTTCTCGGCGTGCTCGAGGTAATGAGCAATGGCCGGTCCGGATTCATCCGCAGACCGCAGGCGTCCTACACCCCGAGCACCGAAGACGTCTACGTCGGGCAGCGGGCGATCCAGAAGTACCACCTCCGTACCGGTGACGAGATCACGGGCGAGGTCGGAAACCCGCCGGGGGCCGGGAAGAGCCCTCCGCTGAAGCGGGTGTTCGCCGTGAACGGTGTGCCCGCCGAAGAGCTCGGCCAGCGCCCCCATTTCAACCGCCTCTCCGCGATTCACCCCAACGAGCAACTGGTCCTCGAATGCGGGCTGGAGCGTCGGGGACAACCGGACTACACGAACCGGATCATCGACCTGTTCTGTCCGCTGGGCAAAGGGCAGCGGGCGATGATCGTGGCACCGTCAAAGGCGGGCAAGACCTTCGTGCTGCAGGCGATCGCCGAGGGAATCCTGCGAAACGACCCCGATGCCCTGGTCTACATCCTGCTCGTCGACGAGAGACCCGAAGAGGTCACGGAGATGGAGCAGCACGGGTACGGTGAAGTCGTGAGCTCGAGTTTCGACTATCCCGCCGAGCGGCACGTGCAGGTGGCGGAGATCACCCTCGAGCGTGCCCGCCGCCGCGTTGAAATGGGCCAGGATGTGGTGATCATTCTCGACTCGATCACGCGTCTGGCCCGAGCGTACAATGCCGTCGAGACCGGCACCGGCCGGACTCTGACAGGTGGCCTGGACGCCTCGGCACTCGACAAGCCGAAGCGGTTCCTGGGCAGCGCCCGGAACGTGGACCCCAAGCAGGGCGAAGGGTCACTGACGATCATCGCCACGGCGCTCGTCGATACGGGAAGCCGAATGGACCAGGTGATCTTCGAAGAGTTCAAGGGAACCGGGAACAGTGAGCTGGTCCTCAGCAGGGACCTGGCGGATCGGCGGCTCTGGCCGGCGATCGACCTGCTCGGCAGCGCCACCCGACGCGAAGAGCTGCTCTTCTCGGAGCCTGCCCTGGCGGCATCGCACGCCATGAGACGGGAGCTGTCAGGCATGTCCCCCGAGGACGCCCTCTCCGAGGTGCTCGGGATCATGCGGCGCACCAGCTCGAACGCCGATCTGCTCGACAAGGTCGCCGCCCGCATCTAACATTCCCACCGTCTCGTCCGGCACGCGCGGGCCCGGGAGGACAGCCTTCCGGGCCCGCCCCGTTCCGGGACCAGGTCGCCTGGGAACGAAAACCCGAACCCATCGGTGAGCGTGAACGATCAAGAATACCCGGCGCTGCCGGCCCGCATCGCCCGTCTGGATGCCCTGTCGCGAAACCTCTGGTGGGCGTGGCAGCCCGAGGCCCGCGCGCTGTTCCGACGCCTCGGCCTGAATCTCTGGGTGCGTTCCCGCAAGAACCCCGTGGCGATGCTGCATGAGCTGGATCCCGAACGGCTGGAGGCGCTCTCGGGCGATCCGTTGTTCCTGAGGGAGTACGACGCCGTGATGGCGGAGTTCGAAGACGTCATGGCGGCGCGCCGCAGCTGGTTCGCGGACACGTACGGCGACGCCGGGAATGGAGGAATCGCGTACTTCTGCGCCGAATTCGGCGTGCACACCTCGATTCCGATCTACTCGGGCGGACTCGGGATCCTGGCCGGCGACCACTTCAAGGAAGGCAGCGATCTCGGCGTTCCGTTGAAGGGGGTGGGCCTGCTTTACCAGAAGGGCTACTTCCGGCAGCGACTCGGAGAGCACGGCGAACAGCACGCGATCGACGAGCCGTTCCACCCGGATTCGATGCCGCTCGAGCGGGTCTGGGGGAATGGCGACGATGGCAGCCACGCGATCGTCACTCTGGCCGGTCGTGACGTGCACCTGGGCGTCTGGCGCCTGGCGATCGGGCGCACCGCGATCTACCTCGTGGACACCGACATCGAGCGGAATCATCCGGACGACCGGGCGCTCTCTCACCAGCTGTACCGCGGCGACCTCGAGATGCGGCTGCGCCAGGAGATCGTTCTCGGGATCGGGGGCGTCCGGGTGCTGCGCAGCCTCGGAATCCATCCCGGCGTATGGCACGCGAACGAGGGCCATGCCTCCTTCATGGTGCTCGAGCGCCTGAAGGAGATGGTCGCCGAGGGTGTCGAACTCGACGAAGCGATGCGACGCGTTGCCGCTTCGACCGTGTTCACGACCCACACTCCCGTGCCCGCCGGGCACGACTACTTCCCGCGCGACATGATGGAGCGGTACTTCACCGAGTACGTGGCCAATCTCGGCATGGACCTCGAGACGTTCTGGGACCTCGGGCGCCATCCCGAGGATGACGGCAAATTTCACATGTCGGCGCTGGCACTGCGCATGGCCGACCACCGGAATGGTGTGAGCCGCCTGCACGGCCAGGTCGCCCGGATCATGTGGCAGGGCCTCTGGCCCGAGGGCGTGGAGGGTGAGCCGGCAGACGGCAGTGCAGGGGACGCGCCGGCCGCCGCTCTCGAGCCGATTCCGACCACCGCGCAGGCCGCGGTCGAGATTCCCGGGGCACCGACCGAGGTCGAGGTGCCGATCGGGCACATTACGAATGGTGTCCATCTCCCGAGCTGGCTGTCGCCATCCTTCCGTGAGCTCTTCGACCGCTATCTCGGACCGGACTGGCTGCTGATCCAGGACGAGCCCGCTCTCTGGGAACGGGCTCTCGACCTGCCCGATGATCTCCTGTGGAGGGCCCATCTCGAGTGCAAGTACCGCCTGTTCAGCGTCATGCGCCACCGCGCACGGCGACGCTGGCGTGAGGAGGGGTCGGCGGCCAGCCAGGTGATCGCCGCCGGCACGCTGCTGGATCCCGAGGTGCTCACCATCGGGTTCGCACGCCGGTTCGCGACCTACAAGCGGGCTTCCCTGATCTTCAGTGACCTGGATCGTCTCGAGCAGATTCTCACCCACACCTGGCGGCCGGTCCAGCTCGTATTCGCCGGCAAGGCGCATCCCGCCGACCACCCGGGTCAGGAGCTGCTGGGTGGCGTATACCGGAAGGCGATGGAGACGCGATTCGGAGGCCGAATCGCGTTCATCGAGGACTACGAGATCAACGTCGCCCGCGACCTCTACTCCGGCGTCGATGTCTGGCTGAACAATCCGCGACCCCCGATGGAAGCCTGCGGAACGAGCGGTCAGAAGGCGGCGATCAACGGGGTGCCCCAGCTCTCGACGCTGGACGGCTGGTGGGCCGAGGGGTGGACGCGCCTGAACGGCTGGGCGATCAACGAACGGCAGCCGATCCTGCTCGAGGGGGATCGCTCGTCGCGTGACGAAGGCGACGCTCTCTCACTCTACGATGCGATCGAATCGGAGATCGCGCCGCTCTATTACCGGCGCGACGTGGATGGCGTGCCGAGGGGCTGGATCCGGGTGATGAAGCACGCGATCCGAACGGGTGGCACGGGCTTCTCGGCCCGGCGGATGCTGAAAGACTACGTGGAGCGTTACTACGCGCCGGCCGCGTTGTCGGTCTCCGCGCTGGAGTCGGTCTCGGAAGCGGAATAGGAGACGGATTCCGGGGATGGATCGTGCGCCTCCACGGCGCGCGATACCTCTTCCCCCGCATCGGAGAAGCGCGCGGCAGTCCGCTCTGCGTAATGCAGGATCCGCCACGCCGTGGCCTCGAGCAGCCGGATCTCACGACCGTCCGGGGCCGCGCGCCGGATCAGGCGACGGAAACTGCGCATCTTCGAGTGCTGGTCGCCGCTCTTGAACATCGAGATCCGGTCGAGTGCCCGCTCCCACAGCGCAAAGAACGCCTCGATCTCCGCGGCGGTCGCCGGTGGCGCCTGATCCCGGAGCTTTCCCAACAGGTTTCGATCCTCCAGGCCTCCAAGGTCGCGCGCCGCCTCGCGAAGCTCGTAGAACACCAGCAATGCGGCGTGCGCCAGGTTGAGCGACGGGTGCTCGGGATTCGTGGGGATACAGATCGCCTCGTCGCAGAGGTCGAGAACGTCGTTCGGGAGTCCGCGGTCTTCGCGGCCGAAGACGATCGCCACATCACCGCTCGCCGTTCGATCCAGGATTCCTCGTGCCCCGGTCCGCGGCTCCGACCACTCCTGGCGCTTCGCCCGGCGCCGTCCGGTCGTGGCGAACACGCGGACCGTGTCGGCGACTGCTTCCTCGAAGCTCTCGACGATCCGCACTCGCTCGACGATGTCTTCGGTGTCGTGCGCGATGCCGGTGATCCTCCAGGCATCGTACTCTGCCGGCGCGACCAGACAGAGCCGTGTCAGCTCCATGTTCTTCATCGCACGGACGACGAGGGCGATATTCACCAGGTCCTGCGGCTCGTACAGGACGACGAGGATCCGATCGAGGGCCTCGCGGCCCGAATTCGATACTGATTCGGTGGACTCGTTCATGCTCGTTTCGGGGCTGTCGTTGCGTTCGGGTGCGACAAGCTAGGCGGCTTCAAGACGCCTCGCGAACATTGACATGAACCAGACTTCCAGCATAACATTCCCCCCGCGCTCAGGCCGGGTCTACGGACCCGGCTTTTGTGCCTCCACTGCCGGTCGGACCTGGCACACCGACGGGGCAGCGTTCGCGGGCATAGCTCAGCTGGTAGAGCGCAACCTTGCCAAGGTTGAGGTCGCCGGT
>CBDTXM010000005.1:0-46385 GCA_965364445.1 uncultured bacterium | reverse complement strand
CCGGAGAGAAACGCCTCGGGCTCGTCGAGAAGGGCCAGACGACCGGGATTGTAGTAGACCGCGCTCAGGTCCGAGGCGCTGCCGACCATGGCGCCACCCAGCAGTCGCGCCCGGTTTCCATAGTCGTTCGTCCAGTACTGAGCGTCCTGGGCCGCGATCGGGCTCGCCGCCAGCGTGACCAGGAACACGGTCGAGAAGGCCCGTGAGAATTGCTTTCGGCGCACGTGAGTGTACTCCCGGTTCATGCGGTGCCGCGCGGCGCCGGAGGAGTCGAGCGACAGTGATCGGAACCTAGAGAGTCACGCGGCCGCCCGCGACCCGTTCGGAACCCGCTGCCGGGTGCCCGAATCGGTCACATTGCGTCTTGGCTCGATCAGGGTCCTTCCGGTAGCTTCCCAGCCATGCGATACTCGCCCGCTCGGCCCGGCACCGTCGTGGTCACCGTGCTCGCCTTGCTGCTCGGCGGAGCGTCGCCCCTGGCCGGCGACACCACCGCGTGGCAGGCAGCGCGAGACGGAATTCCAGCTCTCTCCGACTCTGCCGTCGTGTCGGTGCTGACCGTGCTGCCAGGCGATCGCCTCTATTCGCTGTTCGGCCACACGATCATCCGGGTGCGCGATCCCGCCACCGGGCTCGACGTGGGATTCAATTACGGCACGTTCGACTTTCCGACGACGATCACGGGTGGGGCCGGGTTCGTGGCCCGGTTCGCGTACGGGAAGCTCGACTACAAGCTCCAGGCGTCCGGCAATCCGTCCTACGCGGTCGAGTGGTATGCCGACCAGGAGGGGCGTTCGACGATCGAGCAGACCCTCGACTTGACTCCGGCCCAGGCCGATTCGCTGCTGGCGTTCCTCGTCGAAAATGCACGGCCCGAGAATGCCGTTTATCGGTACGATTTCTTCTTCGACAACTGCTCGACCCGTCCCAGGGACGTGCTGGAACGGGTACTGGGATCGGCACTCACGGCAGAGGTCGCCGACCCGGAGACCAGTCTTCGACGCCTGCTCGACCCCTATCTCGTCGCGAACCCCGGTGTCGACCTGTCGATGGACATCGGTCTCGGCCTCCCTGCCGACCGGCTTGCAACGGCGCGTGAGGCCCTGTTTCTGCCGGTGGAGCTGATGAACTGGCTGGATGCCGCGAAGGTCGCCGACGCTCGAGGCAGGCTGCGTCCCCTGGTCAGTCGGACCGACACGCTGACGCGAGTGGACGGAAGTGGATCGAAGGTCCGCGCCTTTCCCTGGCCGCTCTTCGTGACCGGAATCCTGGGCGCGGCCCTGGTCGTCCTCACAGTCATCGATCGAAGGTCGGGGCGGTCGGAGCGGCGATGGCTGGACGGCTTCGTCTTCTCGGCTGCAGGCGTCGCCGGGCTCGTACTCGGCTTCCTCGTCTTCGTCTCCCTGCACTCGGTGACGAAGCCGAATCTGAACCTGATCTGGGCGCTTCCCACTCACGTGGTAGCCGGCGGAATCCTGCTGGCGGGCCGGAGGCCGAGCTGGCTGCGGCCCTACATGCTGGTCGCGCTGGGGCTGGCTGCAATCTTCCTGGGTGGACTGCCGTTCTGGACCCAGGAGATCCCGACGGCGGTCATCCCGGTCGTGGTGGCGATCGCCGCGCGCGCCGCGCTGCTCGCCTTCCCGCCGGGCTCGCCCGAGGACTCGAATTCCGCCCAGAGCGCTGAACCGCTCTCGCGGTAGGCCCCGTCGGAGTCGGTCGTGAGGTAGAGCACCGCCAGGCCTTCTCGATCCGCCATCTCGAGTCCCGCCTCCGGACCCACCACGCTCAGGCCCGTCGCCCACGCATCGGCGATCGCAGCGCTCGAATGCGCGACCGTGACCGAGAACCCGATCCAGGGGACCGGTCGGCCGCTTCGCGGATCGACGATGTGTGCGAAGCGCGACTCCTCGGAATCGTACCAGTTCCGATAATCCCCCGACGTGGCGATCGCCCCGTCGATCAGCGGAATGCTTCGGTGGATTCGCCGTGCCTCGGGATCCGGCGCCTCGATTCCGACCTTCCAGCTGCTGCCGTCCGGCTTGCGGCCCCTGGCCCGCACCTCGCCACCCACTTCGATCGCCCAGGCTGCGAGACCGATAGCGTTCAGCCCCTCGGCGGCTCGATCGACGCCGAATCCCTTCGCGATCGCCGAGAGATCCAGCTCCAGGCGGCCGTCATCCTTGATGAGAGCGCTCGCGTCGGCCATTACGTGCAGCCGCTCGTACCCCACGTACTCGCGCGCCACGGCCACCGCGGCGGAATCCATAACCCCGCCCGGGGTTCCGTCGGCTCCGAATCCCCAGGCCGAGACGAGCGGCGCCACGGTGATGTCGAATGCGCCATCGGTCGCTCGGCTGACGGATTCCGCCATTCGAACGACCTCGGCGAAGTCCGGGCTTACCGGAAAGGGCTCACGGGAGTCGGTCCGGTTGAATCGGGAGACCTCCGATTCCGGATCCCAGTTCGACATCGAGCGGTTGACCCGCTCGAGGGCCTGCTCGATGGTGTCGCGGGCGCTCTCCACCAGCGCACTCGCACCTTCGGACACGACGACGCGGGCCGACCAGGTCGTGCCCATCGTCTCGCCGTGAAGCTCCACCACCACCGGCGTCCGATCGGGGTAGAGGGTCCGGGACACCCACGATCCCAGGAAGAACAGCGCCGCGACCGCGCCGATCGCCACCACCGTTCGCAACGCGGAGCCGCGGTCTCGGTGCTCGAGCTCCGACGCTTGGTTCACCGAGACTACTCCTCGACGACGAGCGCGATCTCGTCGGCCGTCCGCTCATAGGCGACGATCTGGTGGCAGAGCTCGCAGTCGGCCGAGATCTTCGAGCCGTCCTCCGCCTCGAATGCGACGTTGTGGCATCGGAAGCAGCCGCCTGCCATGCCGCTGTGGCCGAGGTGATCCGAATACGTGCCCCACGTCACGTTCATCTGCGGAAACACGTTCGTCACGTAGACGTCCTGCAGCGTACCGATCGCTTCGTCGAGCGCGTGGGCCCGGTTCGCGGCAATCGAGGGAAAGGAGTCGGTGTAAAAGCCGCGGATGTGCGCCGCGATGGCTTCCCGGGCTTCCTCGTGAGACATGTACTCGGCCTTGATCGCGGCCAGCCCTTCCCTGCGAATGTACGGAAGGTCCCGGCTCAGCACCCCGAGTCGCAGCACGCCATCCACGGCCTCCTCCGGCTGCAGGTAGACGTGCGTGGGCCGATTGTGACAGTCGATGCAGTCCATCGTCCGCTCGGACTCGGCCGGCGGATCTTCATCGCCGACCTGGCGGCGAAACACCTTGTGCGACCCATCCGGGTAGATCGTCTCGATCTCGTGAATGAACTCCCGGCTCTCGTCGGAACGGTAGTGCACCTCCAGGTTCGGATCCACGTGCCAGTGCACGCCGACCGAAACGCCGGCTTCCTGCCCGCCGCCGACGTTGTTGACGATGATCGTCTGCGTCTCGGTGTTGGCCGAATCGCTCCGGAACCGGGTGATCACCCGGGTCCGGTCGCCATGAAACCGGGTCGGCCAATGGCACTCGTTACACGTGGTTCGCGCCGGTCGGAGGTTGTGGACCGGGGTGGGAATCGGACGGTTGTAGGAGTTCGTCGCCAGCGCGATCACCTGGCGAACCCCCGAGAGCTTCGCCTGGATGAAGTTGCTCGCCCCGCCGCCGACGTGGCAGTCCACGCAGTGCACCCGCGCATGCGGCGAGCGTTGATACGCGGTCCACTCCGGCTCCATCACGTGGCAGGTCGTCCCGCAGAACTGGTTGGAGTCCACGTACTCCACACCCTTGATCGTCGAGGTGGCCAGCAGAACCGCGGCCGCAGCGCCGAATCCGCCTGCCGTCAGCAGCCAGGTACGGACACGGTCGTCATTCAGATCGATGACCGGGAACTCGGGCGCGATCTCGCCGGATGCCTGCGCCTGGAGTCGCCGCTTCGTCTGTCGACGGATCCCGATGGTGATCAGGACGAGTCCGACGACGAACACGACCGGGAGAACCATGTACGTGATGATCCCGAGATACGGACTCTCGCTCTCGCCGATGACGTCGTAGACAAATAGCGTGATCATCAGGAATCCCGCCGCGCCCGCGAGCATCGTCCCGAACATCCCGATCGGGCTGCGCGTCAGCGATGCGAGAAAACCCCTGTATCGATCCTTCATTCCATGCTCCTTGCGTCGTTGTCGCGGCCGGCGGCACCGCCGGCCCGTCCAGACATGCCCGCCCGGTCAGCCCGCTTCCGATGCCTCCGTCAGCGTGGCGACCAGGACGGCCTTGATCGTGTGCATGCGGTTCTCGGCCTGGTCGAACACCACGGAGGCCGCGGACTCGAATACCTCGTCGGTGACTTCCATTCCGTCCAGTCCGAACTCGCGGTAGATCTCCTCTCCCACCTTCGTCTTCCGATCATGGAACGCCGGAAGGCAGTGGAGGAACTTCGTCTCCGGCTTTCCGGTCAGGTCCATGGCGCGCCGGTTGACCTGATACGGCTTGAGCTTCGCGATCCGCTCGGCCCAGCGCTCCGGTGGCTCGCCCATGGATACCCACACATCGGTATACAGGAAGTCCGCTCCGCTGACACCCTGCTCGACGCTCTCGGTGAGCATCAGAGAGCCGCCCGAATCGTCCGCGAGCTGCCGGCAATGTCGAACCAGCCACTCCTCCGGCCACAGGTCGCGTGGCGCGCACAGTCGCACATCCATTCCGAGCAGGGTTCCGCCCACCATCAGCGAGTTGCCGACGTTGTTGCGGGCATCCCCCAGGTAGCAGAACGAGATCTCCTCGAGTTCCCGGCCGGCATGCTCCATCATCGTCATGACGTCAGCCAGAACCTGCGTAGGATGGTACTCGTCGGTCAGGCCGTTCCAAACCGGTACGCCCGCGTGTTCGGCCAGCGTCTCGACCCTCTCCTGGCCGAAGCCCCGGTACTCGATGCCATCGTACATTCGTCCAAGCACGCGCGCCGTGTCGGCCACCGACTCCTTGTGTCCGATCTGTGAGCCCGTCGGACCCAGGTAGGTGACGTGTGCGCCCTGGTCGTAGGCCGCGACCTCGAACGCGCAGCGCGTGCGCGTCGAGGTCTTCTCGAAGATCAGGGCGATGTTCCGACCGGACAGTCGCTGCTGCTCCGTGCCGGCCTGTTTCGCCCGTTTCAGCTGGACCGAAAGACCCAGAAGGTATCGGATCTCGTCCGCCGTGTAGTCCATCAGCTTGAGGAAACTGCGTCCGTTGAGATTCACGCGTGCCTCGATCGGGTTGTGCTCGCGGTGGTCATTCGGCCCCGGCCGCTCGGATGTGCCGGATCACTGTCGGCCGGAATATATCGCCATCGATCCTGCGATGCGGCCCCCTCCGGGCTACCTCTCCGCTAGGCCTGCTGCGGCGCGATCGCTGCGTCCGATCCAACCGCATTCTTCGGCTCCCTCAGGCCCTGGATGATCACGTAGAACGCGGGAATCAGGAATACGCCGCTTACCGTGGCGATCAGCATTCCGAACAGCACGGCCGTCCCGAGTGATATCCGGCTCGCGGCTCCCGCTCCGGATGCTATCGCAAGCGGTATCACCCCGAGGATGAAGGAGAACGCGGTCATCAGGATCGGGCGGAACCTGAGCAGCGCTGCGGTCTCGGCGGCTTCGATCACGGGCTTGCCCTCCTCCCGCTGCTGCTTGGCGAACTCCACGATCAGGATCGCCGTCTTGGCCGCGAGGCCGATGAGCAGCACCAATCCGATCTGCGTGTAGATATTGTTGTCGAGCTGACGGAGTCCCGTACCCAGCATGGCCCCGAAGATCGCCATCGGCACCCCCATGAGCACTGCCAGCGGGATGAGCCAGCTTTCGTACTGCGCCGCCATGAACAGGAATACGAAGATGATCGCGAGGCTGAATATGATCGGGGCGAGGTTGCCTGCCGCGATCTGTTGAAAGGTGACGCCGGACCACTCGAAGCCCATCTGCGGGGGCAGGTACTCGGCGGCCAGTGCCTCCATTTCCGTCACCGCCTGCCCGGAAGACTTTCCGGGCGCCGGCACGCCGCTGATCGTGGCCGCCGGGAACATGTTGAAACGAGAAATCACGTTCGGTCCGACGGTGTCCCGTACCTGGGCGAGGGTCCCCATCGGAATCATGTCGCCGCTGGCGTTTCTGACTTCCAGGCGATCGATATCCGATATCTTCGAGCGGAACTGCTCGTCTGCCTGCACCTGCACCCTCCACGTGCGGCCGAACAGGTTGAAATCGTTGACGTAGGCCGAGCCGAGATTCGCCTGGAGCGTGTTGAACACCGTCTGCAAGGGGATGCCGTAGGTCTTCACGCGATTTCGGTCGACATCCACGAACAGCTGCGGAACATTGGCGGTGAAGTTCTGGTTCAGGCGTTCAACGACCGGGCTGGCGGTACCGGCGGCGACCATGTCATCAGCGAACGTCTGCAGCTGCTGCAGGCCGAGGCCGCCCCGGTCCTGAAGCTCCATCGAGAAGCCGGTGGCGTTGCCGAGTCCCGCGATCGGAGGGGGCCCGAAGGCGAATGCGGTCCCCTCCTGGATGGTGAACAGATAGCGCTGCAGGTTCGCCATCAGGATCTCGACGTGCTCCTCCCTCGAGCGATCCGACCAGTTCTCGAGGGTCGCGATCACAGCCCCGAAGTTCGACCCCTGGACGCCGTTGAGCATCGAGAAGCCGCCGATCGTGATGTAATTCGCCACGCCGGACATGTCCGCCAGTGCCAGGTTCACCCGGTCGAGGACGTCCTCGGTGCGCTGCATGGACGCCCCGTCGGGCAGCTCGACATTCACGAAAAAGTACCCCTGGTCCTCATCGGGGATGAAGCCGCCGGGAACCATACGAAAGCTCAGGACCATCGCGAGCATCAGACCCGCGAACCCCAACAGGATCAGGCCCTTGCGTCGCACCAGGCCCCTGACGACGCCCATGTACTTGTCGGTCGTCACCTCGAACAGCTCGTTGAACTTCGAGAAGAATCGGCCGCGCTTCTCCGGCGAAGGACGGAGCAGCATCCCGGCGAGTGCGGGGCTCAGGGTCAGAGCGTTGATCGAGGAGAATACGGTCGCGATGGAAATCGTGATCGCGAACTGCTGGTACAGGCGACCGGTCAGGCCGGGCATCAGGGCCGTCGGCACGAATACGGCCAGCAGCACCAGCGTGGTAGCGACGATCGCGCCGCCTACCTCCTCCATCGCCTTCGCCGTGGCGGCCTTCGTCTCCATTCCCTCTTCGTCGATCAGGCGCATCGTGTTTTCCACGACCACGATCGCGTCGTCCACGACGATTCCAATGGCCAGCACGAGTCCGAACAGGGTGAGGTTGTTGATCGACATCCCGAACAGCTTCATCGCGAAGAAGGTGCCGATGAGTGAAACCGGGATCGTGGCCGAGGGAATGACCGTCGTGCGCCAGTCCTGGAGGAAGATGAACACCGAGAAGATCACCAGCAGGATGGCGATGATCAGCGTCTCGATCACCTCGGAGATCGAGGCCTCGATGTACTCGGTGGAATCGTATGCAATGACCGCCGCGAGGCCTTCCGGGAAACTCTTCTCCAGCTCGGCAATCGCCTCCCGGACGCCCTGCGCCACTCCCAGCGCGTTCGATCCCGGAAGCTGGTATACCGCGATCGCCACGCTCGGCGCGCCGTCGAGCTGCACGTACCAGGAGTAGTCCTGAGCCCCGAGCTCGACCCGGGCCACGTCGCGCACCCTCACCAGCTCGCCGCTCACCCCGGCCTTGACGATGATGTCTTCGAACTCCTGGACGGTTTCGAGCCGACCCAGTGTGGTGATCGTGTACTGGAAGTTGAGCCCCTCCGGATTCGGCGGCTGACCGATCGAGCCGGCGGCCACCTGGACGTTCTGCTCACGCAGGGCCCCGATCACCTCGTCAGTCGTCAGGTCGCGGGCCTTGAGTTTGCCCGGGTCCAACCAGATTCGCATCCCGAAGTCCTTGGCCCCCATACCCTGCACTTTCCCCACTCCGGGGACTCGGGCCAGGACGTCGTTGATCTGGGTGGTCGCGTAGTTCGAGATGAAGATGTCGTCATACCGCCCATCCGGTGAGATGATGTTCACCATCAGGGTGATCTGGGTAGACTTCTTCTCCGTCTTCACCCCCTGGCGTTTCACCTCCTCCGGCAACAGCGGCTCGGCGATCGACACGCGGTTCTGCGTAAGCACGGCAGCCATGTCCGGGTCGGTGCCGATGTCGAACGAGACGGTGAGCTCCATCGAGCCCACCGACGTGCTCTGTGACTGCATGTAGATCATGTCTTCCACGCCGTTCACTTCTTTCTCGATCGGCGTGGTGACCGTCTGCTCCACGACCTGGGCGTTCGCGCCCGGGAAGCTCGTGCTCACGGAGACGGTGGGCGGAGTGATGTCGGGCATCGACTCCACCGGAAGGGTCGGGATCGAAATGGTCCCGAGGATGACGATCACGATCGCGATGACCAGCGCGAAGACCGGCCTGTAGATGAAGAAGCGGCTGAACATGCCTACTCCTCCTCTCCCGAGTCCTCGTCGGGCGCGCCCTCCAGGGCGGACTCGGTCGCCGTCTGTCGCTCTGCCATCTCCGCTTCAGTGCGAGGGGTCACGGGGAGCCCTGGGCGAGCGCGAAGCAGTCCATTGGAGATGTATGTATCGCTCTGCTCGATGCCGTCTTCGATGACCACAGATCCGTCGGGCTGCAGCTGGCCCACCTGGACGTAGCGCCGCTCAACGATGTTCTCGTCGTCCACCAGGTACATGTATTTGCCGCCGAGGTCGGTTCCGATCGCCCGCTCATCGACCAGCAGGGCATCCTCGGCCTCGACTGCGAGGACCCGCACGCGGACGAACAGGCCGGGGAACAGCAGCTGGTCCTCGTTGTCGAACAGCGCGCGGAGCTCGATCGTGCCGGTCGTCGGATCGACGGTGTTGCCGATGAAGTCGATGTAGCCTTCGAACGGGAAGCTGTCCGCGTCGGCTGCCGTCCCGACCAGTACCTTCACGACCCGCTTCTGGGCCCGGATTGTGACTTCGTCAAGCTCCTCTTCGCCCTCGATCACGGTCTCGATTACCGAGGAATCGTCGACGTCCTCCCGGACATCTTCCATCGCTCTGAGCATGCGCAGGACGACCCACTCCGGAGCGTTGAATGAGACGTGGATCGGCTTCACCCGATTCACCGTCGTCAGGAGCGTCTGCTCCCCGAAGCCCACGAGGTTTCCGGGATCCACTTGCCGGCGCCCCACCTGTCCGGTGATCGGGCTGCGCACGGTCGTGTACTCGTAGTCGAGCTGTGCGCGGGACAGCCGTGCGCGAGCCCCGAGCACGGCCGCCACGGCTGCGTCCCGCTCGGCCTGCGCTCGATCCAGGTCCTGCCGGCTGACGGCGTTGGTCTCGATCGCGATCTGGATCCGCTCGAGATTGGATTCCTTGAGGGCCGAGTCCGCGATGGCGGAGCGAAGCATGGCCACGCCTTCATCTCGCGCGGCTTCGTACTGGTCCTGCTCGATGATGAACAGGACGTCACCCTCGTCCACGACGTCCGAAGGGGAAAACAACTGCCTCTGCAGTACCCCTCCGACCCGCGCCCGGATTTCGACCGCTTCGACGGCCCGTGTCGTCCCGGTGAAGTCTACGAACGGCTGAACCGGGCGTACGTCCGGCTGCCGAACCGTGACCTCGGGGGGCGGACGGATCGGACCGTCATCGCCCCCGCAGCCCGTGAACAGCGTCCCTGCCGCCATCATCGACACGAACAGAATGGCACGCGTATGCATCGAAGAGTTCGCCCGATCTCTGGGGAATCCTGAAGACCTGTCGCCCTGGTTCATCTGTCACCTCCGACCGGCGGCGGAGGAGTCTCTCCTTCGGCCGCAGCTGCCGTCACCTCGGCCCGGCTCGGCGACCAGCCGCCGCCCAGGGCCCGGTTGAGAGCGATCAGGTTGTTCCTCACCTCACCCGAGCTCGCCGCCAGCTCGTCCTGCTGCCGGAACAGCGAGCGCTGCGAGTCCAGGAAGTTCTGAAAGTTGGTGAGTCCGGAAAGGTACTGCGTTTCGACGAGATCGACGGCGCGCTGCGATGCCTCTACGGCCTCCCGCAGCCGGTCGCGTCTCACCTTCTCCTGGCCATATGCCACGAGCGCGTTCTGCACCTCTTCCAGGGCCCGCAGCACGGTCTGCTCGTAGGCCGCGAGCGCCTGTGCCGTGCGCGCTTCCTCGGCCCGAATCCGGTTACGGATCTTGCCACCCGTGAAGATCGGCCAGCTGATCTGCGGAATGATGCTCCAGAAGACGCTGCCCCCTTCGGCCAGGTTGTCGAATTCCAGGGCTTCGAGGCCCACGCTTCCGCCCAGACTCAGCGTCGGATACAGGTCGGCGGTCGCGATGCCGATTCTCGCACTCTGGGACGCGAGGAGTCGCTCGGCCTGCCGGATGTCCGGTCGGCGGCGCAGCAGGTCCGCCGGGATCCCGTAGGCCACCTTGTCGTCAGGCTGTGGAAGGCCGGTGTGCTCCCGCAGCTCGTCGTGCAGAGACCCGGGCGCCTCGCCGAGCAGGACCGCCAGACGATTGAGCGCCGCCTCGAGACCGATCTCCAGCGCGGGAATCGTCGAGCGGGTCTGGGCCAGGTTCTGCTCCGCCTGCGCGACATCCAGGGCCGACGTGAGTCCCGCGTTGAACCGGTCGTTCGTCAGTTCGAGGCTGTTCTCCTGGGCCGAGACGTTCTGAGTGGCGAAATCGAGTCGTGTCTGGAACGCCCGGGCGTCCACGTACGCCGCGCCGACCTCCGCGTAGAGGGTGACGAGGACGTCACGGTAGTCCTCCACGGAAGCCTCGAGCTGCGCATCCGCTGCCTCGACGGTGCGCCGGATGCGCCCGAACAGGTCGATCTCCCAGCTCAGGCTGATTCCGGCGGTCCAGGAATCGAACGGCTCGCTGAGCGGCGAGCTGGATCCGTCGTCCGGTTGACCTGCCTGGGCGCCCTGGAGCCCGTTCTCGCTCAGCTTCTGGTAGCTGTACGCCCCGCCGAGCGCGATGTCGGGCCAGTACTGACCCGTGGCGACACCACGAATCGCACGAGCCTCGGCCACGCGTCCGACGGCCGCCTGGAGATCGAGGTTCCCGAACTCGGCGCGCCGGATCAACTCGGTCAGCATGGGATCGTTGAACGAGATCCACCACATTTCGAGGTCCGTGGTATCTGCATCCATCTCGGTCTCGACCGTCGTGCGCCACTGGTCGGGGACCGTCTCGACCGTGAAGTCGGGAGGCTCGTAGTCGGGACCCACCGTGCAAGCGGAGGTCAGCAGGGCAAGCGGGATGAGCAGCCGCGAGATGCGAGGAACAGACCTGTTCATCGGTCCACCTGTCGTTTGGAATCACCGTTGACGGAAGCGGCCTCGACGTCCGTCGCAGGCGCGCAGGCCTCCGGTGCCGTGGGACCGCTGCTCAGATTCAGCGGTCGGATCGGCGGTCCGGCACCGAAGCAGAGGGCTCGGGGCCGCCGCCGTTGACGGCCCCGCACCGGGTCAGGCCGGCGTGATCGACGGGGCGAGATAGACGTCCTGGATCATGTTGAGCAGCTTCACGCCTTCCTTCATCGGGCGCTGGAAGGCCTTGCGACCCGAGATCAGCCCTGTTCCGCCGGCGCGCTTGTTGATCACGGCCGTGTGGACGGCGTCGCCGAAGTCGTTCTTGCCGGAAGCGCCGCCGCTGTTGATCAGACCCACCCGGCCCATGTAACAGTTCGCGACCTGCCATCTGCAGAGGTCGATCGGATGGTCGCTGCCGAGTTCGTCATACATGTTCTTGTCGAACTTGCCGAAACTGGCTCCACCCTCATTCAGGGCGAGGTAGCCGCCGTTGTTCTCGGCCAGCTTCTGCTTGACGATGTCGGCCTGGATCGTCACACCGAGGTGGTTCGCCTGACCGGTCAGGTCGGCGCTAACGTGGAAGTCCTTGTCCTTCTTGAATGCCGAATTCCGGAGGTAACACCAGAGGATCGTGGCCATTCCGAGGTCGTGGGCGAGCGAAAACGCGTCGGCGATCTCCTGGATCTGGCGATCGCTCTCGGAAGAACCGAAGTAGATCGTCGCTCCCACGGCGGCAGCACCCATCTCGTACGCCCGCTCCACGGTTCCGAACATGATCTGGTCGAAGCTGTTCGGGAACGTCAAGAGCTCGTTGTGGTTGATCTTGACGATGAACGGAATCCTGTGGGCGTATTTCCTCGCCACCGAACCGAGCACTCCGAACGTCGAAGCGACACCGTTGCACCCGCCCTCGATCGCCAGCTCCACGATCTTCGCCGGGTCGAAGTAGTCGGGGTTCTTCGTGAAGCTCGCCACGCCCGAGTGTTCGATTCCCTGGTCCACGGGGAGTATCGACACGTAGCCCGTGCCCCCGAGACGTCCGTGCGAATGCAGCCAGGCCAGATTGCCGAGCACCCGGTTGTTGCGGTCCGAGGAGGCCCAGACGCGGTCTACGAAATCGGGGCCCGGTAGGTGAAGCCGCTCCCTGGGGATACCCGTGCAGGTGTGCTCGAGAAGCGACTTCGCGTCGTCGCCGAGGAGCTTGAGGATCTCTTCATTCATCGGTCGTATCCGGGTTTTCTGGTTTGGTGTGCCGTCGAACGATGCCTTCCCGGGCAAGATGCTACCCGGAAACGGGAACCGCAAAGTCGTTGGCCGGGCCGGCGCTCGCCGGTGCGGGCCGACTCACCACCATACCGGATAGCTCATCATCACGGCGAATGCGCTGCCGAACAGGATCGTGCCCATCACGAGCACCCCGATACGGACCCGGTCCTCATCGAACTTTTCCGAAATGCCAGCGAAGAAGAGCACGGACGCGAATACGACCGTGAGGAGAACGTACCGGTCGCCGTGAGCGTCGTACTGCCGGGCGAGCGCCCAGCTCGTCGCCGATCTCTCGCGCTCCGCGGAGGCGATCGAGTCCTGGCCGATCGTGTACTCCGGGAGGACGAACGGGTGCGGCGGAGCATCGGGGTTGTTTCTCGGATCGGTCGCGAGCCAGGCATCCACGGCGGTGCGCATGACCGGGCGGAATCGTTGAAGGTAGAATTCCTCCAGCGGCTGGTTGTCGGTTGCGATGGCTCCGATCCACTCCATGAACAGCGCCGCATCCAGCGATCGCTGCTGCATCGCCAGCGACTCCTGAAGGGTCGCCTCGCGACCGGCCCGGTTCGACTCACCGAGCATGAATGACTGCTCGCCTCCCCACTCGGCGGACTGGTAGGCGCACCAGGCGGTGGCTACCGTCGCGAGCGACATCAGGATCGCCGACCAGGTTTCCAGCCTGCGCTCCCTTCGAGACACCTGCTTCGTCAAGAGTCTCTCTCCCATCGCGATTGCCCGAGGTTCAGTAGTCTACCCTGTCCTGCCGCGCACTCCATAGTCGGAACGGCTCCCCGGCCCCGGACAAGACCATATTGTGCATTCTGATCCGCCGGTCGCCCGGAAGGCGGCCGATCTCGTCGTAGATCAGGGCGTCATCGAATCCCGCGCGGGCCGCATCGCCGCGTCCGGTCGCGAAATACACGGCCTCGGGACGGGCCCAGTAGATGGCGCCGAGGCACATCGGGCATGGCTCACTCGAAGCGTACAACTCACACCCCGCGAGCTGGTGCGACCCGAGTCGGCGACACGCGTCTCGAATCGCCTCGATCTCGGCGTGTGCCGTCGGATCCTGCGCCTCGGTCACCCGGTTCCGTCCGCGCCCGACGATGACTCCATCCCGGACTACGAGCGCTCCGAACGGGCCGCCTCCCAGGCCGACACTCTCCTCGGCCATTCGGACCGCTTCCCGCATGAACTCGTCCCTGGTCACTCCGGGGCGATCCCGGGTCCCGAGGACTGTACATCCTCGATCGCGGCCTCCGTGCGGGGCATCTCCAACGGTGCCGCGCCCTTCAGGGCCGGCAGCTCCACCGGCGGCAGCAGGTCGGAGAACGCCCGTCCGTAGATTTCCCAGACGGCAATGAACAGCGCGGCCACGACCGGCCCGATGATGAACCCGACCGCACCGAAGTAGAACAGCCCGCCCAGCGTGCTGATCAGCACCATGAGGTCGGGCATCTTCGTGTCCCGGCCCACGAGCACCGGCCGAAGGAAATTGTCGACCGTGCCCACGGCCACGAGGCACCAGAGTCCGAGAGCGATCGCCGCCCCCGACTTGCCCGCGACGAACAGGTAGATCACCGCCGGTACCCAGACCAGACCGGTGCCGACCGCGGGAATGATCGAGAGCACGGCCATCACGGTGCCCCAGAAGGCGGCCCCCTTGATCCCGGCCACCGCGAAGGCGGCGCCCGCCAGAAGCCCCTGAATGACCCCGATCACCAGAGAGCCCTTCAGCGTCGCCCGGGTGACGGAGAGGAACTTCTCGACCATCAGGTTCTCGTCTTCGGGTTCGAGCGGAATGTAGTAGAGAACCTTCTCGAGAAGATCCCGGCCCGAGAGAAGGAAATAGAAGAAGGCGTAGAGCATGACGAACGTGCTCAGCAGAAACGACGCCGTTCCCCGCGTGGCGGCCGCGACACTGTTTACGAGGAATGTGCCGAGCATTCCCGCGAGCTCGCTCACCTTCGTCATCAGCTCGTGCTGGTACGGTTGAAGCCACTCGAGTCGCGGGTTGCTCCACAACAGGCGGTCGAGCTGGTCCGGCTGGTCGATCTGTCGCTGGACCCATGGGCCCACCGAATGCGTGACCTCCAGGGCCTGGGCGGCGACGATTCCGACGAAGACCGAGAGCGGCACGAGCACGACGAGGATCAGGATGACGACCGTTGCCAGCGCCGCCAGCGCACGTCGACCGCCCAGCCAGGACACCACCTTCCTGTACATGGGGTGAAACATCCCGGCGAAGATCGCGGCCAGGAGAAGGGCCACCGCCATCCGCTTGATCATGCCGAAGAAGACGAGGCTGATCCCGATCGCCAGCAGCAGAACGAAGAGGTTTCCGAATCGTTCGCGCCGGAATTCCGTGAGTTCCATCGCATCCTCGTGAATGGGGGTGCGGGCCATGCGACTACGACTCGCGCTCCGAGCCGGCTCGGAATAGTAGGTTGCCGGCAGCCTCGGCGGGAGTTGCAGCCACTCAGGGCGTGAAGGAGGCTCGTGACGCCTGCGGCGGATTGTCCGACCCCACAGCGCTACGTATGATCGTTCGGCCGCTCTCCGGGGTGCGGCACGCTTCAGAGACCGACTTCCGATCACCAGCAGGGACGACGGGAGGTTCGATGGATCCAGGTACGGGAAAGCCGCGAGACACGTGGGGCTCCAAGCTCGCCTTCATACTCGCGGCGGCGGGAAGCGCCATCGGCCTCGGCAACATCTGGGGCTTCCCCACGGTGGCCGGACAGAACGGCGGCGCCGCATTCCTCCTGATCTACCTGGTCGCGGTGGCTCTCATCGGCGCCCCCGTGATGCTCGCCGAACTGATCGTCGGACGACGTACCGGCCGGAATCCGGTCGGCGCATTCAAGGCCCTCGCGCCGGGCACGTCATGGGTGTTCGTCGGAGCCCTGGGCGTATTCACCGGCCTGGCGATCCTGAGCTTCTACTCGGTCATCGCGGGCTGGACCCTTTCGTACGTGTTCAAGACCGCGATCGGAACTTTCGGCCCCGAAGCGGACACGCCGGCGATCTTCGCCGAGGTGGCAGGCAACCCGATACGGGCACTCGCCTGGCACTTCGCCTTCATGATTCTCACGATCTACGTGGTGCTCGGCGGCGTGCGGGACGGGATCGAACGCTGGACCAAAGTGCTGATGCCGGTACTCCTGGTGCTCCTCGTGCTGCTCGCGGTGCGCGCGGTTACGCTTTCGGGAGCCTCCGAGGGACTCGAATTCTACTTCAAGCCCGACTTCAGCAAGGTCACCGGCGGCGTGGTGCTCGCCGCAATCGGCCAGGCTTTCTTCAGTCTCAGTCTGGGCATGGGTGCCATGATTACGTACGGATCGTATGTATCCAAGCGAGATGACCTCGTGTCCTCTGCCGGCTGGGTCACCGCATTCGACACGTCGATCGCGATTCTGGCCGGCCTGATCATCTTTCCGACACTGTTCCATGCCGGTCTCGAACCGGGTGTCGGCGGGCCGGGCATGGTCTTCGTGGTCCTCACCTCGCTGCTCTCGTCCATCCCCCCGGCCCCGTATGGCGGGATCATCTTCGGGACCGGGTTCTTCATGCTCCTGGCCATCGCAGCGCTGACCTCGAGCGTCTCACTGCTGGAGGTGCCGACTTCGTGGGCTGTTGACGAAAAGGGCTGGTCGCGAAAGAAGGCGGCTCTGCTCCTCGGAGGCATCGCATTCCTGCTGGGCATCCCGAGTGCGCTCGCGAACGGCGCGGTGTCGTGGCTGACGAACGTTCCAGGCGTGGGAACCGATTTCCTGACCTTCCTGTTCACGCTGTTCGGTCAGTACTCGCTCGTGATCGGGGCCCTGCTGATCAGCCTGTTCGTGGGCTGGGTGTGGGGAGTGTCGGCGGCGGGCGACGAGGTCCGGGAAAACGACGGGAGATTCCCTCTCGGCGGCCTCTGGTCGTTCCTGATCCGGTTCGTCTGTCCGATCGCGATCACCGCGATCCTGCTCAACCTGGTCTGGGAGCTGTTCGGCTGATCCCGATCGGCACCTGCCGCACCGCCTTCGGAGCCGGCGTCAGCCCTCGACGGCTCCGGCATCCGGGGGCAGGATCACGTCGCTGATCTCCGCGATCGCTTCGAAAGTCCGCTTCGCGGCTTCGGTCACCGCGTGCGCCTGATCGGTATCGAGTGGCATTTCGTCGGCAATCTGCTTGAAACTCGCCCACATCCGGGGCTGCTCGTCACCGTACGGATCCATGTACGCGAGCCCCTCTCCATTCTCCAGATTGAGCGACCGCTGAAGAACCCTGGCGAGGAACTTCCCCCCGTTCGTACTGCCCTCCATGACATAGAGGGGACCCAGGAGTGCGATCGGATCTTCGGATGCGATCCGCCGGATTCGATCCATGAATCGCTCGGTCGGCGGCAGCACCGGAACGCTCGGAATCTCCACGCCGAAGGCAGCCAGATCCCGGTCGATGTCGGGAACGCGGCGACGATCGTCCGTGTGCAGCCGCCTCAGCGAAGGCTCCGCGGCAGCGGCTTCATCGAGAGCCTCCTCGAGTGCCGAGTGCAGGTGGCGGAGCTGGCCGAGATACATCGCGTACGCGCCGCGAGGCAACGTGCCGCGGGCCATCGAGCGCTGGAGGGGGCGGGATTCGGCTTCCTTGTGAAGATCGCGCGTCGTGTCCCGAAGATGCCCCATGATGCTTGAAGTCGGTTCCATCGTCACCCCGCAGGAAGTTCGATTGAGACCCGTTCTCAACGATGCGCTCGAGTATAGATCGATCCCTCGCGGGCCGTCAACGAAGAAAAGCCGGGCGCCGCTTCCGTGCGGCGCCCGGCTGTCAGGCCCTCGGCTGTGGAATCCGGGATCAGAAGTCGAAGTTCACGAAGGGGAAGATCGGCAGCCCGAAGATGTCACCGCCCTCCGTGATGATGTTGATGATCCCCAGCTGGAGACCCTGAAGCGTCTTCGTGTAATTCACGAGCGCGATCTGAAGACCGCCGAAGTCCTCGGCTCCGTTGAAGATCCCGGAGAGCTGAACGCCTTCGCCGGTCACCGTATAATTGCCGAGCCCGCTCCACTGGACGCCGCCGAGGTTACCGGTGTTGTAGGCGCCGAGCCAATTCAACTGAACTCCGCTGAAATCGTTGCCCAGGCCCACAGCTCCCAGTTGCGCGAAACTCTGTTCACCGTTCGTCTTGAGCACGAGCCCGATGTCTACGTATCTCACGTCCTCGTTGGCGCAGTAAATCAGGCACAGGCGGAACGCACCCACGGACTGGTCCTCGGGCACGATCTGCAGCGGCGTCACGAGTCCCAGCTGGACCGGCTTCGTCTGGGCAGATGCAGACTCCGGAACGAGAGCGAGAGGAGTGAGAGCGAGCGCTACGAGCAGACCAAGCTTCTTCACGGCGTCCTCCGCGATCGAGGTGGCACGGTGGGGTGCATATCGGCTTTCAGCAGCCTGTTAAGATTGAACTTGGCGGGCTGCACCGTCAAGCCGTTCGCCCGCCCTACGTCTGCGGGTCCTGTTCGTCTTCGTCCTGCGTGGGCGTCTCTTCCGCGCCGGGCAGGTCATCCTCTCCCGCCGGAGGGGTCTCGACGCTGTCGCTCACCGGGCCGATCTCCCGGTCGAATTCGGAGGCGGCTGGGGCGTCCGAGTCTGCAGCCGGCCCGATCGGGTCTACTCTTCGCTCGATTTGCGCGGGCGGAGGATCGGCCTGCTCGCGGGTCGGCTGGCGCCGCTGAACGGCGCCGCCCTTCTGGACCCTTCGCACCGACGGATCTTCCACGAACGGCGCGTACTCCCGTACCGCCAGGACAACCGAGTCCCCCGGTTCGATGAGCAGGTCCATCTCCGGAATCTCCTGCGTGTAGGTAACGAGGACGGCGCCCGCATCCCCACCGATCGTCAGCAGAAGACGGTCCGCCTCGCGCGATTTCGCCTCGACGACGCCCGCGATCTCCACGTTCTCGCCCTTCAGCATGTCGGGGAGGTAGGGCCGAACGAGGTCGGGGATGAAGACCGTCCCGAGGATCCCCAGAACGAGTCCGCCGACGAACCACCAGAGCCAACGGCTCTTCTTCCCGGTCTCCGAGCCACCGGAGCGTGAGGAGCTTTCCATCGTCGTGCCTCTCGAGTTGCCGCGTCAGCCGACGACGCGCTTGAGGTATGCCTTCAATCGGACCCAGGCGTCCAGTGCAGGCCCCGCAGAGTTCTCGGGGTCGCGGTCCACCCACAACCAGAATCCGTGCTGCACGTCGTCATAAATATGCAGATCGTTCTCGATTCCCGCTTCCTTCAGGGCTCCGGCGAAGCGCTCGACCTCCTCGGGGGGGATGCCACGGTCCATCTGCGCGAAGGTGCCGTAGATCGGATGATCGATCTCCGACAGCAGCTCCGGATCCTGCACCAGGCGCCCGTAAAAGATCGCCGTCCCATCGTGGTTCTCGCCGCCGATCGCGTAGCTCAACGCGACGCCGCCACCGAAGCACCAGCCCATCGTGGCGACCTTCCCGGTCACGTCCGAACGGGCTCGCAGCATCTGCGCGGCTGCATCCAGATTGGCGATGATCCTGTCGGGATCGGCCTGCGCCTCCTCCATCAGGGCGACGTTCTCGTTCCGGTCGTTGCCGGTGCGGCCGCCGTAGAGGTCGGCCGCGAGGGCTACGTATCCCTCGTCCGCCATCGCGTCCGCGACCTGGCGCACTCGATCGACGAGCCCGTTCCACTCGTGGATCAGGATGACCGCGGGGAACGGTCCGTCACCCTCGGGCAGCGCCAGGTAGCCGGTCGTGGCCGGGTCCGCGTCGAAATACCGCACGGACTCGCCGCGAGGCGGTCCGGCCTCGCCCAGAACGGCGGCGGGAAGCGTCGATTCCTGCGATGCGGTGTGAGTGTCGGACTCCACCGCGGCCCCGTCAGATGGGGAGGTCTCGCGCGACTCGGCCGATCCTCCGCAGCTCCCGGAGATCGCCGCGAGGCAGAACAGTGCACTCATCGTCAACCAGCCGTGCCTCCGACCCGACCCTCGCTTCATCGCCCGACTCCCGTCCGAAGTGTTCCACCCGGGGCCCTCGTGACCCGCAGGAGCGACCGACCATACGCGGCGCCGGTTCGAATCGCCACTACGGGGCTTGGCAATTCCCGCCCGAATCGGCCACCTTGTCCGGCCCGTGATTTCACTTACGAGTGGTGGGCGGCGGAGGATTCCGTGCCGCCTTCCGAACCCAGGACGAGACGAGGATCGATGTCGGAGTCGGGCGCAGATGGAACCGTGGAATCGAAAGACTTCCTGCGGACGAAGATCGAGAATGACATCCGGACCGGGAAGTACGGCGGACGCGTGGCGACCCGATTCCCGCCGGAGCCGAACGGATACCTGCACATCGGGCACGCGAAATCGATCTGCCTCAACTTCGGCGTGGCCGACGAGTATGCCGGAACCTGCAATCTGCGCTACGACGATACGAATCCGGATACCGCGACGCAGGAGTTCGTCGACTCCATGCAGGCGGACATCCGCTGGCTCGGGTACGACTGGGAGGACCGGTTGTACTTCGCCTCCGACTACTTCGAGCAGTTCTACGAGTGGGCCGAGCAGCTGGTGCGCGAGGGCAAGGCCTACGTGGATTCCTCCAGCGAGGAGGAAATCCGGGAACTCCGCGGCAGCGTGACCGAGCCGGGCCGGCCGAGCCCGTACCGCGACCGGACGCCCGAGGAAAACCTCGACCTCCTGCGTCGCATGAAGGCGGGAGAATTCCCGAACGGCGCACACGTCCTGCGGGCGAAGATCGACATGGCGCACCCGAACATGGTCATGCGCGATCCGTTGCTGCTCCGGATCCGCCACTCGTCCCATTACCGTCGTGGAGACGAATGGTGTCTGTATCCGATGTACGATTACGCACACTGCCTGGAAGACGCGATCGAGGACATCACCCACTCGTTCTGCACCCTCGAGTTCCGGAACAATCGCGAGATCTATGACTGGGTCCTGGATGCAGTCGGGATCGAGCGTCCGCGAACCGAGCAGACCGAATTCGCCCGGCTGGAGCTGGACTTCACCGTATTGAGCAAGCGGCGGCTGATCCGCCTGGTCAACGAAGGGCACGTCGCCGGGTGGGACGACCCGAGGATGCCCACGATCGCGGGAATCCGCCGGCGCGGCGTGACCCCCGAGGCCGTGCGGTCGCTGTGCGACAAGGTCGGGGTGGCGGATGTGAAGAGCCGCACCGACTACGCACTGTTCGAATACGCGATCCGCGACGACCTGAACTGGCGTTCACCACGCCGGCTGGCGGTCCTCGACCCGTTGAAAGTCGTGATCACCGACTACCCCGAGGCGGACGAGGAATGGATCGATGCGCCCTCCTTCCCCCGCGACGTGGACAAGGAGGGATCCCGGCGGATGCCCTTCTCGCGCGAGCTCTGGATCGAACGGGCCGACTTCATGGAAGATCCGCCCCGCAAGTTTCACCGGCTCGCACCCGGCCGTGAAGTGAGGCTGCGCCACGCCTACGTGATCCGCTGCGACGAGGTGGTCAAGGACCCCGAGACCGGGGAAGTCATCGAGCTTCGGTGCTCGCACGACCCGGCTACGATGGGTGCGAACCCGGCGGACGGGCGGCGGATCAAGGGCACCATCCACTGGGTGTCGGCGCGGCATGCACTGCCCGCCGAAGTGCGGCTCTACGATCGGCTGTTCTCCGTGGCCGATCCGGACGAGGGGCTGGAAGAGGGGGAGGACTTCACCAAGAACCTGAATCCGGAGTCTCTCGTGGTCGTGAACCCGGCGTGGGTCGAGCCATCTCTGGCCGAGGACCCGCCGGGGACTCGCTACCAGTTCGAACGGCTGGGCTACTTCGTCAGCGACACGGTAGACTCGACGCCGGGAGCGCTGGTACTCAATCGAACCGTGACCCTGCGGGACAGCTGGGCGAAGATCGCGGCGAAGGGCTGACGCCGGAGGCGATCCCGCTCTCCGCCCCGGAAGTTACTCGCAACCCAGCTCGAATCGGGTGGTGACCGTGTCCTCCGCCACGACGGTGACGCTGCGGGGATTCTCGCCCGCCACGACACAGTTGAGCGGCACTTCGCGGAGACGCACAACGTGCGGGATAGCGGAGATGGCGGGGAACAGCACGGACTCGCCCGCCAGGATCGAGGACGCGAACACTCCGCCGTCCACCGTTACCAGGACGTTCCGAACCGGTGGGTTTCCGGCCGCGACGACCACTTCGACATTCAGCGCGCCGACGTCCTGCCGGCCCGTTGCCCGGATCACCCCGCGCGGCGCCGAGACGCCCGAGTTGATCTGGTCCTCGTACACCCACGTTCCCGGAAGATTGGGGACGAACCGGTAGCGGTCGCTGTTGCGCAGCGTATCACTCCGGATCACGACGCCACCCGCCGGCTCCTGCACGGATCGAATCAGGTGGCTCTGCACATCCCGGTTCAGCCATTCGACGGTATCGCCGGCGACGACGAACAGCGTGTCTCCGCCCAGGGGCGCGAGGAACCGGTCCGAAAGGATCTGAATCTGGTGGGCCGTGACGAACAGGTCGAACTCGACCTCGTACTCGGCCGTGCCCTCTACGTAGGCGTCCACCTCGATCGGCCCGAGCACGGAACCGGCCGTGAGCAGGACCTCGGAGACTCCGAGCGGCCCGGTCGTGTCCGACGTCGTCGAGAGCGTTCCCACGCCGCGATTGATCTCCCAGCGCACCTCGATCCCCGGAACGGCGAAGCCGAGTCGGTCTGCGGTCACCACGCGCAACGGAAATCGGAATACTTCGAGGGTGCTTCCCGTCTGCTCGTCGCCGCCCAGGATCTCGAAGACGGCGATGAGGGAGTCCTGCGAGCCGCCGCCGGATCCACCGCCGCCGCCCGATCCGAGCAGCGGAGGGTTGTCCGTGTCGCAGGCGGCCGCAAACAGGCCGAGCCCGGAGACGAGCAGGAAGAGTCGTGCGAGGCCGACGATTCGGTACCGGCCCGTTCCGTTGCTCAGTGGTCCCTGCCGGCGTGCCGAACCGCGTAGTCGTACGATCGTGTAGCGAGCCCTTCGGCCACCCGCATCGCGCCACGCGCCACGGCCCCGATCGCAAGGTCGACGACCCGGCCCCAGGCAAGGAAGAACGGACGGCCGACGACGAACGCGATCACGCTTCCCAGCGCGAGCAGAAACAACGCGGGGATCGCCCACGCAGCCACGACCAGCGGCATCCCGATCAACGACATCATTGCGGTGCCTCCTTCCGGCTTCGCAAAGTACCCGGTCACCCCCGGATATGCTCGGAAAATATGCGTCCAGGGCCGCGGCTGCGAATCATGCTGCCGTTCCGCCCATGGCCAGGAGACAACGCGGCAGCGGCACAACGGCGTGTTCGGGTGTATCGTTCGGTGAACGTCCGGCCAATCACGCAGTTCCACCACGAGGTGAATCCGAGTGAACGGGTCCCAGATCAGACTTCTGCTCGTCCTGCTCGTCGCCGGTATCGGCGCAGGGGCGTTCCTGATGTACGGCCTGACGCGTGAACCCGACGTAGACGGTTTGTGGGCCACTGCCGATTGCGGCGGCCTTCTCAGCGACCTTCTTCCGCGCAATGATCCGCTGGCAGTCGAGATCGGCCCGGAGTATCTCACAATCTTCGGAAAGCGCAGCGACCGTCAGTTTCGATTGCTCGAGACCCGGCGCACGGAGTTGGACGCGTGGCGGATCTTCGTGATCAACGAGGCCGGAGAGACCCTCGACTGGCGGTTGGAGCCCGGGGACCTGCTCGAGTATGACGGCGGTGAATGCCGGGTCACGCGTATCGACTGGGACACGGCCTGCGAGGCGATCTTCTCCCCGCGCGCGGCGAGGGGCGGCCCTCCGGCGCCCGAGCGGTGTGCGGTAGCCCCGCTGCCGGACCGGGCCGGAGGCTGATCAGCGCCCTTCGAGGAGCTTCGGGCCTTCCCGCTGGAGGACCTCGGCCAGCAGCGCCGCGAACTGGTCCACCGCATCGCTCAGGGCTGCCACCTCGTCCTCGATGGTCGGTCCGGCACTCTGCGCCCGAACCACCGAGCGGGCCCCGAGGTTCGTGGGTTTCCTCTGCGGATCCAGCACCCGCCACGTGATGTCGAGCACGGCCTCTCCGGAAGCATCGGTCTCGAATCTGTGGATGCTCCCGCTGATGATCCACTGGGTCAGCGTCGTCGAGCGCCAGGGGTGCGAGTACACGGTCACGCCCGGAGCCCGAGCGTCGAGACTCGCCGCGAGGACGCGCTCGAACCCCTCGTTCAACGACTCGGCCCAGCGCGCCGCCTCGACCGGATTCACTTCGTTCGGACCCACGCGTCGCACGAACTGGGAACGGTCCAGGTAGCCGGGAATCGCGAAGGGTCCGATTCCCACGTTGACGCGCGCGGAGTCGATCAGGGCAGTCGTGGATGAAGCCTCCTCCTCTCCCCCGCCGAGCAGATAGAATCGGGTCGGATCCTCCCTCGAACCGAAGCAGGCCCCGATCAGCACGGAAACACACAGCAGGGCAGTCACCCGGCTCGACAGGGCAGGCCCGCAGGCACGGTGGTTTCTGTCTTCGAACGGCCTCATTGATCGGTCTCCCCGTAGTCCTTGCCTCGCAGCAGCGAGCTCGGATTCCTGTCCAGCGTCTCCGCCAGCGAACGGAAGGCGCGCGCCGCTGCTCCGATCTCGTAGAGCGCCTCGTTCAGTCGCGTCGCCGTCACGCCCTCGGCCTCCAGCAGAACCCGGGTCTGCTTCAGCGTGGCCTCGAGCTCGAGCATCGCCGAATCGGCGCGAGCCATGGCCGCCTCGGCCCGAATGCCCACCGGTCCGACGACCGAGTCCGCGCTCCCCATGAGCCGGGCCGCCGACGACATGGCCTGCTGGGCGCTCAAAAGGGTCTGCGGCAGGCTCTCCGCGGCCGCGTGGAGCCCGGGATTGCTGACCAGCTTTTCGACGCTGGAGATCGTGTTCGTGAGCGACCCGATCAGGGAGTCGGCATCGAGCGCGGTCAGCTTCGCCACCAGCGCGCTGATCGAACCCTGCAGCTCGCTGAGCCCCGTATTGGCCGTTGGAATCTCACGATAGTCCCCGAACGCCACCCCCTCCATCCGATAATCGGTGTCGGGAAGGATTTCGAGACCGATGAACTTCTTGCCCGTAACGAAGCTCTCCTGCTCCAGCGTGGCCCGCATTCCCGCATCGATCAGCGTATCGACCAGGGCCGGGGTGACGTCTCCCACCCCACCGTGCTTGACCAGCAGGTCACGGTTGATCTCCCACAGCACCGGGATCCGGAAGTCCTCGGCGACTCGTGAACCACCGGGAATCGCCAGGCGGATCTCGCGGACCTGCCCGATCTTCACCCCTCGCAGTTTCACCGCCGCCCCCGCGTCGAGCCCCGCCACCGAACCGTCGAAATAGGAAACAAAGGGATATGTGGTCTTGAACAGGCTTCCGGAGCCGAGCACCGCAATCGCCCCGAGAATCAGTACGATCGCCCCGATGACGAAGAGGCCGATCGAACGCGGGCTGGCCTTAGCCATCCTCTGCCTCCCCCCTCGTCATGAAGGTGCGCACCGTCGGGTGGTCGCAGTGGTCGCGCAGCCACGTGGGCGGTCCGCTGGCAATCATGGTTCGTGTCTCCGCGTCGAGAAAAATACTGTCGGTGCCAATCGCGTAGATGCTCGGCAACTCGTGGGTCACCATCACGACGGTCGTGTCGAGGCTGTCCCGCAACTCCTGGATCAGGTCGTCCAGACGTCTCGAACTGATCGGATCGAGCCCGGCGGAAGGCTCGTCGATGCAGAGGATCTCCGGGTCCAGAGCGATCGCACGCGCCAGGCCGGCTCGTTTCTGCATTCCGCCGCTCACCTCCGCCGGATAGTAATCCTCGAACCCCCTCAGGCCCACCATGGCAAGCTTCAGGGCGGCGATCTCCCTGATTTCCGCCGCGTCGAGTTCCGTGTACTCCTCGAGCGGCAGCGACACGTTCTCGGCCAGCGTCATCGAGCTCCACAGCGCCCCGCTCTGGTAGAGCACCCCGAATCGATTCATGATCGCCTGGCGTTCATCGGCTCCCAGCCCCGAGATCCGGTCCCCGTCCAGCAGGACGCTGCCGGCGGCCGGGTCCAGCAGTCCGAGGATGTGCCGGAGCAGCGTGCTCTTTCCGCATCCGCTGCCACCCATGATGACGAAGATGGAGTGGCGAGGAATCGTGAAGCTCAGGTCCCGCTGAAGGACGAAGTCCCCGAACGCCATGGTCAGGTCGTCGACCTCGATGTGCGGCTTCTCGTCGGGCGGCAGCGTGGGCTGGTAGCAGGACGTCGTCATCGCTCAGATCCCCAGCACGTAGAACACCCAGGCGAACAGGCCCGCGGCGCTGATGATGGCCACGATCGACGACACGACCGCCGCCGTCGCCGCGTCCCCCACGGCCGAGGCACTGCCCCCGCAGCGCATGCCCTCACGGCAGCCCGCGAGGGCGATGAGCACGCCGTAGACGAGCGCCTTGAACAGCCCTCCCAGCAGGCCGGCAATGGAAAGCGCCCCGATCGTCTGGCTCCAGTAGGTGGTCAGCGAAAGGTCGAGCATCAACAACCCGACCAGCGCACCCCCGGCGATTCCCATGAGCACCGAGTAGAGGGTCAGGAGCGGCATCATCGAGGACAGCGCCAGCACCCGCGGGACGACGAGAAACTCGACGGGTGAGATGCCGAGCGTGACAAGGGCGTCGGTCTCCTGATTCACCTTCATGCTGCCGAGCTGCGCCGCGTAGGCGGCACCGCTGCGTCCCGACATCACGATTGCGGTCATCAGGGCGCCCATGTCCCGGGCCATCGCCACCCCGACCAGGTTCGCGACGTAGATCGTTGCGCCGAACTGTTGCAGCTGAACCGCGCCGACGAAGGCGAGGATGGCGCCCAGCAGGAAGGAAACGAGCGACACGATCCCGAGTGCGCCGGCGCCGGCCTGTTGAACGAGCAGCCACAGGTCCCGCTTTCGATACCGGCTGCGTCCCGTCAGGAATCGACCGAGAGCGCGGGTGGTCTCGCCGAGAAAGGTGACCGACTGTTCGGCGTCGTCGATCGCATCCAGCGCGGCCGTTCCCACTCGATCCAGGAGGGGATCTTTCTCTTCGCTCCGCCGTGCATCCTCCCGAGCCGGCGACGACTCCGCGAGAGCGAGGAGCCGTCCCGCGCCATCGGGCAGCCCGCGTCTGTCGACGACCGCGCCGCGATCCACGGCGATCGACTCGAGTCGGAGAAGCAGCGCGAGGAAGCCCGAGTCCCACCGTTCGAGATCCGCCGTGTCGTAGCGAAGGACCTCTCCCCGCCCGAGCGTGGCGATCGCGCGTTCGATCTCCCCCGCATCGGGAGTAGCGACCGCGATGTCCCAGTGGCCGCTCGCCGTGACGGTGACCCCTTCCGGTCCCGCCTTCGCTTCGATGCGGGGCCCGGTCAAATATCCTGCTCCGGGACGGGGGTCTCGTGGGCGGCGTCCGACGCGTCGGACGCCTCTGGCTCGATCCCGGTAGCGGGCTCGAGGGTGAGAAAGAGGTCGGCGTCGAAGCTCTCGATTCCCTCACCGGTTCCGGCGACTCGGCGCAGGTAGACGGTGAGCCAGGCACGCTCACCGCGCGACTCGACCGTGAGGATACGAGCCGGAATGCCGGGGGCGGCCGCGCTGTCAGCCCGGAAGGCGCGCGCCGACTCGACCGCCCGATCGAGGGAAGCCGTCACCATGACGCCCGACCCGTCGGAGACGGAGATCGCTCCGGTGGCAGGGTCCCACGCGAGCTCGTAGGCCCGTCCTTCGATTCTCAGCGAGTCTGAACGTTCGCCCCAGGCCCTCCAGTCCCGGATCGCCCAGTCACGGCCCGAGACCCGCAGAGGCTCAACGGCGTCCGCGACCTGCAGACTGTAATTCTCGCCGGCCACCCCTGCCCAACGATTCACGTACCCCACGCCCATGCGTGTGACGATCGCCTCCGTACGAGTCTCGATGTCGGCGTCCGACATCCTGCCGGGATCGATCCCGACCGTGTCCAGAGCCGTCAGGCCCGATTCGAACCAGGGCTCGATGGCATCGACATCATGTGTCCGCACCAGGTAGCGGACCACCGCGCTGATCTCTCGTCGATCTTCGAAGGATGCCTCGGCCGTCGGCGCCGAAATGCGGCCCTCCACCAGCATGCCGTTTCGCTCGAGGATCTCCTCGAGACGGTTCACCTGGCTCCGCTCCGAGACCGCGAAGGCGCCCCAGGGGCCCGCGAGGGTCACGAACGCGATCACGGCGAGCGTCGCCGGAATCACCTTGAGCGAGCCACGGCGCCGGGCAATGTAGAACAGCGCGATCCCGGCGAGCCAGAGCGAGAGCACGACCAGGAAGTAGCGACGCTCCGTCACGCCGTACTGGTCGATCCGCTTCCAGATCGCCGCGAGCAGCATGCCGATCGAGGGAATCAGGGCAACCCAGAACCACCGCGCGTAGGTGCGCACCCAGCGGTTCTCCTCGGTCTCCTCGATCGGTCGCAGCAGGAGCAGGGAGAGGATACCGGCCACGGCGACACTCGACACCAGCCATCCGATCCATCCGCTGGGCCACTCCTGCGTCACCAGCACCTTGCCGAGGTAGGCAGTCAGGATGACCAGGTAGAGCGCCACGATCGGTGCCAGGATGTACTGACCGAAGACCTTCAGCCCGTGTGGATAGAGCCGGCGTGATTCCAGTGACGCCAGGTCGTCCGGAACGCCCCCGAGGAAGAACCAGGGATGGAAGACGAACGCCAGGGTGAACCAGAGCCTTCCATACCACTCTCCGTCCACTTCGAGACCGAAGAGGTTATCGATGGCGAGCAGGGCGATCGAGAGACCGAAGAAGAGAACTGCCGCGAACAGGGTCGCCACGAGGAAGCGCAGAAACAGCGACATGTTGTACTGCCAGAACCCGTTCTGCTCATCCACCGCGAGGTAGGGACCCACGGCGACGAACAGGTGCAGACCCAGCGAGAACTGGAAGTACCGGGCGAGCGCCACGTCGTCCGACCACCCGGGTCTCAGGAGGTAGACGACCAGGAGAAGCACCGCGCCGGCCGAAGCGGCGGCCACCCGTCCGATGACGCCCCAATTGCGCCGTTCGGCCACCATTTCGAGACCGACGAACAGAGGAATGCCCAGCGAGGCCGCGTACAGCACCCGCAGGTAGACTTCCTCGCCCTCCCCGGCGTCCACGAGCAGGATGCCCGCGACGGCGGCGATCACACCGCAGAGAAGCGCCAGCGGAAACCGCCGGGCCGCGGCGACCGCCTCTTCCGCGAGCCGTGCGAAGGAGGGAAGATTCATACCGGGCAACATAGCGAATGAGACCCGTTACGGCCCATACTCCAGGAGAGCCGGGCCTTCGGCCGCCGAAGAGGCCCCTGACGTCGAGAGCGGACCGCCGAGAGAGGGGAGGTCGCGTTGGAGTTCATCGCCTGGAGCCTGATCGGGTTTCTCGTCGCACTGCTGCTGACACTCGGCCTCAAGGCCCTCGAGCTCGGCATGCACTGGCGCCTGGTGATGGCGTTCGCCTACTCGCTGGCGATCGCGGCCGTGGCCTTCTCGATCATCGTGTTCACGGGATGGACCACGAGGGGCGGCTGGCTCCTCGGTTGCGCGCTCGGGTGGCTGTTCGGCGGACTGTGGGTCGACGATCTCCTCTGGTGGGTGCGGCACGGCCGACCCGATCCGGAAGTGGGTGCCGAACCGGATCTCGATCCCGGGTCCTCCTGAGACGGGAGGCAGCCGGCCCGCGCACCGTCATTCGGCCGGCACCCGGCAGCTACGCTTCGACCTCCAGCAGGTTCGCGAGGTCGGACGCACGCGTGACGGGCCGCTCGCACATCAGACCCCTGCACAGCCATGCCGTCGCCCCGGAGCCCGATTCGGGTTCGAAATCCACCAGGAACGGAGCGATCGACTCGGCGTCTGTGCCGTCGCCCGGCTGGCGCCCGGACATCTCCGGCGGACGCAGGAGCGTAACGAGATGCGGCCGGTATCCGCGGCGAGAGGTCCGAAGCATGGCTTCGACTTCGTCGGAACCGGGGTCCCCCGCGATCACGAGCTCGCGGCCTCCGTCCGCTGCGAACTCCAGACCCGAGAGGAACCACGTGAACGCGGCGGGATGTGCCTCGACGACCGCCCCGAACGCTCTCGCGATTCGGTCCGCCTCCCGCTCGTAGCGTGGGTCGGCCGTCAACCTGGCCAGGCGCAGCAGGTTCGAAAGCGCGGCGGAATTCCCTGAAGGGATCGCCCCATCGTACACCTCGCGTCGGCGGACGATGAGGTCGTCCCGTCCCGCCGGCGAAAAGTACAGGCCGTCCTCCGGTCCATCTCCGAACCGATCGAGCATCGCGTCGGTCAGACGCCTCGCCCGGTCGAGGTGGAGAAGATCCTGGCTGGCCTGGTGCAGCTCGATCTCGGCCCATGCGAGGAAGGCGTAATCGTCGAGGTTGCCGTCGATCTCCGCCTCTCCCTCCCGGTAGCGGTGGAGCAGGCGACCGTCCTTCCACATCACCGACCAGAGGAAATCCGCGGCTCGCTCGGCGGCTGCCAGGTATCGTGGCTCCTCCAGCGCGACGGACGCCTTCGCGAGCGCCGCGATCATCAGCCCGTTCCAGTCGGTCAGGACCTTGTCGTCCTTCAGAGGCCGGATCCGGTTGCCCCGTCTCTCGAACAGGCGGCGTCGGGACGATTCGAGTCGGGCGAGCAGCTCGGTCGCTTCCCGACCCATGGAGGCAGCAAGCGACTCGTCCGTCACGGGGTGGTGCAGGATGTTCGATCCGGTCTTCCGACCGGTCGCTTCGTCGGTGAAGTTGCCTTCGGGACGCACGCCCCAAGCGGCGACCGACAGGTCTGCGTGCTCCGCCCCCACCACCTCCCGCAGTTCCGCGTCCGTCCACACGTAGAAGCGCCCTTCTTCACCCTCGCTGTCGGCATCTTCGGCCGAATGGAAGCCGCCGGCCGGATCGGTGAGGTCGCGCAGCACGTACTCGATCACTTCATGGGCGACGCGCGCGTGCCGCTCGGCTCCGGTCGCCTGGAACGCCTCTACGAAGGCCATCGTGAGCAGGGCCTGATCGTACAGCATCTTCTCGAAGTGAGGGAGCAGCCAGTCGGCATCGGTGGAATAGCGGTGGAACCCGAAGCCGACCTGGTCGAACACTCCCCCTGCCCGCATCGCATCCAGCGTGCGCTCGACGATTTCCAGGGCTTGAGCGTTTCCGGTTCGGCGCCAGTAGCGGAGCAGAAAGAGGAGACGGTGCGGGGTCGGAAACTTCGGGGCCCGTCCGAAGCCTCCGTGCATCGGATCGTGCTCCCGTACCAGATCTTCGAATCCGCGGGTCAACGTTTCCGGCCCCGGAGCCTGACCGGTGCGGACTCCCGCTTCGAGCTTCTCGAGGCTCGCCCGGACCGCAGCGGCGCTCGCGGACAGATCCTCACGCCGGGTCGACCACAAATGTGCGATCCGGGGCACGAGGTCCACCATGCCCGGGCGACCGAATCGGCTCTCTCGCGGGAAATACGTCCCGCTGAAGAAGGGCATTCGCTCCGGCGTCATCACGATCGTCAGCGGCCATCCCCCCTGACCGCCCATCAGCTGCGCCACCGACATGTAGATGCCATCGATGTCGGGGCGCTCCTCCCGATCCACCTTCACGTTCACGAACGTCTCGTTCATCAGCCGGGCGACCTCTTCGTCTTCGAACGACTCGTGCTCCATCACGTGACACCAGTGGCAGGTCGCGTATCCGATCGACAGGAAGATCGGTCGATCGAGTGCCCGCGCGGCGGCGAAGGCTTCGTCGCCCCACGGATACCAGTCCACCGGATTGCCGGCGTGTTGAAGCAGGTACGGACTCTTTTCGTCGGCCAGGCGGTTCGGCACGCTTCGGCTCCGGGTCGAGGTCTCTGTCCAGGTTCGGATCTGCGTCGGCAGACCGTGCAAACATGGCGACCCGACGCGTGATGTCACAGCCGGGGTTCGCTTTTCGCACCTTCTTGTGTACGCTGGTCGGACCGGCGGAACCGTAGAAGCAGGGCTTGCGAGGCCGTCATTCCAGCCGAGGCAATCGGAACAGAGATCGAGGAGGTCGAGCGTGGACAACGTCAGTGTGGTCACCCGGGGTGGAGGCGCCATCGAGCTCGACGCCGGAGTTCTGGACTCGTTCGCATCCCGTCTTGCCGGATCCCTCATGGCTGAGTCCTCGGACGGCTACGAGGAAGCCCGCGAGCTCTGGAACGCGATGATTGACACCCGGCCGGCCCTGATCGCCCGGTGCTCCGGTGCTCAAGACGTCCAGACGGCAATCCGGTTCGCGGCCGAGCACGACCTGCTGATCTCGGTTCGCGGAGCGGGCCACAACATCGCCGGCAGCGGGCTCTGCGAGGGGGGTATGACCATCGACCTGTCGCAGATGCGGAACGTGGAGGTGGATCCGGCCTCGATGACGGCCGTCGTCCAGCCTGGCGCGACGCTCGGTGACGTGGATGCCGCGACCCTCGCACATGGCCTCGCGCTTCCGGTCGGCATCAACTCCACCACCGGAATTGCGGGCCTCACGCTCGGCGGCGGGTTCGGCTGGCTGAGCCGGAAGCACGGTCTGACGATCGACAGCCTGGTCTCGGCGGACGTGGTGACCGCCGACGGGGAGCGGGTCGGAGCGAGCGAAACCGAGAACGCCGACCTGTTCTGGGGTCTGCGCGGTGGCGGGGGGAATTTCGGCGTGGTCACCTCCTTCACCTTCGAACTCCACCCGATGGGCCCCGATCTGCTGTGCGGACTCGTCGTGCACCCGTTCGCGGACGCCGCTTCGGCGCTGCCTTTCTACCGGGAGTTCACCGCGAATTGCCCGGACGAGCTCACGGTGTGGATGGTGCTGCGGGATGCGCCGCCGCTGCCCTTCCTCCCGGAAGAGGTGCACGGAACCAAGGTGGTCGTGTTCGCCTTCGTGTTCGCCGGAGATCCGGTCGTCGGAGAGAAGCTCGTTGCGCCGCTGCGCGAGTGGGGATCGCCGCACGGCGAGCACGTGGGAGTGATTCCCTTCGCGGGCTTCCAGCAGGCATTCGATCCGCTGCTGACTCCCGGGGCGCGAAACTACTGGAAGTCACACAATTTCAGCCAGCTCAGCGACGACCTGATCGGCGAGATTCTCTCGGCGACGGCCTCCCTGCCGTCACCCCACTCGGAGATCTTCGTGGCGCAGGTCGGCGGAGAGGCGGCACGCAGGCCGATCGAGTCGACCGCCTACCCGCACCGGGACACGGCGTACGTGATGAATGTGCATACCCGTTGGGAAGATCCTTCGGACGATGCACACTGCATCGACTGGGCCCGGGAGTTCTTCGACGCGACGGCGCCGCACGCGACGGGCGGAGTCTACCTCAACTTCGTCAGCGAAGCCGCCGACGAGGCCAGGGTTCGGGCTGCCTACGGCGCACACTACGACCGGCTCCGGGAGCTGAAGGGCAAGTACGACCCGGAGAACGTGTTCCGTACGAACCTGAACGTACGGCCCTGACGCCGGGGCGCCGGCCGTTCGGCTCAGTGGTGATGCGCGCTGCGCCTGTCCCGCCATGCGCACCAGGCGCAGTCGGCGAACAGGACGATCGCGACGACGAAGGCGAGCGCGATCACCAGGGTTCCGGTGAAATAGAGCACCGAGTCGAGCGAGGCGTACATCATTCACCTCCCGGAGAGAACTGCAGCACGGCGACCGGCAAGGGGAGAAGACGGCACGGCGGCGGTATGTATCTACCCCGAAGGGCCTCGAAAGATCACCTCCGACGGGACCAGCCCGGCGTTCCCCGTGCGCTCACCCGGCGTTAGATTCACTCCGTAATCCAGCCGCGTCGCCCCTCCTCCGACGCGTGGAGTTCTCGTGCTGAGCACGGCCCTGCGAAGCCGCTCCCGATTCCTGGAGGTGGAGTATGCGCAGGCTCGCTTCTTTCCTTCCGGTCATCTTCATTCTCGTCATGCCCGGGTGCAGCGATCCGCCCTCGGCCCTCGATGAGTCGGCCGCCTACAAGAAATCGTTCGCAGGGCATGAATCCGGCCGGCTCGTCGCTTCGGGTCAGCTCCGCGAGGGCGACTGGAAGATTTCATTCGGCGGGCATGCCGAACGAGGCTCGGACGGTTCGTTCCGTGGAAGCTGGCAGGCACACCTGCACTCGGTGTCGGTCGAGGAACTCGAGGGCGGGAAGTTCACTGCAACCGAGATCCTCGGCCTCAATTTCCTCGAATCCGACAACCCGGCCGAGTGCATCGCCCGGGCGAACCTCTACATGGCCGGTACGCTGGACGGCGTTCCCGGCTTCTTCGCGAGGGTGCTCGCGGCGGACGCGGGCAAGATCGGCGGTGACGCATCCGACACCTTCCGACTGGTGATCTACGATGCCGAATCGACACCGCTGTACGACGCCTCGACCACCGACCCGGAGCGTCCCGGTGGAGACTTCCCGGCCGTGTCCAACTGCCGCGGAGGCGGTCGAGCGGCTCTGGCCCACGGCAACGTGAAGATCTGGTTTTCCGAGTAGTCTGCCTCGGTTCTATCCCCCCGCGCCGGGGCCGTGCTTTCCGCGGCCCCGGGCACGCGTAGATTATCCCGATTGCGCCAACCGCCTGTTGCCCCGAGACCGGGAGGAATTCAATGCCTAGATTGCTGCAGATCCTGGGTCCCGTGGTGCTCGGCGTCGCCCTCGTCGTCGCGCTCGCCGCCGGCGGGTTCCCCTGGATCCTGGCCGCCGTGCTCATCGGCGCAGCGCTTCTCGTCGGCTTGAGGTCGATGCTCGGCTGATGGAGCTCACGCTTCTGCACCAGCTCGGCATCGCGCTCGGGCTGGGACTGCTGGTCGGTCTCCAGCGGGAGCGCGCGGCGAGCCGGATCGCGGGCATCCGCACCTTTCCGCTCATCACCGGTCTCGGAGTGCTGTGCGGAGTCGCCGCCTGGGAGTACGGAGGCTGGGTCGTGGCGGCCGGTCTCGTGGCCCTGGCGGCTCTCACCGTAATCGCCAACGCCCTGCGCATTCGTTCCCCGGAAACCAGCCCCGGGATGACCACCGAAGTCGCGGCGCTCGTGATGTTCATGGTCGGCGTCGCCCTCACGCTGGGGCATGTGCTTCCCGCGATCGTCACCGGCGCCGCCGTCGCGTTACTGTTGCATTGGAAGACTCCCCTCCACGCCTTCGCCGAGAGGATCGGAGCGCAGGAATTCGACGCGCTGATGCGGTTCATCCTCATCTCGCTCGTCATCCTTCCCGTTCTTCCGGACCACGGGTATGGCCCCTACGAGATCCTGAACCCGCGGCGCATATGGATGATGGTCGTGCTGATCGTGGGGATCAGCATGGCCGGATACGTGGCCTTCAAACTGTTCGGTGCGAAGCTGGGCACCCTGGCGGCCGGGATTCTCGGTGGGTTGATCTCGAGCACCGCCACAACCGTCAGTTATTCGCGCCGGAGCGCCGGACACCCCGAGCGCAGTCCGGCCGCGGCCGTGGTGATCGCACTGGCGTCGACGGTGGTGTTCGGACGGGTGCTGTTCGAGATCGCCGTCGTGGCTCCCTCGATTCTCGGAGACACCGCCGGACCGATCGCCGCGATGATGGGTGTGATGATCCTGGTCTCCGCAGCCCTGTATTATTCCGGAAGCGGCCAGCGAGAACTCGAAATCGAGGACGAGAACCCGCCTTCCGAGCTCGGAGCGGCGATCGCATTCGGCCTTCTCTACGCGGTCGTCCTTCTCGGCGTTGCATTCGCCGAAGAGCACCTCGGCGACCGCGGGCTGTATGCCGTCGCCGCGATTTCCGGTCTCACCGACATGGACGCGATCACCCTCTCGACCTCCGAGCTGATGCGGACGGATCAGCTGGCCACCGAGACGGGCTGGCGGCTGATTCTCGTGGGGTCGCTGGCCAATCTCGTATTCAAGGGCGGAATCGTATCCGTGCTGGGGCACCCGAGCCTGCGCCGGAGAATCCTCCTGGCATTTGCGACCGCGATCACGGCGGGAATCGGAATCCTCTTCCTGTGGCCGGGATGAGCGAGGCCGACCGTGACACCGGACAGCCGGTGAGCGGACCGGGGTCGCGGCTGACCCGGCTCCGGGCGTTCCGGCGAGCCTTCCTGGTCGGAGCCGTCGGGCTGACAATGCTCCTGCTCGGAGCGCTGGCCTGGAACTGGATGACCTGGCCCGACGTGGAAGCCCTCACGACCGGATATCCCGAGTCGACCGCGTTCATCGACCGGTATCGGGAGCAGCGTCGAGCGGCGGGGGCAAGCGATGCCGTCGCCTGGACCCCGGTTCCGTACGATCGGATCTCGCCGAATCTGAAACGTGCCGTGATCGCGAGCGAAGACACCGAGTTCTTCTTTCACGACGGCTTCTCGTCGCACGAGGTGGGCGAAGCGATCCGCAAGGCGATCCGGGAGCGGGAGGCGCCCCGCGGAGCTTCGACGATCACGCAGCAGCTGGCGAAGAACCTGTGGCTCGCCCCGGACCGGACCCTGACGCGGAAGCTCCGCGAGGCCCTGCTGACGAAGCAGCTCGAGCGCTCGCTCGGGAAGGAACGGGTCCTCGAGGTCTACCTCAACGTGGTAGAGTTCGGACCCGGGATCTACGGAGCTGAGGCCGCGGCGCGCCACTATTTTGGCAAGCCTGCGGACCGTCTGACAGCGCGTGAGGGAGCGATGCTCGCGGCTGGGCTGCCGCGACCGAAGTCGTGGAATCCATCGAGCGAAAGCGAGAATTACGCCCGCCGGGTGGACCAGATTCTGGAGATCGAGGAGAAGCTGGAGTTCCTGGACCGTTATATCGGAGCCGGCGTGCCGTGAATGCGCCTGTCGCGGCGGTGTAGCGGCGAGTAGACAGAAGCGACCGGCCCGGCGAAGCGCGACCTGGGATCGGGACGACCTATATTGCTTTGCTGCCGCCACTTAGATTATGGTCCTGTGGAGGAGAGAAGATTCGGTTCGGTCCTTGCTCACGTGAGGTCCGGGACCGCTCGCGCTGGAATCGCGCTCGAACCGCGAGATTCGAGCAACTCCCGCGGGGCGCCGTCGGAAAGACACATTCGGTCCAATCGAAACCAGAACAGGTGAAATGTCATGCGGAAGATCCTGCTCTCCATGCTCGTGGCCCTGACCTTCCTGTCTCCCCCCCGGGCCAGCGGCCAGGCGATAACGGGCTTCGCGTCGATTCCGTGGGGCGCCAGCCGTGCGGATATCGAGGAGGAGTGGGGCACCCCGGCACGCGTCGATGAGCAGGAGACGCTATCGATACTGAGATATCCTGCGCCGGATCTCGCCTGGCCCGAGACGATTCGCGGCTGGCAGATGATGTTCGGCGTCCGGAACGACCGACTCCTCAGCGGCCGCCACGTGGGGGTCTTCGAGCGTCAGCAGATCGCCGAGGAAGCCCATCGCCTGATTCTCGACGAACTGCAGGGCATGTATACCCTCAACACGCCAAGGGCTTGCCCGGAGGAGTACAAGGAAGCCCGCTATTGCCGCGTGTATGCCAACGCGGCCCTGGGCGACCCCGAGATGGAGCAGATCAGTGGTTCATGGCGGACGCTGATGTTCCTGATCGATCAGCAGTACGGCGACTGGGCCCTGACGATCGAGTACATGACCGGCGCGGAGAAGGCGGCAGCGGCGGCCGCCGAGGACCGCCGCTACTGATTGCCTGATTCCGTCAGTCGAGCCGACCGGGCGGCGGCTTCATGCTCATCGTCGCTGCCCGCTGACCGGCTGAATCGAGACAGTCCCCACTGAGCAGCGTCGAGCTCCGCTTGATCAGGCGGCAGTCCATCCTCGACCCCTCGGAGGTCACCCAGTTGTATTCGAGCGTCTCACCGTCGTAGTCCATCCTGTTCATCTCGTACTTCTGCTCGGCGCCGCCCGGAGGGGAATACAGGAAGGATCCCGCCTCGTTGTTCTGCTGCAGCCGGATCACGAAGCTGATCGGTTGCTCGCCCATTCCTCCGGCCATTGAGATCGTGCCCGGCCAGGTGCTCCAGGTCGCGTCCGCGGCCGTGGGGCGATCGGGGTCCTTTGACGCACACGACGTGGCGGCCAGTGCCGCCGCGGCCGCGAGGAGCGGAAGGGTGACTCTTGTTCTCATTCGTACCTCCGTGGGGCGAAGACTGGATTCGTTCCTGGAATCTGCGCCGATGTCTGAGCCAGAATCAACCGTGGGGAGGTAGGAAGTCGGCGTCGATGCCGAATGCAACGATTCGGTTCCGATGACGCAACCGAGGGAATGACCGGGCTGGGGATCGCCGTCGCGCCGCGCCAGCGGCGAGACATTGAGCACGCGTTGGCGTGCGAACTACCCAGGACCTACGGATCAAGAGTCAGCCCGGTTCCCTTGGCCCTATTGGGACAGGTGGGCTCAGCAACGCGAGGCGTGTCACGCGGCCTACGTGGCCCGCCTGAATGGCCTCGGTCCTTGACCCGTGCCCCCCCACCGGGGCCTATCGAGACTCGCATAGAATCTACTCGCTCGGGTTCATGAAGTGGGCCTAGCGAGAGGGCTAAGCCCTTTTCTGGGAATCGACGGAGTGAGTTTCACTGGCCCAGCACCCGGCACGCCCGCCGCTCCGACGCCCCGAGCTTCTGCGCCACGTCCACCAGACAGCGTTTTCTTCCTCGGGGTTCAGAAGTTTCCCTTTGCCACCTCACGCAGGATCAGTTTGCCCAGCGTCAGGTCTGGTGGTTCAGGGATAATCCTCCGGGTGGGATGTGTTCACCGGGTCTCTGCGGCGAGTATGTGACGGTTGCCACGGGCTCAATCGATCATGACGGATATTTCAAGGGTTTCAGTCCTGATGTAGAGTGCCGCGACTACGGGATCTCCCTGTCCGGTGCCTGCGCGCAGAATCAAGAGCCGTGCACGGCCGGCAGTGCAGCCGTCGCATGCAGTTCGGAGCAGCAGCACTTCTCGGACTGGGAAGGCCTGGAATTCGGTTCCTGCGTCGACGGAGGTGAGCCCGACACGGCACCCTCAACGTAACCGCGAGCTGGAATCAGGTCGCGGAGGAGGCAGCTCCGGGATCGTGAACCCTCTCAGGGGACTGGCCAGTGTGGAGTGCGGGTCGGAACCACAACAGATCCCGGTCAATACGATCTGGTGAAGCGGCACGCGGGTCTGCTGCACATTCCAGACGAACACCGCGGAGCTGTATTCCTTCGATCGTGGCCGATAGCTCGTGGGAGGCCGACACCGACAGAGGAAGGAGTTGACACCGCTGACCGTTCAGGCCGTTCCTGCCGGGCGATACTGACCATCCTCCCCCGCGATTCATCAGTTGACCGCCGCTTGACCGCTCCTGAACAGGATCAGACAGGTTTTTAGGCGGGAGACGATCATGAGTACGTCAGGCCGAAGTCTCGTATTGACAGGGCTCGTCGGATTCGTGGTTCAGACTGGCTGCATGACGTACAAGCCGGTCGCACCGGCTACTGTCGCAAATTACGAAGAGATTCGAATCGCGACGACGGACGGGCAGAGCGAGTTTCTCTGGGAGCCTCAAATCCGTGCAGATACGCTGATCGGCCTCCGGGCCTCCGGCGATACGCTTCGAATCGCGCTGGAGCGGCTGCGGGCCGTCGAGGCAAGCGGTACGGATGCCTTGAAGACTGCAGGTCTGATCGTGGGCATCGGAGCCATTGCTGGATTAACCTGGTTCGCTGTCAGCATGGCGGCAATGTTCGAGGAGTTCGCTGATTCCTGAGCGTCGGTGTTGCCACGTCGGCGGCGAGGTTGGCCGGGCCGTCGTCGGCTTGTCGGCAGTGCCTCAGACGGTACACCTGGCCCCGGCAGGGAATGACCGTCGCTTGACTACCGTCGGCCATGATAGAAGTGGGTCAGTGACAAGGAGGTCAGAATGATGCGACACCATGCTCACCCGGCGCTTGCCCTGGCCATGACCGGATCTCTGCTCTTCTGGTCCTGTACGTCCTACAAGCGAGTAGAGCCCCACAGGGTATCCACGGAGGATGAGGTCCGCGTAACCATGGTCGACGGCCGGCAGGTCGAGCTCACCGATGTACGGGTGATATCCGACACGCTTCAAGGCGTTCGCGAAGACGGCGAGGACGCGAGCTTCCCGGTCGACGATTTGGAAATGCTCGAGGCAAAGGGTTACGACGGGTGGAAGACCGCCGGGCTCGTGCTCGGCGTCGGCGCGGCTCTCCTGGGGGTCGCATTTCTGACATTTCTCATCGTATGCGACGAGGGCACGTTCGGACCCGACTGCTGAGCGCCGAGGTCGAGAAGCCATCGAGCCGGAAGAGGAAACTCCAATAGCTCGATTCAAATCGAAATCGACTTCCGAACATTTCAGGTTCGGGACCTGCCAGCGGAGTATGCAGTGCAGTCGGCGCCCGAGACGGAAGACACGAGATGAATGGACCACTAGCTCGGCGGCGTGCACCCGTTTCCACTCGAGGACTCACTTTCTGCTGTCCATCGCTGCAGTCGGCTGGGGCATTGGTCGATCGGTTCGAAGATCGCAACGCAATTCGCAGTTCTTCCGAGATACTTTCCGTACACGTGGAGAGTGTACTCGACTTGGGGATGATATCGCGGGTCTGCCCAACACTCGACCTGTCCTTGGACTGCCCAATCTCCATCAAACGCGAGTTCACCCAATTCGATCCGCTTGGTCCCCTGATGGCCGTCGTACAAGTCACAGTCACCGGCACAAATGCCGGGATGTGGACAATCCCTCCAAATGTCATAGCCCTCGGGAACGAATCCGTCGTCGTCCAGCCGCGGCCAGTCGACAACGATATCCATTACCTCGTGCACGACCGCCACCGGATCCGGATGGACGAAGTCGTCAGCCCCACAGGCGGCCAAGAGAACCGGAATCGCTGGCGTCATATGCAGGTAGCGCATGGTTTTCCCCTCGTTTCTGGGACACCCTTCCTGGAACGGTCACAGAGGTCAAGCGAACTCCAGTCACTCACCGCGTGGGAGTGCGATCGAGTCAGCGACTTGTGGGCGTGCAGCCCTGCACACTCTCGAATTCCCGAACAAAGTGCAGCCCTTTGGTGCAGGGGAGCCTGTTGAGTCTAGCAATGCCCGGGGAGCAGTCCTGATTCCGGTCGCCGGTCCAGGTCCCGCTGTATCGAAGGAATAACGTCGGGAACCTCCAATCGGGTGGATCCGTCTCCGGCCAAGCGAAGTAGCTGCATCTCTCGTCCGTGATCGGAACCGTGATTCGAACCTCTCCGGTCGCCGAGAGTGTCGTCCGATAGACTTCACGCCACTCCAATGTAGTTCCGAACTTGAACTCACAACTCGGGCAGGACGATACGTACTTGCCTACGAAGACCTCACCCCTCTCAAACGACGGATCGCTGAGAATCCAGTGCTCGATGATGAGAACGGGATTGGTCAACCTTCTCTCCTCAGGGCCAGCGACTTCATCCCCTCCGCAACCGAGGATCGGAACCGCTGCAATAACGGCAGCAGCCATGAACGCGAATCGCATGATGCCTCCTGCGCAACGGGGGGCACCTTGAGGATACCGCGCGGCAGTCAAGCAACGATCAGTTGTACCCAGTCAGCCTCCCGGTGGCTGGCAGGTTTGGCGATCCCTCTCGGGGATTACGGTACGCTGAACCCCGGACACGCATACATCTCGAACGGACAGGCTGAAGTCGCTCCCAATAGGGGGAAGCGGTTTCAAAGCGGTCTTTCACGCTGATCCAACGTCCCGTTGCCTCGCCTTCGAAGCAGGCGGCGAAATCTCCCACGTCGTGCTCGAGCCTGAGCCCCCGCAGGTCGAGTGGTAGTCATAAATGCCCCATCCCATGAACATCATCCAGGACTCACCTGCCTTCTCCGATTCATCCCTGGTGTAGTCGAACAGAAGCGAGAAATCGGACTCGCCGCGAGTAACTACGCCCGACATCTCGGGCCCGTTCATCCAGTTGAAGGCTGGTGGCTCGGATACCGCTTGATCGGCCTGCGGTGCAGCGGGTTGCTGATCGCAGCTCACAGCCACGAACAGGGCGAGAACGGCGACGATGCGGCTTCGCGTACGCATTAGACACCTCCTGTGCGCTGCGGCCTCCTGGGGCCAGGAGAGGTCGCGAGGATAGACCGCGACCAGCGCGTCAGGGGCGTGGCGTCCGGTCCTGCTCTGGTGGGGCCACCAGTCTTTCCGGGACCGACCCAGGAAAACCTCCGCGTAAGGACGGTGAAGTTCGGTCCACCTGGCAACTGTCGCTAAGCTGCACCACCTTTCACGTACACTGCCCCAGCACGATCGCGCTACCGTCCGGGAAGGTCCAGCGCGGACACACGACTCCGCTCGCGACCACCCTGAGCTCCGCATCCAGGAGCTTGGCCAGCTTCTGCCCTGCCCGGTTCACGAACTCGGTCCCGCGTGTGAAGTCGTGCTCAGCTATCCAACGTTCAGCGTCGGTCATGCGGCGGTATCGGTAGGGGTAAGGCCAGTCCGGCAGGATCAGTCTCTGCATGGTAGTGGCACAGTGTGACGGTGGGGCACGGAGGCAAGGCATCATGGAAGTGAATGACCGGGCTGGGGATCGAACCCAGGACCTACGGATTAAAAGTCCGTTGCTCTGCCAGCTGAGCTACCCGGTCGGATCGGCGAATCTAAGCGATTCAGAGTGTTGTGCCAGTCTCCGGGACTCAGGCGCCGCCCCTCGCATGCGGTCAGGCCGTGGAGCGCGAGGGAACCGATTCCTCGCCCACCCTGTTCTCAGTTTACGAAAGCAGATGAGACCCGAACCGGGGACAGCGGTCCCCAGACTGAGGGAGAGATGATGAAACGCCTCGCACTGGCCGGAGCTGGATTCCTGGCCTTGATCCTGACCGTCGCAGTGGTGCCGCGATTGATTCACTCCGATCCTGTGAACTCCAGTTCTGCGGTTCGAGACGCGGCGCCGGACACGACTGCCGCCGCCCTCTGGGCGCACCTCGAAACCGAAGCTTATCAGGAGAACTGGGCTTTGTGGCCGGGAAAGGGTCGGCTGTACGAAGGTACCGAGCCCCACGGAATGCTGCTGACCACCTACTACGACGAAACGGCGTCCGATGCGTTGGAGCGGGGCGCGCTCGGGGACCTTCCCTCCGGCTCGATCCTGGTCAAGGAGAATTACATGCCGGACGGCACGCTCGCGGCGATCACGGTGATGGTCAAGCGCACCGGCTACAATCCGGATCACCAGGACTGGCTGTTCGCCAAGTACGATCCCAGCGGCGAGGCCGAGGCATTCGGTCGGGTCGCGGGATGCCAGGCGTGCCATAGCGCCGCACCGAGCGGTGCGTACATTTTTACGCCGCTCGACGATTGACTCGCTTCTACGGGGCAAGACGACGGCCCGGAAATGCCGGCCGGGTAGCTCCGGGCCCGTCGATTCCCGATCGCTGGAGATCTCGCTCGGTTGATGACACGGGTGCTCGCGGTCGCCGGGACGTTTGTCTGCCTCGCGACGTTGTCGGGCGCGGGCGGTGTCGCCCCGTTGCGCAGCCAGGAGACGGCGCCGGGCGGAACGGACGTCGAAGACTCGGCGAGCGGCTGGTCCGCCGATGCCGAGGCCGCCCTGTGGATTCTGTCCGACGCGGAGGACTTCGTGCTTCTTCAGCTCTCCGCCGATCGGGGCCGTCTTCACCTCGAGGCTCGCTACAATTACGAGGATCGCCGCACGGTCTCGGCGTGGGTCGGCTGGACTTGGAGCCGCGAGTCGACGCTCTCGGTGAGCATCACTCCGCTCGCGGGAATCGTCCTGGGGCGGACCGACGGTTTCGCGCCGGGCCTCGAAGCAGGGCTGTCGATCTGGCGGCTCGAGTGGTTCGTCGAGGCGGAATACCTGTTCGACTTCGGCGACGCGTCGGACGACTACTTCTACGCGTGGTCTCAGCTCGGCCTCGCGGCGACCGACTGGCTCTCCCTCGGTGCGGTCGCGCAGCGAACCCGGGTCGTCGACACCGCGCGGGAGGTGGACCGCGGGCCGTACCTGGAGTCCACGGTCGGACCGGTTTCGCTGGCGGCGTTCTTCTTGAACCCGGGACGGGACGATGCCGTCACCGTGCTCCAGGTAGGATTCGCCTTCTGATCCGCTCCGCCCCCTCGAGTCGCCTCAGGTTGCGCCGCTCACGTAGTCCTTCAGCATCCGATTCTCGTACGTCGCCTGGTTGAGACAGGTGCGCACGACGTCACCGATCGAGATGATCCCGACGAGCTTGCCGTCCTCGACGATCGGAAGGTGCCGGATCCGGTTCTGCGTCATGATCCCCATCGCGTAGTCGAGGTCGTCATCGGGCACGGCGCAGATCACATCTCGCGTCATGATCGCGACGACAGGTCTGTCGCGCAGCCGCTCCACCCGCTCCCCGCCATCGTCCCATGTCCCGGCAGCCGTTCGGAGGACGTCGCGCTCGCTGACGATTCCCTGAATGGACGCGTCGGCGCCGGTGACGACCAGCGCCCCGATCCGGTGCTCGTTCAATATCCTGACGGCATCGTGCACGGAGCCACTCGCCTCGATCGTCGCTACTTCGCTGCCCTTCTCGCGGAGAATGTCGCTGATGCGCATGAGGCCTCCCTTGCCAGGATCGAACTTCGGACTCTCAGCGACACACGGGCGTCGCTGGCCAACGTTCCATGGTGGAACAAGTCGGCGAAACGCGCCAGTCCTCCAGGCCCGGCTCAGGAGCCGGGCGGAGCTGCCGGGGTGCGGGGCCCGATGAGCGTAAGATCGTTCTCGTCCACGAATACGTCCAGGTAGGTCCATCCCCAGCCTACCAGGATATCGTCCACCAGCACGAGAGGCGTGAGTTCATCGTTCGAGATCAGGCCATCCGTGTTCTTGATGTTCGTGGCGTAGTAGAAGATCTCGATCTTGTCGCTGCCGACCTGGTGCACTTCCTGGTCGTACGGATTCGGAACGACGCCGCTCTGGCCGAATACGCCCTTGTTGTATTCCTGGGGTTCGGTCCCCATCTCCTCGAGCACCTGCTCGCGGGTCTGCCCGCGTTCGAGCAGGTACAGCTTCGCCCGGTTCTCCGACTGCACGGTCTCGAAGCCGGAGGCGCAGGCGCCCAGCCCGAGTGCGGCGGCGATGAGGATGAGGCTCCTGCTTGGCGCAGGGCGCCGGGGCCTGTGGATGTGAGGGTACATTCCCATTCCTCCGTGGTGCCTCCCGGGCCGGATTACCCGCCCGATCCGTAGCTCAGCTCAATGCGATCAATACCATCACGGCGAGCACCGCGAGCAGGACCAGCCCGGCGATAGCCGGCACGGCGCTCCGGGGTCGCGGCACATCGAATTCCCCACGGCGGGCCGCCGCCAGGCAATCGCCGTGGACCTCCAGTCCTGCAACACCCGGGTAGATGACCGGGCTCACCGGCACGAACGCGATCGTGTCGGCCCCGGCGAGTCCCCGGTGACAGAGTGGACAGACGTTCACTCCACCCGCAGCGGGGCATACCGGTAGCCCGCCCAGCAACCGGCGATCGCTGCCACCGCCTGCTCGAGCAGCGCGAGCGCCGTGGCCCGGCCGCCCAGAAGCTCCCAGGCGCTGGCCCCGGTCGTGAGTCCACCGAATACCAGGTTCAGCAGGAACCAGGCGACGAAGGTGAACAGCGCGATGGCCGTCCCGTGCAGGATGGGCGCCGCAGCCGTCTTGTAACCGGTGGTGAATCCGCCTATGAACCAGCCGATGCCGACCGCCACCGTCAGCCAGATCCCGCTTCCTTCCTCGGCGGGACTCAGCACGCCACTCGACATGAGCAACAAGGCGATACCGGTGGCGATCGCCAGGCCGGCGAACCAGCCGAAGGCGACCCAGGACAGCTGGACGTTTCGCAGGTGCTCCGAATGCATGTCAGGCCTCGAGCCGCAGCTCGTGCTGGAGTATCGGGGCCCACGTGGCCCGGTGGTGCGCGGTCGGACCGTGCTCGCGGATCGCCGCGAGGTGTGGCGGAGTCGGATACCCCTTGTTGCTGGCCCACCCGTACTCGGGGTAGCGGCGGTCCAGCCGCTCCATCAACTGGTCTCTCACGACCTTCGCGAGTATGGAGGCACAGGCGATCGAGATGCAACGCAGATCGCCTCCCACGATCGCCTCGTGCTCCCCCAGTTCGGGAACCGGCAAGCCGTCGACGAACAACTGGTCGGGCTCCACCGGGAGACGCTCCACGGCACGACGCATGGCAAGGGCGGTAGCCCGGCGGATGTTCAGTCTCTCGATCTCCCGGGGGGACGCGGCAGCCACCGAACAGGCCAGCGAGGTGTCGCGGATCACGTCCGCCAGTCGCAGCCGATTCTCGGGCGACAGCGTCTTGCTGTCGTTGACGCCACGCAGTCGGGTCGGCGCCCGGCGGAACGGGTGGAGCACCACGGCTGCGGCCACCACGGGACCCGCGACGGGACCGCACCCGGCCTCATCCACTCCTGCGATGTGACGAAGCCCGCGCTCCCAGCCGTCCCTCTCGAGGTCGGTGGGAGCCGTGCGGGCCATTCGTCGATCAGCCTTTCTCGACGGAGATCGGAGGTCCGTCGAACTGCGGTTACGCGTCGGCGGTCTTCGGCGTCTCGCCGGCGGGCTCGTCGCCAGCGGCGTCATCCGCCACCGTCTCCACGGAATCGGTCGATTCCACGGCCTCCGCACTCTCCAGCGACTCGCCGGCTTCCACGGCCGCATCGGGAGCCACGGTGACCTCCTCCTCGGCGATCTCGGCGGCG
>CBDTXM010000004.1:0-47733 GCA_965364445.1 uncultured bacterium | reverse complement strand
TTCCGTACCGATCCTCCTTCGACCGATACCAGGAGCCGATCGAAGGTCCGGCCGGCGTGACAGCTCTCGAGGTCGGGGGGTCCGTTCCGATACTCCCGCTTTCATGGCTGATCAGGGACTCGAGTCCTCTCGTCCTCGGGGGCTTCTTCCGCTACCAGAGTTCCGACGAGTCGGCTCCCCTTATGTACGTGCCGCAATATCTGGCGCGCGGAACGCTCGGATTCGACGACGAGTTCTTCGATGGGAATCTCGGGGTCCGCCTGGCTCTCGGCGTCAAGCATCGCGGCAACATGGGCGCGCCGACGGCCGCGGCCGTGACGGAGCCGTCGGCTCTCCTCACGGCCGTGCCCGCGTACACGTTCCTCGACTGGAACATGGCGATCCGGATCCTGACTGTCGTGGTATATTATCGCTACGACAACATCACCGGATTCAGCGCCAGCGACTTCTCGGGCCTGTCGTATCCAGGCACGCGCTCTGTGTTCGGCGTGAAATGGACGTTCCTGAATTGAAGGCGTGGAATCGCTCGTGCCGTGTAACCGCGGGCGTCATCCAAGTGGTGTCACAACATGGGATTGTTCCATGTCATATGATGTCGCGTAACACGTTTGGCTCGTTGACGGGCATGGGGTTCCGAACCTATTCTCAACGGTCTATATGATTCGCAGCATGACGGGATTCGGGTCCGCTCCTCTGGAGTCGGGCGAGTTGATCGGGAGCATCGAGCTCCGCTCCGTGAATTCGCGGCACCTGAAGCTCAATTTCAGGCTTCCCGGAGGGGTGGAATCCTGGGAGGAACCGATCCGCGGCGCGATCGGAGATCGACTCCGGCGCGGGCACGTGGATGTCACGCTCCGACTGTCGCCGACACGCGAGTCCGCGAACCAGTTCGACGTGGACGAGATGCGGCTCGCCTCATACCTGGATGCGCTGCGTCGCGTGCAGGGTGACCACGGTCTGCCGGGAACCCCCGATCTCGAGATGGTCACCCGGCTGGACGGGATCTTCGTGGAGCGTACACCGGATCTGTTGGGCTCGGTCGATGCGGAATTGTTGCGGGAAGCTGCGAATCGGGCGGCAGATGAGCTGATCGAAATGCGCAGCAGGGAAGGCGATCGGCTCGCCGAGGAATTGAACGAGCGACTGGAAGCTCTCTCCGGGAGACTGGCGGAAATCGAGAAGCTCGCGCCCCTGCGTCTGGAGTCCGAGCGCGCTCGGTTGCAGCGGTCGGTCGCCGAGCTCGCAGGCGGCGTCGACGTCGACGAAGATCGCCTGGCGCGTGAAATCGCGGTGCTCGCCGACCGCTGGGACATCCGGGAGGAGATCGTCCGGGCCCGGGCCCACGTGGCGGCATTCCGGGACCTGCTGATGCTCCCGGGTGAAGAGCCGGTGGGCAAACGGCTGGGATTCCTGAGCCAGGAGCTTCTTCGCGAGGTCAACACGATCGGCTCGAAGGGAAACGACGCCGCGATCGCTCACCACGTCGTCGAAGCGAAGAACGAGCTGGAAACGATGCGAGAGCAGATCGAGAATATCGAATGAACGATCCCCTGCTGCTCGTTCTCGCGGGGCCGTCAGGCGGTGGGAAGACCACGGTATGCAGGAGAATCGTCGCGAAGCGTCAGGGTGCGGGTTTCGCGGTGTCGGCGACGACGCGTCCCCCCCGGCCCGGGGAGAGGGATGGCGTGGACTACCGATTCGTGACCCGGGAGGAATTTGAACACCTGCTCGACGGGGACGGGCTCCTCGAATGGGCAGAGGTTCATGGAGAGCTGTATGGAACCCCCAGGGAGACCCTGGGGCAGCGGACGGATCCGACGGAGTGCCTGTTGCTCGACATCGATGTGCAGGGCGCCCGACAGGTGCGGGAGCGTGCGCCCGGGGCCGTGCTGGTGTTCCTGCTTCCACCGTCGGCCGAGGAGATGCTCGCCCGGCTGCGTCGGCGGGGCAGCGAAGACGAGGCGCGGTTGGCGCGGCGTATGCGCACGGCCCTGACGGAGCTCGAAGCCGCACCCGAGTTCGATTACGTGGTAGTGAACGAAGTGCTCGATGCGACGGTACGTACGGTCGAGTCGATCCTGGAGGCGGAGCTCCACCGGGCTTCCCGCACCCGAAACGAATTGTTGGAGAGAACGGCCGGTCTGAGGGAGGCCCTCGAGGCGGACCTCGCCGGATCGCATACCTGAACGAGGAGAAGAGAACGTGTCCAAGGTTTACAGTCCGGAAGATCTCGTGCCCGCCGCACCCGACAAGTACATGGGGGTGCTCGTCGCCGCAAAGTATGCTCGGGAGTTGAACGTCCTCCCTCTCGAGCGCTCGCCCTACGGTGCCGACAAGCTTACGACGATGGCCCTCGCGGCCCTGTCTTCGGGCGATCTCGAATTCCGCCTGGTCAAGCGGCGTCGGGCCGAAGGCGAGTGAGCCGGGGGACGAATGCGCCCCTTTGACGGACGGCGGGTGCTCCTCGTCGTTGCCGGCGGGATCTCGGCCTACAAGTCCGTCCAGCTGCTGCGTTCGCTGCGGGCCGAGGGCGCGGAGGTTGAGGTGCTGATGACGAGCGCGGCCGAGCGTTTCGTCGGCAGCGTCACGTTCGAGGCACTCGCCGGCCGACCGGTGCACACGGATTTGTGGACGCGGCCGCTGGCGCACATCGAGCTCGGGCGCGACTGCGATCTGGCGATCGTAGCCCCGGCGACGGCAGACCTTCTGGCTGGCATGGCACAGGGAAGAGCAGACGACCTCGCTTCGGCCACGCTGCTGGCGGCGGACTGTCCCGTGCTCGCCTGTCCGGCGATGAACACTCGTATGTGGGAGCACCCGGCCACCGTGCGCAACCTGGAGCTGCTGACCGAGGATGGTGTGCGGCTGGTCGGACCCGAGGAGGGGAGCCTGGCCGAGGGAGAGGTCGGGGTGGGCCGGATGGCCGAGCCCGAGCAGATCATGTCGGTGGCCTCGAGGCTCCTGGAGGCCGATTCGATTCTCGGGGGCCGGAAAGTGGTCGTCACCGCCGGACCGACGCGCGAGGCCATCGACCCCGTGCGGTTTCTCGGGAATCGATCATCCGGCCGGATGGGTTTCGAGCTCGCGGCTTCTGCCTGGCGTCGCGGGGCGGAGGTCGTCTGCATACACGGACCTGCGACCGTGCCTGCGCCCCACGGACCACGCCTGATCCGGACGGAAGATGCGGACGCGATGCTCGACGCTCTTCGTATGGAGCTCGATGGGGCCGCAGTCCTCTGCATGGCGGCGGCCGTGTCCGATTTCCGGGTGCCATCTCCGTCCCAGGAGAAGATCAAGAAGGAGGACGTGGACGCCGGGGGTCTTCGGCTCGAGCTGGAGCGGGGTCCGGACCTGCTCGTGGAAACGAGAGAGCAGCGCGAATCGGCGAACATCTTCACGCTCGGATTCGCGCTCGAGACGCGCGACGGCCTTTCGAATGCCCGCTCCAAGCTCGAGGCGAAGGGCATGGACCTCGTCGCCCTCAACATCGCGGGTTCGCCCGGAAGCGGGTACGACGTCGAGACGAATCGAATCACGGTGGTGGATCCCGCCGGTACCGTGGAGGAATTGCCGCTTCTGTCGAAACGGGAAGCCGCCGATCGCCTCATGGATCGGATCGAAGATCAGCTCAGGGACGGAAGCTGAGCCGCGTCGTGTCGAATCGTGCCCGTCTGCTGGCCGACCACCTCCGTCATCGCCGACTGCTCGGGGAGACGGAGGTGTTCTGCGAACCTGGAATGCGCTCGGAGATCCTGTCGCGTGCCAGGAACTTGACTCGACAGGCTGGGGACGGACACGCGGCGGAGGCGGGGACGCCGGGTGCGAGCGGGTCTTCGGGAATTTCGACGGCACCGGGTGGGGCGATGACGGCTCCCCTCGATCCGGAGCTGGCTCGGCTGGCGCGAGAGGGCCGGACCGAGGAGATCCTCGGAATCGAAGATCTCGAACGACTCCGGGCCGTGGCTGATGCCTGCACGCGTTGCTCCCTGTCCGGCACGAGAACCCGACCTGTCTTTGCCGACGGCTCCCGCGAGGCTCGCGTCATGTGCGTGGGCGAGGCTCCCGGTCAGAAGGAAGATGAGACCGGGCTGCCCTTCGTGGGTCGTGCCGGCCAGTTGCTCGACCGCCTTCTGGAGTCGGTCGGGCTCGGTCGCTCGGGCGTGTTCATCTGCAACGTCCTGAAGTGCCGCCCTCCCGGGAATCGGAATCCTTCACCCGAGGAGATCGAGAGCTGCTCACCCTTTCTGCGCCGGCAGCTCTCGCTGGTGAACCCGGAGCTCGTGATCGCGTTCGGGACCTTTGCGGCGCGCACCCTGCTGGAGGCGAACGAATCTCTGGGTCGAATGCGCCGGAGCGTCCATCGATATGAAGGACGACCACTGGTGGTCACGTATCACCCCGCCGCCCTGCTCCGAAATCCCGGCTGGATCCGGCCCACGTGGGAAGACCTGCAGCGCGTGCGGGAAATCCTCGACGGCGACTCCGTCGCGGCTCCGGGCGAACCGTTCGCCGATCGGAAGGTGGAACCATGAGCCGGCTTCGAACGAGCCCGGGAGACAAGCATGTCTGAAGCCGGGATTTCGACGATGAGCGACCGGGCCATCCAGGGTGCGAGGCAGCCGCCCTGGTCCGAGGAGGCCGAGATCTCGGTGCTCTCCGCCATGCTGATCGATGGAGACGCCGTTGCCCGGGCGGTGGAGATGGTGGACGACTCCTCGTTCTATCGCGAGTCCAATCGACGCGTGTTCCGCGGGATGATTCGCCTCTATTCCCGTGGCGAAGTGATCGACGCCGTGACGCTTTCCGATGAGCTCAAGAGTGCGGGAGAGCTCGAAGCGGCCGGTGGGATGTCGTACCTCGCTCGACTCGTCGATGCCGTGCCCACGGCGGCCAACATCGAGTATCACTGCCGGATCCTCCAGGACAAGGCCGTTCTCCGGAAGCTGATCGAGGCCTCGACCGACATCATCCAGGACGCCTACGAAGCTCCGGCAGGAGAGGTGGATGACACCCTGGATCGGGCGGAGCAGAGGATCTTCCAGATCGCGCAGTCTTCCGAACGCCAGGGCTTCGTCTGGATCAAGGAGATCCTCTGGCCGACGTTCGAGCGGATCGAGGAGCTGCAGCGAAGCCCGGGATCGGTCACGGGGGTAGCGGCCGGATTCCCGGACCTCGACAACATGACGGCTGGATTCCAGCCGGGAGACCTGATCGTCGTTGCGGGCCGCCCCTCCATGGGCAAGACGGCGCTGGCCTTGAACTTCGCGCAGCATGCAGCGATCGAGCAGGATGTGCCGGTCGCCGTATTCTCCCTCGAGATGTCCAAGGAACAGCTGGTTCAGAGGCTGCTCTGCGCCGAGGGGCGGGTCGATTCCGGCCGGCTTCGGAGGGGCCGGCTTCAGGACGACGAGTACGCGCGACTCGCGACGGCGGCCGGACACCTGAACACGGCACCGATCTGGATCGACGACACCCCGGCGATCACGCCCAACGAGGTGCGGGCAAAAGCACGTCGTCTGGCCTCCGAGACGAATCTCGGCATGCTCGTCGTGGACTACCTGCAGCTGATGGCAGGCCCGCGCAACGTCGAGAATCGTCAGCAGGAGATCAGCGCCATCTCGCGCTCCCTGAAGGCGGTCGCGAAAGAGCTGAACATCCCGGTGGTCGCCCTGTCGCAGCTCTCCCGAGGACCCGAGCAACGCACGGACAAGCGACCGATGCTGGCGGACCTCAGGGAATCCGGTGCGATCGAGCAGGACGCGGACGTGGTGATGTTCGTGTACCGCGAAGAGGCCTATCGGAAGGACGGCGACATGCTCGACGACAAGGGCGAGTCGATCGAGGGGCGGGCGGAACTGATCGTGGGCAAGCAGCGGAACGGGCCGACGGGCACGGTGCACCTCTACTTCCACAAACCCTACACGCTATTCGAGTCTCTGGCGCGAAGGGGGCCGGAAAGCTGAAGACCCGCACTCTCTTCTTCTGCCGTGAATGCGGCGGGGAGTCGCTGCGCTGGGAGGGAAAGTGCCCCTCCTGCGGCGCCTGGAACACGCTCGTCGAGGCGCCCGCGCCCGTGGGAAGCGGCGGGCGCGGGTCGAGGCGGTCCGATCCGTCGCCGGGAGCGGCTGCCGCCGAGGTGAGTCGGCTCGGCGGCCCGACCGACGACACGGCGCGTGCGGAGCGGCGCCCCGTGGGATTCGGCGAGGTGGATCGGGTGCTGGGTGGCGGGCTCGTTCCCGGGTCCGTCCTGTTGCTCGGTGGCGCTCCGGGTGTGGGCAAATCCACGCTTCTGCTGCAGCTCGCCGGTCGCGCTCAACAGGGCGGCGCCCGGGTTCTGTACGTGTCGGGAGAGGAGTCGAGGGAGCAGGTGGGGCTCCGCGCGGCACGGTTGGGATCCGGAACGTCAGATCTCCGCTTCGTGGCCACGGACCGCCTGGATGTGGTCATGGCTGCCGCGGAAGCCGAAGCTCCGGACCTCGTCTGCATCGACTCGATCCAGACGCTGTGGAGCAACGATCTCGATTCCGCTCCGGGCACTGTTACCCAGGTCCGGACCTGCTCCGCGGCGCTCCAGGCACGGGCGAAGGCCACCGGAGCAGCCACGGTCCTCGTCGGTCACGTGACCAAAGGCGGTTCGCTCGCCGGGCCCCGCACGCTCGAACACCTCGTGGATGTCGTCCTTCACTTCGAGGGCCATCGACTCGGCGAGCACCGGCTGCTCAGGGGGAGCAAGAATCGATTCGGAAGCGTCGACGAGCTGGCGGTGTTCCGCATGACCGGTTCCGGTCTGGAGCCGGTCCCGGATCCGGGCGGGTTGTTCATCGAGGACCGGCCGGAAGGCGTCAGCGGCTCGGCCGTCGCAGTACCACTTCACGGAACGCGGCCTCTTCCCGCGGAAGTGCAGGCATTGACTGCGACGTCCCGTTACTCGACGCCCCAGCGGATCGCCACCGGATTTCCCCCGCGTCGTCTCACGATTCTCCTGGCCGTCCTCGAGCGCCGAGCGGACCTGGACCTGGGGGGCTGCGATGTCTTCCTGAGCGTGATCGGCGGTCTCCGCCTCACCGATCCGGCGGCGGATCTCGCGGTCGCGGCGGCGCTGGCTTCGGCGAGTCTCGATCGGCCGATCGCCGGAGGATTCGCTTTCGCCGCCGAGATCGGCCTGGGCGGAGAGTTGAGAGCGATCTCGCACGCCGAGACGCGTGTCGCGGCCGCGGTCAGGGCCGGCTTCGATTCCGTCGTACTGCCTGCGGCATTGCGTCCGTCTCTGGGAAAGGTCGCCGCCGCCCGGTACGTGAGCACGCTCTCCGAGGCGCTCGCCTTGCTGGAGACCGGGTGAGCGCCGCGGCCGTGATCGTCGCTGCGGGAACCGGATCCCGGTTCGGTGGCGAACCGAAGCAGTTCCGGCCGCTCGGAGGTGCTCCTCTGCTTTCGTGGAGCGCCCGCACGCTGGCTCGGCATCCGCGGGTCTTCGAACTGGTGGTCGTCGTGCCCGCCGACGTGAAGGAGGACCCGCCGCCCTGGCTCGTCGAGCTCGCCGACGGCGTGGTCGCGGGTGGTGAGACCCGCCGGGAGTCTGTCGCGCTGGGGCTGAAGGCGGTCTCCGATCGTGCCGAGGTCGTGCTCGTCCACGATGGCGCCAGGCCCTTCGTAACCCCGTCGCTGATCGACAGACTCATCGATGCGAGCCAGAACGGGCCGTCGATTCCAGGGCTCCCCGTCACGGACACGGTGAAGATGATCGATGACGGATCCCGGGTCCTCGCCACCCTCGACCGGGACCGACTTCGAACCGTTCAGACGCCGCAGGCGTTTCCGGCCCGCCTGCTTTCCGAGCTTCACGTGAGGGCGGAGCAGGAGGCGGCAACGGCAACCGACGACGCGGCGCTGGCGGAGCGATTCGGAGTGCCGGTGCAGGTGATAGACGGTGATCCCGTGAATCTCAAGATCACGACCCGAGCCGACTTCGCGCTGGCCGAGTGGCTGGTCGCGGGTGGACACACCCGGCTCGCCGGGATCGAGCCGCCGGCGCCCCCGGAAGTCTGAGATCGTGGCGACCTTCGTCGAAATCCGTGTCCCCGGGGAGCCCGAGTGGGAAGCAGCAGCCTGCGAGGCTCTGAGAGCGGGCGCCATCTTGGTTCACCCTACGACGTCGGTGTACGGGATCGGGGGCGCGGATGGCAGTTCAGACTCCACCGTCGCCCGACTGAAGGGCAGGGCCGAGTCCATCCCGATCCTGCGTCTCGTGCGCGATGTCGAACAGCTCCGGACGCTTCACCCGGAGATCCGCTGGAGTGACGAGGCCGAGTCGCTCGTGACCGAGTTCTGGCCCGGTCCGCTCACCCTGGTGCTGGACGACGGATCCGAACGGGGGCTCGCGGTTCGGGCTGAGGCGCACCCGGTCATGCGGCGGTTACTGGCTCGAATGGGCGCAGAGATCGGGTCGACGAGCTTGAACCTCACCGGCGAGCCGCCCGCGAGAACGATTCGTGAGGCGCGACGGATCTTGCGCGCCATGCCCGAGATCGATGACCCGCTGTATTTCCTGTCGGCGGGAGATCTGCCTGGTCCTCCGCCCTCGACCCTTCTCTCGCTTCGGTCGGCCGTGCCAAGACTCGTTCGTGAAGGGGCGATACGTCGCGAGCAGATCGAGCGAGCGATCGGCCGTTCAGTTCGGATCGAGAGCCTGCCATGAGGCCCCTTCGGTTGCTCTTCGTCTGCACGGGGAATACCTGCCGCAGTCCCATGGCCGAGCTGCTGGCACGAGATCGAGCGGAAGCGACAGGCCTCGAAGGCATCGAGGCGACCTCCGCGGGTACCTCGGCGGCCGAAGGAGCGCCCGCTTCGGCTCCGGCGCAGGCGATTGCGAGAGCACGTGGAGCGAGCCTCGAGTCCCATCGGTCCCGACAGCTTACGACCGAACGGATCGAGGAGGCCGATCTGGTGGTCGCGATGACCGATCGTCACGCTCGCGAGGTGCTGCGCCTCGACCCTCAGGCGATGGTCATCCTGGCGACGTCGGTCCTCCCGGGCATGCATCCGGCCCACGGCTCGGACCTGCCCGATCCGTTCGGCGCCGGGCCTGAGGTCTATGAGGAGACCTGGAACGCGATAGACGAGTGTGTGCACGCGCTTCTTGTCAGAATCGCCAGAGAGCGAGCGGGTTGAGTCCGTTGGGCCCGCTGTACGGGTGGATCCGGTGAGCACCGTGCCCGGGGAAGGAAGCCGAAGGTATGGGCTGATCGGCGATCCCGTCGGACACTCGCTCTCGCCCGCCATGCACCGGGCTGCATTTCGGGAGCTGGGTGTCGAGGCGTCCTACGAGCTGGTCAGGGTACGAGCTCGAAACCCGGCCGCCATAGAGTCGGCGATGTTCGATCTCGCGGCCGACGGCGGGGGCAACGTGACACTCCCCCACAAGCGGCGGGCGGCGCAGGTCCTCGAGGTGTCGACCGAAGTCGTCCGGCGAACCGGGGCCTGCAACTGTTTCTGGCTGGACGAAGCCGGTCGGCTGGCGGGTGACAACACGGACGTGGGAGGGATCCGAGCGGTTCTCGATTCGATGCCCGGATTCGAGCCGGTCGGCTCGCGCGTGCTGATCGTCGGAGCGGGCGGAGCGGCGACGGCAGCCGTGGTGGCCGCGCTGGCATCCGGTGCCGCTGCGGTACACGTGCGAAATCGGACCGGGGAAAGGGCATCCGAGCTGGTGGCTTCTCAGGGTGATGCGAGGCTCAGCGGAGGAGACGCGGGTTCGGGAGCGGGTCGATGGGATCTCGTCATCCAGGCGACGAGCGTCGGGCTCGAAGAAGGAGATCCGCTACCCGTCTCCCTCTCCGGGACGGAACCGGGGCATGCGCTGGACCTGGTTTACCGCCCCGGGGGCACGGCCTGGTGCCACCACGCGCGCGCCTGCGGCTGGACGGCGGAAGACGGCATGAGGGTGCTTCTGGAGCAGGGCGTCCTCTCCCTGGAGCGCTGGCTCGGCATCCGAATCACCCGTCGGGTGCGTGTCGCGATGAGGGAGGCGCTGGTCGGAGCCGCCGTCCGATGACCTCACTCGCCCCGCACCGGGCCGACAGCGAGCTCGTCGCCGTCGGGGGTCGCATCGCCCGGCAGGGGATCCAACTCGCCGGACTGGCCTTCGATTTTCTGTTTCCGCAGGTCTGCGTGGCATGCTCCGCCACGACCGAGGCCGGACGTGCGCCCCTGTGTGGCTCGTGCGAAACCCGACTCCGCGAGATCCCGGCGCCCCGGTGTCCGCGCTGCGGTTTCACGGCCTTCAGAGATCTTTCGGCCCCGGACGGCTGCGCGGAATGCTGCGGATGGCCCGAAGCGCTGCAGCGGGCGGACTCGGCATTCCTTCTTTCTCAACCGGCGACGAGGCTGGTGCACGGACTGAAGTACGAGGGTTGGACATCGCTGGGATCTCGCATGGGCTCCCTGATGGCACCGTCCGCCCGTCGCGTGTGTCCCGGTCCCTGCCTCCTCGTTCCGGTGCCGCTCACGCCCGCGCGCTTGCGCGAACGGGGATTCAACCAGGCACAGCTCCTTGCCGAGGGGCTCGGGCGGGAGCTCGATTGGCCCGTCCGGTCTATCCTCGAACGGACTCGCATGCGACGAAGGCAGACCCGTTCGGGTCTACGGGAGCGCGCGGGCAACGTGGCCGGGGCCTTCCGGCTGGCCCCCGGCTCGGACGCTGCAGAGGGGAGTCCGGTGCTCCTGGTGGACGACGTCATCACGACGGGAGCGACGCTCGCCGAGTGCTGTCAGGCACTGCTCGAAGCTCGGGTGCCGTGCGCCGGAGCCGTGAGCTTTGCCCGCACGCCTCCGCGCAGCCCGGCCGCCTGACCTTGCGGGGTCTTGTCCACGGCAGGTTTTCCCTGCAAGCTTGAGATCTTCGGGGCACGTGGGCCCCGTTCGCATCCGTCCGTTCCCTCAGCATCGAGGAGAAGTGATATGTCGGTGAAGATCGCCATCAACGGATTCGGCCGCATCGGCCGCAACATCCTTCGTTCTGCGCTCAAGGAGGGTCTCGGTGACCTCGATGTCGTGGCCATCAACGACCTCACCGATGCTTCCACGCTCGCTCACCTGTTCAGCTACGACTCGGTGCATGGACGGTTTGACGGTACGGTCGAGGTCGATGGGAACGACCTCGTGATCGACGGGGAGCGCTTCACCGTCCTTTCGGAACGGGATCCGGCCCGGCTTCCCTGGGCCGAGCTGGACGTCGATATCGTCTTCGAGGCAACGGGCCTGTTCAGGAAGCGCCCCGACGCCCAGAAGCACCTCGACGCGGGAGCGAAGAAGGTCGTGATCACAGCTCCGGCGGTGGACCCCGACATTACCATCGTGCTGGGTGTGAACGACCAGAACTACGATCCGTCCACGGACAACATCATCTCGAACGCGTCCTGCACGACGAATTGCGTCGCCCCGGTGGTCAAGGTCCTCGTGGATGCATTCGGCTTCCGCAATGGTCTCATGACGACCGTTCACAGCTACACGAACGACCAGAGCATACTCGATCTTCCCCACAAGGACCTGCGTCGCGCGAGAGCGGCGGCTGTCTCGATCATCCCGACATCGACGGGAGCGGCCAAGGCCACCGGGCTGGTCCTGCCCGCCGTGAAGGGGAAGATCGACGGCATGGCGATGCGGGTGCCGACACCGAACGTCTCGGTGGTGGACCTGGTAGCGACGGTGGAGAAGGACACGAGCGTGGAAGAGGTCAACGCCGCCATGCGTTCGGCTTCCGAAGGTGCGCTGGCAGGCATTCTCGGATACGAGGAGTCTCCGCTCGTATCGGTCGACTACATCGGCGATCCCCGCAGTTCGATCGTGGACGCGCCGTTCACGTCAGTGGTAGACGGAAATCTCGTGAAGGTGGTCTCCTGGTACGACAACGAATGGGGCTATTCGAGCCGATGCGTGGACCTCGCGCGCCGGATCGGCGAACATCTTTGATCCGGGAGACGACATGCGAACCAGGACCATCCGGGATCTCGACCCGGCGGACCTCGACGGGCGCAGGGCTCTCGTCCGGGTGGATTTCAATGTCCCGATGGACGAGGACGGAACGGTACGGGATACCAACCGGATCGAGGCCAGCCTTCCGACTCTGGAGTATTTGATCGAGCGGGGGGCGCGACCTGTTCTGCTGTCTCACCTGGGAAGGCCGAAGGGGGAAGTGGTGTCCCGGTACTCGCTGGCGCCGGTGGCCCCGATCCTCGCCGAGCTCCTCGGGGCCCCGGTTCACTTTCTTCCGGAGACGGATACGGATGCAGCCGTGGCCGCGACCGAGGCACTCGAACCCGGAGCCGTGCTGCTCCTCGAGAATACCCGCTTTCTCCCCGGCGAGACGAAGAACGACCCGGATCTCTCGCGGCGGCTCGCGCGGCTGGGCGACCTGTTCGTGAATGACGCATTCGGCAGCACGCACCGGGCGCATGCCTCGGTGGTGGGCGTCGCCGAGTTGCTGAATCCGGCTGTCGCAGGACTGCTGGTAGAGTCGGAGCTCGAGGCGTTCGCAGAGCTGCGCAATCCGCGCAGCAGGCCGTTCGTGGTCGCCTTCGGTGGCGCCAAGATCTCCGACAAGATCCCTCTGATCGAGGCGTTTCTCGACCGAGCCGATGCGGTACTGATCGGTGGCGCCATGGCGAACACCTTTCTGAAGGCGGAAGGGCACGACATGGGCAACTCGCTGGTCGAAGAGGAAGCGCTGGAGGTGGCCGCGGGATTTCTCCGACGGCCCGAGCACCGACTCAGCCTGCCGTCCGATCTGGTGGTGGCCGAAGCCGGGGCGCCCGATGCGACTCTCTCAGAGATCGTGAGAGCGGACCGGGTGCCGCCGGACCGTGCGGCCTTCGATATCGGTCCCCGGGCGCGGGAGACCTTCGAGCACGCGATTCAGCAGAGCCGGACGTTTTTCTGGAACGGACCGATGGGCCTGTTCGAGCGTCCCGGGTTCGATTCCGGCACGGTCGCAATTGCGAGAGCGGCAGCCGAGGCGACGGCCGAGGGTGCGTTCACGGTGGTGGGGGGAGGCGACTCGGCGAGTGCAATCCGACAGGCAGGTCTGGCGGGCGCCGTGTCTCACGTGTCGACCGGCGGTGGTGCTGCGCTGGAGTATCTCGCACACGGTGTTCTGCCGGGACTGGAAGCCCTGGACAAGGTGGGGAAATGACCGAACGGCAGAGACCGCTCTTCGCGGCCAACTGGAAGATGTTCAAGGGCCCGCGCGAGACAGCGGATTTCGTCGAGTCCTTCCTGTCGAACTACGCGCCACACGACGATCGACGTGTCGCGTTCTTCCCGCCGTCGATCAGCCTCGAAGCGTTCGTACGCGCGTCGGCAGGCCGTCCCGACCTGGAGGTCGGGATTCAGGATGTCCACCAGGAGTTGGAGGGCGCGCACACGGGGGCCGTGTCGGCACCGATGGCGGCGGAGGCCGGTGCGACATGGGCGCTCGCCGGTCACTCAGAGCGGCGCCGGGAGTTCGGAGACGACGACGCGATCGTCGCCTTGAAGACGGCGCGCATCCTCGAGGCCGGCCTGAAGCCGGTCGTCTGCATTGGAGAGACACTGGAAGAGCGCGAAGCGGGCCGGCTCGAGGCGGTGCTTGACCGGCAGATTCGGGGAGTCCTCTCGGTCGTGCCGGCCGGCGGACTGACCTGGGCCTACGAACCGGTCTGGGCGATCGGAACCGGGCTTACCGCGTCGCCAACCGACGCCGAGGAAGCGCATGGCATCGTGCGCTCGGCGATCGGGGCAGGTGCCGGCCCGGATCTCGCCGCGGCATCGGTAATTCTATACGGCGGCAGTGTGAAGCCGGGGAACATCGATGAGCTGATGGCGGCGCCCGGCGTGGACGGGGTACTGGTAGGAGGGGCGAGCCTCGACCCCGAGTCGTTCTCGGCGATCTGCTCGGCGCGGCTCGCGCCGGGCTGAACAGACCGTCCACGTTGACGCTGTGCGGATTCTGCGCTACGTTTTGCCACTCTGCGGGCCCGGCGGTCCGCAGAGTCTTTTTTGTGCACCGGAGATTGGGGACGGATGTTTACGCTACTCGTTATTCTGATCAGCCTCGTGGCTGTCTTTCTCATCGGGATCATCCTTCTGCAGTCGGGGAAGGGAGGAGGACTGGCAGCCGAGTTCGGTGGTGCGTCCTCGTCTACGGATTCGATCATGGGCGGACGGCAGGCGGCCACGGTATTGACCCGCGCCACCTGGATCGGCGGAGCGACATTCCTGGCCCTCGCTCTTCTTCTCGCGATCCTCTCGGCTCGTACCTCGGGCCCGGCGGAGTCGATCCTGCGATCCGAGTTTCAGTCTCCCGGCGCGGCGCCGACCTCGGTGCTGGAGTCCGAGGGCGACGCGCCTCCGTCCATACTCGAAGACGCCGGCGATGCGGGGGTGGGGGAGCAGCCGGCTCCGGTCCCCGCCGGTACCCCCGAGGAGACGGACGGCGGGAACTGATTACCGTCTCTGGATCGGCGCCCGTCGCGCGGATCCGGATGCGCTTTGAGCGTGAAGGCGAAATCCAGCGGGCCACTCGAGTGAGTGGCCCGCTCTTCATCCCGGCGCCGGAGGAACAGGACGGAACGGGGCATCGGGGGGAAGGTCGAGGAAATCGAGAAATTTCCCCTCCTCCTGCCGTTCTTCGATCCACGTTTCGAAGCCGGAGGGGACGAGTCCCTCGATCGATCGCCCGTCACGGGCCGTCCGTACCGCCAGATCATTCACGTATTCGTTCTTGGGGTGGTCGGCGTGACCTCGCACCCAGCGCCACTCGATTCTGTGTCGGCGGGTGCACTCCACCAGCCTCTGCCACGACTCGAGATTCTCGATGGGCCCCCCCTTGCGTCTCCAACCCTTCCGCGCCCAGCCGTGAACCCACTCGGAGATTCCCTTCACGAGGTACTGGCTGTCCGAGGTGAATACGACATCGCAGGGCCGCTTGAGACTCTCGAGTCCCACGATCGCCGATCGAATCGCCATCCGGTTGTTGGTGGTGTCTGCCTCGAAGACCGCATAGTCCCTGCGGTACCAGCCCCGTCGTTCGTCGAACCGTTCGATCAGTCCAGCGGCGGCGCCCGGACGGGCACGATCCCGGAACTGGTTGCCCAGGCAGGACTCGTCTGCGTAGATATACACCGTTTTCTCGAACAATGCGCGCCCCGCGGGGTGGTGCGGAAACCAGGATCGAGCCTGAAGGGACGAAGCCCGTGCCGCTGACGCAAGCCCAGGATGGAGCCCTGCTGCTGGAAGACGGTCGACGGTTCCCGGGACGCCTGGCCGGTGGGGGGGACCCGGGCGTGGGAGAGATCGCGTTCACGACGAACCTCACGGGATACCAGGAGGTTCTTACCGATCCGTCATTCGCCGGGCAGATCGTCGTGATGACGGCTCCGATGATCGGGAATTATGGGGTGACCGAGCAGGATGCGCAGTCGCGGCGCCCGTGGGTGGCGGGCTTCGTGGTCCGGGAACTCGCTCCGGCCGGCCGGTCCTGGCGGGCCGAGGAGTCGCTCCCGCAGTATCTCGCCCGACACCGGATTCCGGCGCTCGTCGATGTCGACACGCGTGCCGTGACCCGGCACGTGCGCGAGCTCGGAGCCATGCGTGCCTTGATCATGCCGGGTGCCTGGAGCGATGAGCAGGGTCTCGAGAAACTGCGAGCGGAGCCTGTGATGCAGGGCAGAGACCTGGCCACCGGAGTCTCCACTCCCGAACGCTATGAGCTCGAAGCGCGCGGGGCCGAGCGGGGCGTCGTGGTCTGCATCGACTACGGTGTGAAGCGCAAGAGCCTGGAGCTGATCGCCGATTCAGGATTCAGGGTCCGGGTCGAGCCTGCATCCGTCTCGGTCGAGGACATACTCGCCGAGCGGCCGGCGGGGATCTTCATTTCCAACGGTCCGGGCGATCCGGAGGCGATTCCGGGCGCGGCCGAAAAGATCCGCTCGCTGGTGGACGCGGGCCTGCCGATATTCGGCATCTGTCTCGGTTGCCAGCTTCTCGCAAGGGCCCTCGGCGGAAGGACATGGAAGCTGCCCTACGGTCACAGAGGCGGCAATCACCCCGTCCGGAATCTCGATACGGGCGCCGTCGAGATCACCTCTCAGAATCATGGCTTCGCGATCGAAGGGGAGGGCGATGGCGTGGCGGGAGCGCCCGGGCTGCGCGTCACGCACCGGAACCTCAATGACGGAACGATCGAAGGTGTTGCGCACGAAGAATTTCCGGTATTTGCGGTACAATATCACCCCGAAGCGGCCCCGGGACCACACGACAGCCGGTACCTGTTCGAGCGGTTCGTAGAAGCGATCAGCGCAAGTACCGATTCCCCAACTGGTTGACAGGACTCGAGGCCCGCAGCTACGTTTCTCCCTCGGCGGAGGCCGTGAAGGGCTCTTCCGGACTCCGACACGTTCCGTGCCTTCCCGATCCTCTGGGGGCATAACGGCTTGCAGTCAAGAAACGGTGCACTCGGCATCCTGCTCATCCTGCTGCTGTTCGCGTCGGGAGCGATCCTCTCCGCGCGGCTGCTGTTCGGGGACCGTGTACCCGGCCTGACCCACGACCGGGTGGCGGTACTCCCGATTACAGGGATCATCGACTCCGAACGACAGTTCGTCAAAGACCTCAATGCCTTCCGCGAAGATCCTTCGGTGCAGGCATTCGTGGTGGAAATCCGGTCACCGGGCGGAGGCGTCGGCGCGTCGCAGGCCATCTATGGAGAGCTGGAGCGCCTGCGTCGCGAGGACGAGCGCCCCGTGATCGCGTGGATCGGGGACGTGGGGGCCTCCGGTGGCTACTACGTAGCGCTTCCCGCCGACTCGATCTTCGCTCTCCCCGGTTCGATCACCGGCTCGATCGGCGTGATCATGCAGTTCCCGAACGCCGAGGAGCTGTTCCGCAAAGTCGGGGTGGAACTGGAAGTGGTGAAGAGCGGTCGTCTGAAGGACATCGGGTCGCCGGTACGGGAGTTGTCCGAAGAGGAGCGCCGGGTTCTCCAGGACCTCGTGGATGACGTCTGGAATCAGTTCGTCGAGGCGGTCATGCAGGGACGCGACATGGATCGCTCGCGCGTCGAGGAACTCGCCGATGGGAGGATCTTCTCCGGCGAGCGGGCGCTCACGATGGGACTGATCGACAGAATCGGGACCCTTCAGGACGCACTGGATGTGGCTGGAGAGATGGCAGGCCTGGGTACACGCCCCCATACCGTCCGTCCCACGCGCCAGCGAATTGGATTGCTGGACCTGCTGCTGGGGGGCATCGAGGAAACCCGGCTCGCGAGCTGGGTCGCGCCGGTAACCGGCGGGGCGCCGAACACGCCCCGATTGAGATATGAATGGCCATGACGCATGGGCGCCCGGAGGTGCCTTGAACCCGCGGTGAGAGGAGATCTGCCATGACGAAAGCGGACCTGGTCGAACAGGTATACGAAGCGATCGGGCCTGGCGTGACGAAGAAGGACTGCGGTGCGGTCGTCGACGCCTTCCTCAACGCGGTGAAGCTGGCTCTCGCGAACGGAGAGCACATCGAGATCCGCGGGTTCGGAACCTTCAAGGTGCGCGAGCGGCGACCTCGCATCGCTCGCAATCCGCGCACCGGCGAGACTGTCGAAGTCCCGTCGCGGGCGGTTCCGGTGTTCAAGCCTTCGCGGCTGTTCAAGGCGGAAGTCGACGAGAGGGTACCCTGAAGGCACTCTCTCGCCCGGGGCTGACGGTCCGCGCGACGACCCGAATCCGGGAGCGCGGATCGTCCGACCCGTCAATCAGCGCTTAGAGAACCAGTCCCGCAGCAGTTCGGCACCCCGGGCCAGCGTCTCGTCGTCCACGGAGAAGTTGAGCCTCAGGAATCCGGGGGTTCCGAATGCCTCACCGGGCACGCAGGCGACCCCGGTCTCCTGCAGCAACGCCTCCGCGATTCCGGCCGAATCCGCCTCCCCCGCGCCGCCGGCGATGCGGCCATACAGGTAGATCGCGCCCGGCGGGAGGGGGACCTCGAGTCCGTCGATGCCCTGCAGCTCCGCATGCGCCGATCTTCGGCGCCTGTCCAGAATGGTCCTGAAGTCGGCAATGACCTTCTCCCGGCCTTCCGAAGCGAGAACGGCAGCTGCAGCGAACTGCGAGGGGCCGGCGGCGGCCGAGGTCGTCTGGCTCTGGAAATCCGATGCCTTCTTGATGAGCTCGGGCGGCCCGACGGCCCAGCCGATGCGCCAGCCGGGCATCGAGAACGCCTTGGACATTCCATCCATCGCAACGACGTGATCCGGTCGGTCCTTGACGTCGAAGACGGACGGAGCCGCCGATCCATCGTAGTGAAGCCGACGGTAGATCTCGTCGGAAAGTATCCAGATTCCGTGTTCACCTGCCCAGGCGCAGATGCTTTCCAGCGTACCGTGGTCCATTACCGCCCCGGACGGATTGGACGGGCTGTTGAGAAACAGACCTCGGGTCGCCTCGGTCCGCATCGACTCGAGCCGATCGACGGTCAGCGCGAAGGAGTCGTCGAAGTCGGTGGGAACGACCACCGGCGTCGCCCGGGAGAGCTCCACGATCGCGACGTACGAGGTCCAGAACGGCGCCGGGATCAGGACCTCGTCTCCCTCTCCGAACAGGGAGAAGCAGAGGTTGAAGAGCGCCTGCTTGACTCCCGCGCTGACCAGGACGCCGGTCGGGTCATCGGGAGCATGCGCCGAGGTCTCGATCAGGTAGCGTGTGACCCCCTCGCGCAGCTCGGGAAATCCGGGCGTCGGCGGGTAGCCGGTCCTGCCGGCCCGGACGGCGGCGGCCGATCCCTCGGCTGCGACCTCGGGCGTGGCAAACGAGGGCTCTCCGGCGGAGAGGTCGATGATCGATCGGCCTTCGGAGCGCATTTTCCGGGCGCGAGCCGTGATGGCCAGGGTCGCGGATGGCTTCAGGGCGGAGACATTGCTTGAGAAACGCACGACAACTCCCGCGTCGGGTAATTGAAGCGGATGGGGTGGGACGATAGTTTTCGCCCCGCGTTCAGCGAGGGTCCCGGCGTCAGAGCGGCACGGGAACCCTTCGCGTCAGGTGAAAACGTATTCCTGGCGCATCGAAGGCGTCAAGCAGGCCGAAAGGGTCGTGATCGATGATCAGTGAGACGATTACTGCGCTGGAGCCGGGTGCGGCCATAGAGGTGGCGAGAGGATTCTTCACGGATCCGGGGTCGCCGCTGCCCGCGACCGTGGTCGAGCAGGGAGACGGACATCTGGCCGTCGAGACCTTCCGCAGCACGGTCGCCGTGTCGGCCTTCCCGGATCCCGAGGGACGTGGCACGCGTGTCCGGGTGAGCACGCTGAGGCGCAATGACGCGGTCGGGAAGCTCCTTACCCTGCTGGCGACCGAGGTCCCGTCAGAATCGGACGGGCAGGAAAACCCGGTCACAGCAGGAGCGGCCGACAAAGGTCGGCCTGCAGAATGACGGTCGGCGAGATCCCGATCCGCGTTCAGCTGTTCGGCCACTATCGGGAACTCGTCGGAGCTCCGAATCTGAATCTGTCCGTGCCCGAAGGAGCGCGGGTCGAGGAACTCGTGTCCCGGCTCCGGGAGATGCCGGCTCTGGCAAGCCTCCCCGGCCTTCCAACGGTGGCCGTGAACCGGCAGTACGCCGACGGCTCCCGCGTGCTCTCCCGCGGTGACGAGATTGCCCTGATCCCTCCGGTGGCCGGTGGCTGAGCCGCGGCTGCTCGTGGGCGTGGTCGATCGACCGATCTCAGCGTCGAGTCTCGCCGAACGGGTGGGGTCGGACGAGGACGGGGCCGTGGTCTGCTTCGAGGGACGCGTCAGGACGCGAAATCGCGGTCGGGAGGTCGTGCGGCTGCACTACGACGCCTATCCGGAGATGGCAGACGAAATGCTTCGGGACATCGCCGCCGAGGCGGCTCGTCTCCATTCGGCGGGCTCGGTCGCTGTATTCCACAGAACCGGGACGCTCGAAATCGGCCAGGTCAGCGTGGCCATCGCCGTGTCGGCGATGCATCGGTCCGACGCGTTCGAGGCCGCGCGATACGTGATCGAGCAGGTGAAGGTCAGACTGCCCGTGTGGAAGCGCGAAGAGTACCGGGATGGCTCGAGCGAGTGGCTTGACGGGGTAACGCCGGACGCCGGAGCGGGGGTCTCGGAATGAGAGACGGTTTCGGCCGCACGATCGACTACCTTCGGATATCGGTGATCGACAAGTGCAACCTCCGCTGCAACTACTGCATGCCGGTGGAGGGATTCGAGTGGATTCCCCGGGCGGAGCTTCTCACCTACGAGGAGATCACGGCGATCGTCCGGGAGATGGTGGGAATGGGACTCCGTCGCATACGGATCACGGGAGGCGAACCGCTGATCCGCCAGGATCTTCCGGTGCTGGTGAGACTGCTTCGCGAGGTCGAGGACCTCGAAGAGATCTCGCTGTCGACGAATGGCATTCTCCTGCCGCGATTCGCGACCGAGCTCCGGCTGGCGGGAGTAGACCGCGTGAACATCAGCCTGGACACTCTGAGACGGGACCGGTTCGAGGAGATCGCGCGGCGACCCGTGCGCGTATTCGACGAGATCATGACAGGCATAGACGCGGCGGAGCGTGCGGGATTCTCGCCCATCAAGATCAATACGGTTCTGTTGCGGGGACTCAACGATGACGAGGTGGCTCAGTTCGCGGAACTGACGCGGACGAGACCCTGGCACGTGCGATTCATCGAGCTGATGCCGGTGGGTGAGAACCTGCACCTGGCGGACCGGTTCATCGGGGCCGACGAGGTGCTCGAGCGACTCGACTCACTCTCCGAACTGCTGCCGGATGCAGGCCCACGTGGCAACGGTCCCGCCCGGTATTTCCGCTTTCCCGGTGCGGTCGGCTCGGTCGGCGTCATCACGCCGCTCTCGCACAACTACTGCGACAGCTGCAATCGAGTCCGGCTCACGGCAGACGGCCGTCTCCGCACCTGTCTGTTCGGGACCCACGAGGTCGATCTGAAGACGCCCCTGCGAGCCGGCCGTGCAGTTGGTTCAGAAGTGGAACGCGCCCTGCGGGAGAAGCCGCAGCGGCACATGCTGATCAAAGGAAGTGACTCGGGATCCGGAGGGCTTGGCGCCTTGAGTCAGATTGGTGGATGATTCAGAAGAGGAGATCTCCCCGGTGACATGGGAAGAGCGGAAGCTGTATCAGGACGGACGTACGCGCCTTCTGGACCTCAGGGAACGACTCGAGGAGGGGTCGCCCGATGACGCGCTGACCAGGGGCGAGGCACTCGAGATCGTCGAACTGCTGGAGATGTTCGCGGACCGGATGAGTCCCGAACGCTGGGATCGAGCCCTCGAAGCCATCGCGAACGAGGCCGCACGCCGGGCCGACATGCTGGTCGCCCGCCGAAACTGAGACGCTCCGGTCGGCGAGTGGTCCCTGGCCCGGTTGCGGAACCGGGCCGCCCCGGTAGGTTGCATTCCACCGGTGCGCATCGGATCCGTCCCCCCGGGACGAGCGTGCCGGAATCAAGCGTCCCTTCGCATCCACCAACCCGAGGAACGGACGGTTCATCGTGGACAGGATCACCGTAGTCGGAGCGGGGCACGTCGGAGCCACGGCGGCCCAGAGGATCGCCGAGCGGGAGCTCGCGCGGGAAGTGGTGGTAGTTGACATCCTGGAGGGAGTCCCCCAGGGCAAAGCACTGGACCAGTGGGAGTCGGCCCCGGTCGAAGGATTCGATACGCGGGTGATTGGCGCACAGGGGTATGCCGAGACCGCCGGGTCGGGCATCTACGTGGTCACGGCAGGGCTCGCCCGGAAGCCGGGGATGAGCCGTGACGACCTTCTGCGCAAGAATTCGGAGATCATCGCCGGGATCTCGAAGGAGATTGCCCGGCACAGTCCGGATTCGATCATCATCATGGTCACGAATCCGCTCGACGTCATGTCCTATGTCGCGATGAAGACGACGGGATTCGATCGCCAGCGGGTGGTGGGCATGGCCGGAATTCTCGATACGGCCCGGTTCCGGAGCTTCATCGCGCTCGAGCTCGATGTCAGCGTGCAGGACATCCAGGCCCTCGTGCTGGGTGGCCATGGCGACAGCATGGTCCCGATCGTCAGCACGGTCACCGTCGGTGGCATTCCGTTGACGGAGTTGTTGTCCGAGGAGCGGATCGAGGCCCTGGTGGAACGCACCCGGAAGGGTGGTGGCGAGATCGTGAAGCTGCTCGGCACGGGCAGCGCCTACTACGCGCCTTCGTCAGCCGCGGTACAGATGGTCGAGGCGATCGTGCGGGACAAGAAACGGATCCTTCCCTGCGCAGCCTGGCTGGACGGTGAGTTCGGCCTCGATGGACTGTTTCTCGGCGTTCCCTGCAAACTGGGCAGGACGGGTCTCGAAGCAGTCCTCGAGGTGCCACTGACGGACGCGGAGCAGCAAGCCCTCGCCGCGTCGGCGGAAGCCGTACGCGGGACGATGAGCCTCCTGTCGCTCTGAGGCTGGAGCGTCGCATGCCGGCGGGTCGGGTGACGAAGTGAATTACTTCGAATTCCTGGCCCGCTGGTACAACCTCCCGTTCGTGCTCTTTGTTCTTGCCGGAGCACTGACAGGCATTCTCAGGCGTTCCAGCCGCCGACGCGGCACCGCGCTCTCGACGGGTCTGGTGGCGGCAGGGGTCGTCGGTCTCACCTGGAACGGCGCCCTGCACGACCTGGGCATCGAAGACTACGAAGATCGCTTCGTGCTCGTCCTCGCTGCGTCTGTCGCGATCGGTGCAGTCATCGGGTGGACCGTGGAGCGGGCGCGCAGGAAGCTCTTCCCGGCGGTTGAGGGACTGTCGTTCACGGTTGCCGGGCTGGAGGAGACGGAAGCCCGCATGATCAGCCGCGAGGTCGGGAGGGAGCCCGGGTCGGGTCGCGCCCAGTGGAGGGACGAGGACGGTGTCATGCACATCGTGAGGGTGCACACCTCGGATCCGGGTATCCGATTCGGCCGATCCGTGCGCCTGATCGAGTTCGACGCCGACTCGCGGTCCTACCGGATCGAGGCGCTCTGAACCGACCCTCGCGGGGCGCTGGCCGGCGATCGAGACCTGCGCCGGGTCTCAGGTCAGCGGCAGTTCGTTCGCCAGAAGCAGCCGCGCCACGGTCATGCCGGGTTCCCGCGCCAGTTCGAGTCGCCGCGGCGGGTCAATCCGATTCCATTCCGAGTCCCAGAGGAGTTCGACTTCGGGACGGAAGAGATTCTCCGGATCGGTGGCGGTCACCCGTCCGATCTCGCCGGAAGTCAGTTGCACGTAGCTGTCCAGGGGGAAGGCCGAGATTTCGTTGACGAGCGCGGACACCACTCCGGGATCGAACCACTCGCCGCCCATCGTCGCGATCTGCTCCAGCGCTTCGAGGGCGGTATTCGGGGAACGATACGTCCGCGGATGCGAGAGCGCTTCGAATACATCCGCGACAGCGATGATCCGTGCCAACGGGTCGATGGCACCGCCCGTGAGTCCAACCGGGTATCCCTGACCCTGCCGCCGTTCGTGCTCCTGCAGGACGACTCGCACGAGCCAATTCCAGGATTCGCCGAGAGGTTCGAGAATCTCGGCGCCCAATTCCGGGTGAGTGCGAAGGGCTTCTCGCTGTTCCGGGGTGAAACGGCCGGCGTTATCGAGCAGTTCTCCGGGGAGCCGCGCCATGCCGACGTCGTGTACGAGACCGGCGAGAATGGTGCGCACCACGTCCTCCGAGGCGAGTGCCATTCCGAGCGCGAGCTTTCCGGCGATCACCGCGACATTGGTCGAGTGGCTGGCGAGGTCGTAGGGCGTATGCGGTTCCAGCGACCGGTTCACGAGTACGTTGTCCAGCAGCAGACTCGTGTGGATGCGCTCTGCGATCAGCCTTGCCCCGTCCAGGTCGGGGGTGAGGTCCCGGGCCGCCGAGCCGAGCACACCTTCCACCGTGGCGATGGCGTCGGCGTAGAGCTTCGACGAAGCCCCGGCGCCGGGCCTTCGGGCTCGAACCCCGGGCGCACCACCCGCAGCTGCAAGCACGCCCCGCAAGGCTCCATTGATGAGCGCCGGGGAACAGGGAAGCGTCAGCACGAGCTCCGCCCCCCGCGAGCGCGCCACCGGGTCTCCCGGCTTCGAGCCGTCGAGCAGGATGAGCGCGCGGACCCGGCCGGGCTCGGATTCCTCTCCAGGACGGGCCTTGGCCAGCGCGGCCTTGGGCTCCAGCGCGTCCTCGTGCACCACCAGGAGCTCCGCGCCGGCCTCCTCCGCCGCCGCAACTGGGTCATCGCCAGCACTCGCCGGAAGAATTTCGAGGCCGGGAATGGCCTCGCTCAGGACACGCAGCAAGTCCCCGCTTCCATCGGGCGAGAGGAGAACGACCGTTCGGGGGCGCTCGCCGGGCGTATCCGTACGCATCATCTGGATCGTTCCTCGCATCTGAGATTCGGGTGCGGTTCCGCAGTCGATTATCGTCTGCCGGCCCCCGCCTGCCAAGCGCTCTCGCCTCCCTGAGCACCCGGCAGCATAATCACGGCATGAACAGAACAGCCTGGGTTCTCGGTTCGCTCTCGGCTTTCGTCTGCGTCGCAGCGGGGGCCTTCGGCGCACATGCGCTCGAGTCCATCGTCGCTCCCGACCTCCTCGAGGTCTACGAGACGGGTGTGCGCTACCAGATGTTCCACGCGCTGGCCCTGATCGCCATCGGTCTCGCGGCGACGCACCGACCCGGGGCGCGCTGGGCGCTCCCGATCTGGCTGTTCGCGGTCGGAACGGTCCTGTTCTCGGGCAGCCTCTACGTGATGGCACTGACGGGGGCCCGATGGCTGGGAGCGGTCACCCCGATCGGCGGCCTGTGCTTCCTTGCGGGATGGGTCGCCACGGGATGGATCGGAGGACGCCGCCGGTCCTCGCCCTGAGCCTTCGGAGCGTCGGCCTCAGAGTCGGGGCGGGGTCACCCCGGTCTGGCCCTGGTACTTCCCCTTCTTGTCGGCGTAGCTGACCTCGCATGGCTCGTCGGATTCGAAGAACAGGACTTGTGCGATCCCTTCGTTCGCGTAGATCCGGGCCGGAAGCGGGGTCGTGTTGCTGATCTCCAGTGTCACGTGGCCTTCCCACTCGGGCTCGAACGGAGTGACGTTGGTGATGATGCCGCAACGCGCATAAGTGGACTTCCCGACGCAGATCGTCAGTACGTCGCGGGGGATCCGGAAGTACTCGATGGACCGGGCGAGCGCGAACGAATTCGGGGGCACGATGCATACATCGCCCTGGAATTCAATGAAGGAACGCTCATCGAACGCCTTCGGATCCACGACGGGAGACAAAGCGTTGTGGAAGATCCGGAACTCGTCGGACACCCGCATGTCGTACCCGTAGCTGGACAACCCGTAGGAGATCACGCCGTCTCGGACCTGGCCTTCCGTGAAGGGCTCGATCATTCCGTGCTCGGTGGCCATGCGGCGAATCCAGCTGTCACTCTTGATGCTCATGGTCGGTCTGTCCTCCCCGGCTGCCCGGCGCCATCGAGTTCGAGGATCATCTGAACGACCCGGTCCGGAGCTTCCTCGGGCACTCCGTGGGCACAGTCTTCCAGCACTTCGCAGGGGCCTCCGAGCCGCGCCGCCCAGCGGGCGACCTCCTCCGGTGGGGCCCGGCGATCGTATCGACCGGTAACGAGCCGAACCGGCGTCCCCAATGGCACGGCGTGGGACTCGAGCTCCGAAGGCCTCCAGTCGGCGACGACGCGGAGAATCGAGTCGATCTTCTCGTTCGACTCCAGGGCGTCCGAATACCTTCGAATCGTTTCCTCGGTCGCCCTGCGCGGATCGGCGTAAACGCGCCGGGTGAGGATATACCGGGTGAGGGGCCGGCGGTAGTGCCTGACGAGCGGCCGGAGCGCCCGGCGCACGGTGGAAAAGTGCAGCAGGTCGAGCACCGGCGGTCGACGGGTCCACGGACTGACCGGATTGATGAGCAGGAGTCCAGAACATTCACGCATGGCTGCCAGGGCGATGGCGAGTGCGGCTCCGTGCGAATGTCCGACGACGACCGGCCGTCTGAGATCCAGTTCGTCGAACAGCGCTGCCAGTCGATCCGCCTCGTCGGCGAGTCTAAAGCGGTCGCGGGCACTGGCGGCCGATGTCCCCCGGCCTGCGAGGTCAGGCGCGACGAGCCGATATCGGTTGGCGAGGTGCGGAAGGAGCGAATCCCACTCCGTCCGATTGGCGCTCAGACCGTGCAGCAGAAGCAGGTCCCGACCCCGGCCTGACAGGCGTACCGAGAGATCTGCCACCCGGCGCTCTTCGGCCGAGTCGGATCCCTTCGGAAGGCGCTCTTGTGCTCGGGAACCGGTCATAGTCTCTTGTCCGCTACGTGGATTCCGGTGCGTCACCCGAATGTGGCGAAGTGCGCCTGAAATCGCACGTTTGGTTGACGCTGCCAAGGTTCGCGCTCTCGTTTGGCGCGACGAGTGATACCGTTCACACCGTGCCGGGACTGGTCATGCGGCAGGCATACATTGGCATCGCGATTCTTCTCGTCGTCGGCCTCCTGAACGCCGGCCTCTTCCTGGCGTTGTCCCATCTCGCCAGCGTTCGACGGCCGACCAGGGTGAAAGCGTCGGCCTACGAGTCGGGCATCGATCCTCTCGGGGACACCCGCGACCGTTTTTCCGTCAAGTTCTACATGGTCGCGATTCTGTTCATCGTGTTCGACATCGAGACGATCTTCTTCTTTCCGTGGGCCGCGATCTTTCGCGAACTGGGGCTGCCCGGGCTGATCGCGATGTCCGTGTTCGTACTCGTGCTCGGTGTCGGGCTGGCGTATGAATGGAAGAAGGGGGCGCTGGAATGGGAATGATGCGAAGGGGCTCACAGGGATGACGACTGGCAAGCAGTTGCCGACGATCCAGGGACTGGAGGTCGGGGCCGATACCGGGCCGCCTCGCTCCTGGCTGACCACCCGAATCGACTACCTGGTCAACTGGTCGCGACGGAACTCGATCTGGCCGATGCCCTTCGGCACGGCGTGTTGTGCGATCGAGATGATGGCGGCGGCGGCCTCGAAATACGATCTGGCCCGGTTCGGTATGGAGCGATTCTCGTTCAGCCCGCGTCAGGCAGACCTGATGATCGTGGCCGGTAGGGTCTCCTACAAGCTGGCTCCGATCATGCGCCGGGTGTGGGACCAGATGCCGCAGCCCAAATGGTGCGTCTCGATGGGTGCCTGTGCGAGCTCGGGCGGGATGTTCGACAACTACACGATCATGCAGGGGATCGACCAGGTCGTGCCGGTGGACGTGTACGTGCCCGGTTGCCCGCCGCGCCCCGAGAGCCTCATCTACGCGCTCTTGATGATCCAGGAGAAAATCAAGGGCGAGTCGCTCGTGAACCCCGAGCTCCGGGCGGAGAATCCGGATGCGGTGGGACGTCCGAATCTGCCTCCGGAAGCGATCGAGCTGGTCGCGCAACCGTTCGGCAACTCGACCCGGCAGAATCGCGTGAGCGGAGCCGTGCCGAGTGGCGCCATCCTGCGTCCGCGGGATCGCCTCGAGCGATTGCTAGAGCACCAGGACTGATAGCCATGTCTTCAACCACTGTACCCGAACAGACCATCGACCTCGTCACCGGAGCGCCCCGGGCGGACGGTGGGGCGGACAAGGATCCGGCGATCCAGGCGCTTCGTCAGCGCTTCGGCACGTCGGTCCGTTCGGTGCACTCGGATGCGGTCGGTGTGCCCTGCGCCGTCGTGGATCCGGCCACCAATTACGACGTCCTCGAGTTCCTGAAGACGGATCCGGCCATGGCATATGACCTCCTGGTCGATGTGATGGGTGTGGACATCGGCGGAGGCCGTCCGATACGGGTCTGGTATCAGCTCTGGTCGATGACGCACGGCCGGCAGCTCAGGATCGAGTGTCGGGTTCCGTACGAGAACCTCGAACTCAGGTCCGTGACCCCGCTCTGGCGGACGGCGAACTGGCTCGAACGGGAAGTCTGGGACATGTACGGAGTGACCTTCACGGGACACCCGGACCTGCGACGCATCCTCATGCCCGAGAACTACGACGAGGGATTTCCGCTGAGGAAGGAGTTCCCGCTACGGGGACGTTTCGCCAGGTCGGAGCAGGTCCGCCGGGCGCTCGAGAGGAAGGGCGAGGAGATCTACGCTCGTGAGGAGCTGGAGTGGGCGGGAGTCCTCCCGTCGGCCGAAGAGGACGGGCCATCCGATGAGCTGATCCCTGAGCTGAGCATGAAGATCGGACCGGAGCTGTTGGCGGATGGTCTGGAAAGTGACCGCATGGTCATCAACATGGGCCCGCAGCACCCGGCGACGCACGGAGTCCTGAGGCTCGTGCTGCAGCTGGACGGTGAGAACGTCGAGCGCTGCATACCGCACATCGGCTATCTGCATACGGGCTTCGAGAAGACCTGCGAGTATCGCGAGTGGAACCAGGTAGTCCCCTACACGGACCGCATGGACTACCTCGCTCCGATGATCTACAACATTGCCTACGCCGGAGCCGTGGAGAGCCTCCTCGGTATCGAGATCACGCCGCGGTGCCGGGTCGTGCGCCTGATCCTCAGCGAGTTGAACCGGCTGCTCGGACACCTGCTGTGGCTCGGAACGACGGCGATGGACATCGGCGCTACCACCGTCTTTATCTACACGTTCGGCGAACGGGAGACGATCTACAACCTCCACGAGGCGTACTGCGGATCGCGGATCACGAACTCCGCCACCCGCATCGGAGGCATGCTCGCCGATCTGCCGGCCGGCTGGCTGGAAGCGTGCCGCGACTTCGTTCGGAGGCTGCCGGAGACGCTGGACGAGAGCGAGCGCCTGCTGACCCGAAACAGCATCTGGATGGCGCGGACGATGGACATCGGCGTGATCGATGCCGAGACCGCGCTGAACTTCGGCCTCACGGGCCCCAACCTCCGGGCCAGTGGGATCGCCTACGACGTCAGGAAGGCGCGGCCGTACCTCGGCTACGATGAGTACGACTTCGACGTACCGGTCGGCGTGACCGGGGACACGTATGATCGATATCTCGTCCGGCTCGAAGAGATGCGGCAGAGCATCCGGATTCTCGAGCAGGCGCTGGACCGGGTACCGGACGGGCCGATCAACGTGCCGGACCCGGCCGTGATCCTGCCGCCGAAGAGCGAGGCAATGGGCTCGATCGACGCAATGATCGCCCATTTCAAGCTGGTCATGGAGGGGCTCCAGGTTCCGGCGGGCGAGGTCTGGTACTCCGTCGAGGCGACGAAGGGCGAACTGGGGATCGGCATCGTGTCCGATGGCGGCTCGAAGCCCGTGCGCTGTCGGTTCCGGGCGCCGTCGTTCGTAAACCTGGCGGCACTTCCGTACCTCGTGGAAGGTGGCCTGGTCTCCGACGTGATCGCGGTCAACGCGAGCATCGACATCGTTCTCGGCGAGATCGATCGATGAGCCCGCTGACCGCGTCGCAGGGCACGAACTCCGAATGGAGAGAGCGGACGACGTGAAGAAAGTCCACCCAGCCGTAGTCGGGGCGCAGCCGTTTCAGCTGGCCGAGCACCGCCCGGTCGAGCGGCTCTTCGAAGACGCCGAGGGCCGAGATCGCCTCGAGAAGTCACTCAGCCGGTACCCGGAGAAGAGGGGTGCACTTCTTCCGATGCTGGCGTACGCGCAGGAACGAAATGGATGGGTCTCGCCGGAAGCGATGACGGAGATCGCCGAGGCGCTCGATCTGACGCCTGCCTACGTGCGGTCGGTGGCGACATTCTACACGATGTACGCCAAGCGCCCGGTCGGGCGCTACTGGATCCAGGTCTGCACCTGCATCTCGTGTCACGTGAACCGGGGCGAGGAAGTGTTCGAGTCGTTTCTCGAACACACGGGCACCCGGGCCGGCGAGGTGTCGAAGGATGGCCGGTACACGGTGATCGAGGCCGAATGCCTCGGGGCCTGCGGCTTCGCCACCGTGGTACAAGTGAACGACCGCTACTTTGAAAACGTCACCCCGGAGATGGTGCCGGAGGTGCTGGAGCAGCTCGAACGGGGCGAACCCGAGGCATAGCCAGATGGGATTCCCGCATAGTCACGACCTCGAGGTAGGCACGATCCTCTCCCGGCACTTCGGTGATCCGAAGGCGCGGGAACTGGACACGTGGCTGACCTACGGGGGATACGAAGGACTCAAGCAGGCCGTCGGAATGGACCCGGGCGAGATCACGACCATCGTCAAGGACTCGGGGCTCAGGGGCCGAGGAGGCGCCGGCTTCCCGACGGGGCTCAAGTGGAGCTTCATGCCGCAGGAGAAGAGCGGCCCCCACTACCTGTGCTGCAACGCCGACGAGTCGGAGCCGGGCGCGTTCAAGGACCGTGAAATCCTGCGCTGGGTTCCGCACCTCCTGATCGAGGGCTGTCTCATCGCGGCTCGCGCGATCCGGGCGGAACACGCCTATATCTACGTCAGGGGAGAGTACTTTCCGTTCACTTCGATTCTCAACGACGCGGTCGTCGAGGCGTACGAAGCGGGCTACATCGGCAGCAACATCCTGGGTAGCGGTTGGGACTGCGACCTGACCGTCCACATTGGTGCGGGCGCTTACATCGCGGGCGAGGAAACCGGCCTGATGAGCTCGCTCACCGGAGGGCGGGCGGAGCCGAAGATCAAGCCCCCGTTCCCCGCGCAATCGGGCGTCTTCGGCAAGCCGACCACGGTCAACAACGTCGAAACCCTCGCCGCGGTTCCGATGATCCTGATCAACGGGGCCGACTGGTATCGACAGTGGGGAACCGAGAAGAGTCCGGGCACCAAGTTGTGGTGTTGCTCCGGCCACCTGGTCCGGCCCGGCAATTACGAGCTGGAGCTCGGCGTGCCGCTGAAGGACGTGATCTACGAAGTGTGCGGTGGCGCGCCCGACGGGAAGAAGATCAAGGCAGTGATACCGGGTGGGTCTTCCACCGCCATGCTGACGGCCGACGAGCTCGACGTTCCCTCGACCTACGAGGGGCTGCAGGAGGCGGGCAGCTCTCTGGGAACGGCGTCTCCGATCGTCCTGAACGAGGACACGAATATCGTTCGCGCGATGCGTCGAATCGCCGATTTCTACGCGCACGAGTCGTGCGGCCAGTGCGTCCAGTGCCGGGAAGGCACTTCCTGGGTGGCCAAGATTCTCAAGCGGATCGAGGATGGTGACGGTCGGCTTTCGGACCTCGACACCCTGTACGACCTGTGTGAACAGTTGACGGGACGAACGATCTGCGTGCTCGCCGACAGTGTCGTGTTTCCGCTCCGGTCCTCGCTGGACAAGTTCCGGGACGAGTACGAGTCGCTGATCGGCGGACGGGCCTGAACCGAGCCTTGCGAGGCACGAGACACGGATGAACGAACCAGCCAGCGAGACGATCCGGCTTACGATCGACGGCGTCGATGTCACGGTCCCGAAGGGAACGACCGTGCTCAAGGCCGCCGAGAAGGCCGGCATCGTCGTGCCGCACTACTGCTACCATCCGGGAATTCCTTCGCGTCCGGCGCAGTGCCGGATGTGCCTGGTGGAGATCGAGGGCCAGCCGAAGCTCCAGCCGTCCTGTGTGATGACGGCCGGGGACGGGATGAACGTGGTCACTCAGAGCGAGGCGGCCCGGGAAGCCCGTCGCTCGGTCATCGAGTTCCTGCTCCTCAATCACCCGGTCGACTGCCCGATCTGTGATGCGGCCGGTCAGTGTATGCTCCAGGATTACGCGTACGAGACCGGCCAGCTGGAGAGCCGATTCCAGGAAGCGAAACTGGTGCTCGGCCGTGATCGGATCGCCGACGACATCCTCTATTTCGCCGACCGGTGCATCCTCTGCACCCGCTGTGTGCGATTCATGCGCGACGTGGCCGGAGACGAGGCGCTGATCGTCGCCCAGCGAGGGCACAAGGCCTACATCGACACCTTCCCCGGGAAGGACCTGGACAACGAGTTCCGGGGAAACATCGTGGATGTATGTCCGGTCGGGGCCCTCGTGCACGAGGACTTCCTGTTCAAGGCCCGGGCCTGGGACATGGACTCGGCGCCGGGCGTGTGTCCCGGGTGCTCGAATGGTTGCAACATCGAGATCGGGGCGAAGGAGAATCAGGTCGTCCGCATCAAGCCCCGGTACAACGCCGACGTGAACTCGTACTGGATGTGCGACTACGGACGGAAACACCTGGTGATGGCCAACCGCGGTTCCCGGGTCGACCTTCCGCTGATTCGGCGAAACGGAGAGCTCGAGGCCGTCCACTGGGGCGAGGCGCTCGCCTGGCTGGCCGAACAGATGCCCGATGGAGACGGGGTAGCGCTGGTATCTCCATTCGAGTCCACCGAATCGATCGCCGCGTTTCGGGCGTTGCTCACCAGAATGGGAATCAACGGTGGGGGGTACCGCCTCGCCCGGGGCGACGAGGCGCAACTCGAGGGCTTTCCGAAACTGAAGTTGCGGGCCGAGCGTGCTCCGAATGCAGCGGCCGCCGAGTTGTTCGGGTTCCGTGAGGTCGAGGGTCCGCCTTCGATCGCTTCGGGCTCGACCCTGATCGTGGCCGGAGACCGGCTGGATGACATGCCGGCCGATTTTGCCCACGATGCGGGATTCTTCGTGTATCTCGGCAGCCACCTGTCCGAGGCGACGCGCAGCGCGGACGTGATCCTGCCGATCACGACTTTCCTCGAGATGGAAGGCACCTTCATCAACCACGAGGGACGCCTGCAGCGATTCCGCCAGGCGCTCGTACCACCCGGAGTGGCTCGACCGGCCTGGATGGTCATCCGGCGTCTGCTGTCGCTCGGCCGTGACGGGGCGGACGTGCTCGAAGCCGAGGTGGCGTTCGAGCTGGCAGCAGCGGAGTCGCAGGGACTGGCCGGGCTCGCGTGGAGCGCAATCGGGCCGAAGGGCGTACTGGTGCGAACGGACGGCGCCCCGGCGCCGTCGGCGAGATAGAGGGCGCGATGGAACCGATGACCGGTACCGCGTTCGTCGTCGCGACGACGCTGAAGATCCTGGTGTTCTTCGTCCTGCTGCTCGTGTTCGTAGCCCTTTCGACCTACTTCGAGCGGAAGGTTGCGGGCTTCATCCAGGATCGAAGCGGACCGAATCGAGTCGGTCCTCTCGGACTGCTGCAGGTGATGGCCGACGGACTCAAGTTCATACTCAAGGAAGAGGTGGAGCCGGGCGCCGCCAACAAGAAGTTCTTCTTTCTCGCCCCCGTGCTCGGCCTGGTGCCTGCCACGGTCCTGTTCGCGGTACTGCCCTTCGCCTCACCGGCCCCCACCCGCTGGGGACTGATGGAGATGATCGTGGCCGACGTCCCGGTCGGGTTTCTCTACGTCCTGGCCATCGCTTCTCTGGGGGTCTATGGAATCGTCATGGCGGGCTGGGCCTCCAACTCGAAGTACTCGTTCCTCGGGGGTTTGCGCGGCTCGGCGCAGATGGTCAGCTACGAAGTGGCTCTGGCGATGAGTCTGGTTCCCGTGCTGATGCTGGTGGGAAACGTGCAGATGCCCGAGATCGTCTCGGCCCAGCAGAACTTCGCGGCAGGCCCGGCCGAATACGGTGCCTGGTTCTTTCTGCCACTCATGGTGACCGCATTCGTCTTTCTCGTCTCGGGCCTGGCGGAGACGGGCCGCGTGCCGTTCGATATGGCAGAGGCGGAAGGCGAACTGGTGGGTGGATTCCACACCGAGTATTCCTCGATGAAGTTCGGAATGTTCTTCCTCGGCGAGTACGCGCACCTGATCACGACCGCGGCTCTGATCACCGTGTTCTTCCTCGGCGGCTGGGACATCCCGTTCTGGCAGGGAGACAACATCCGGGTTCTCGCCGATGGCACGGTGATCGGTGAGCCGACCTGGTGGAAGACGCTGCTCACGTTTGGATCGTTCGCGGTGAAGACGCTCCTCCTGGTGCTCTTCTTCATGTGGCTGCGCTGGACCATTCCGAGGTTCCGCTACGACCAGTTGATGGATCTTGGCTGGAAGGTCCTGATCCCGCTCATGATGGTCTACATCATCATCATGGGACTGGCGATGTACCTGCTGGACGAAGCCGGCATCCCGGTGGGCTGGCAGTATTCCGGAGCCCTGATCGTGCTCAATCTGATCATGATGGGCATCCTGATATGGGGCCTTGATCGCGGCACGATCGTCAAGGGAGCTACGTCGAGAACGAGGCGTCGGGCCGGCGGCATTCGCGGCCGAATTACCCCGAGCGCGCCCAGTGAGGTGGATTGACCCATGCCCGGTAGCGTCAAGATCGTAGTGAGGCCGGAGTCGAGCGCTTCGTACGTACGCGCGATTACCAAGGGCCTGGGCATCACGCTGAAGCACCTGCTCGAGCCGAACAAGGCGACCCAGCAGTATCCGGACGAGAAGTGGGATCTCTCGCCCCGCCTTCGCGGCACGCACCGAATGGCGACCCACGAGGACGGACGCGCGAAGTGCGTCGGATGTGGACTGTGCCCGACGGTCTGTCCGGTCAACTGCATCAAGCTGATTCCCGCGGAAGATGAGAACGGGGAACGTTACGCGGCGGTTTACGAGATCGACGAGTTCCGCTGCATCTTCTGCGGTTTCTGTCAGGAGGTGTGCCCCGTGGAAGCGATTCATCTCGGGGTGCACTACGAGAACGCCGAGTACAGCCGGGAGCGCTGGGTCTACGACCTCGAGCGGCTCACCGGGCTGGACCACCCGTTCACGGCGCTCTGGGATCCCTTCGACCCGGCATCGGAATGATGGAATCCTTCTTCTTCCTGTTGTTCGCGACGATGGCCGCCGGCGGAGCGATCATGATGATCGCCAGTCGGAATCCGGTCAGCAGCCTGATGTACCTGGTGCTCGCCTTCTTTGCCCTGTCGGGGGTGTTCGTCATGCTGGACGCGCACTTCCTGGCCGCCGTGCAGGTGATCGTCTATGCCGGCGCGATCATGGTCCTGTTCCTGTTCGTGATCATGCTGCTGAACCTGGGCCATCGCGAGGAGCTGGACATGCGCGGGCACGTCGCGCGCCTGGTTGCGCTCGTGGCGGGATCTGCCCTTTTCGCAGCCGTAGCCGCGTTGGTCTTCCGTGGCGACCAGGCGACCCTGGCGGGCGAGGATGGTCGCCTGGCCGTCGAGGCGATGGTCCGCTCGAGGGGAGCGGTCGGTGCACTCGCCGAGCCGTTGTTCACGAGCTATCTCGTCCCGTTCGAGCTCACTGCACTCCTCCTCCTCGTGGCCATCGTCGGGGCAGTCGTCCTGGCCCGGCGCCGCGCACCCTGAGGCTTCGAGCATGAACCTGGATATCGAGCTCGCTTCCCTGATTCTCAGCGCCTTCCTGTTCGCTGTCGGAGCGGCGGGTGTGCTGGTGCGCCGGAACGCGATCATCGTGTTCATGTGCGTCGAGCTGATGCTCAACGCCGTGAATCTGAGCCTGATCGTGTTTTCGCGGTCGCTGGGCCTGGAGGCGCAGGTGCTGGTGTTCTTCGTCATGGCCGTCGCCGCTGCGGAAGCGGCCGTCGGGCTGGCGATCATCATCGCGATCTTCCGCCACTACGAAAGCGTGGACGTGGATCGCTTCAACCTCTTGAGGTGGTGACCCGGTGCTGAGCCTGCCATTGCTCCTCCAGGAGGCGCACGCGGCCTACGAACCGATCCTGCCGGCGTGGATCCTCCTTCTGCCGCTGATCGGAGCCGTCGTCAACGGTGTCGGCGCATTCAACTGGCGCGGAAACAAGACGATTCCGAGCATCGTCGGGCCGGCGGCGGTCATTGGTGCATTCGCGATCGTGGTCGTGAATTTCCTCGCGATGCAAGCGGCTGCTCCGCACGATCCTGCGATCGTTTCGCTGTGGACGTGGATGGCGGCCGGAGACCTGAGTGTCGGCGTGGACCTGCAGTTCGATCAACTCTCCATGCTGATGCTGCTCGTGGTCACCGGAGTGAGTTCGGTGATTCACGTGTACAGCGTGGGCTACATGCGAGAGGACCCGGGGTACTCGCGATACTTCGCCTATCTGAACCTGTTCGTCTTCTTCATGCTGATCCTGGTCCTCGGCGCGAACTTCGCGATCACCTTCGTCGGCTGGGAAGGCGTCGGGCTCTGCTCCTACCTGCTCATCGGCTTCTGGTACGAGAACCGGGAGTTCGCGAGCGCCGGAAAGAAGGCGTTCATCGTCAACCGGATCGGGGACTTCGGCTTCCTCGTTGCGATGTTTCTGGTGTTCGTGCACTTCGGGACGCTGAACTACGAGACCGTGTTCGCCGCCGCACCGGCGACGCTCCTCTACGGTGGGGCCGTGGTCACGGCGATCACCCTGTTTCTCTTCCTGGGCTGCACCGGGAAGTCGGCTCAGATTCCCCTGTACGTCTGGCTTCCCGACGCGATGGCGGGACCGACACCGGTCTCCGCACTGATCCACGCGGCCACGATGGTCACGGCCGGCGTCTACCTGGTGGCGCGTGCGAGCGTGCTGTTCGCCATGGCGCCCGTCTCGCAGGCTGTCGTCGCAGCGGTCGGCGCGGGTACCGCGCTGCTGGCGGCGACGATCGCAACGCAGCAATACGACATCAAGAAGGTCCTGGCGTACAGCACGGTCTCACAGCTCGGATACATGTTCGTAGCGGTCGGGATCGGCGCCTACACAGCCGGGATTTTCCATCTGATGACGCACGCGTTCTTCAAGGCTCTCCTGTTCCTCGGATCCGGTGCGGTGATCCACGCGATGCACCATGCCTACCACGAGGTACACAGTCACGAAGACCCGAACGACATGCGGAACCAGGGAGGGCTGAAGCGTTACATGCCGATCACGTTCGCGACGATGTGGATCGGCACCCTGGCGATTTCGGGGATCTTCCCGCTGGCGGGGTTCTTTTCGAAAGATGAGATCATCTGGTACACCGGGGCCTACGGGTACGGAATCCTCTGGGGTATCGCACTCGTCGCGGCATTGCTGACTGCGGGATACATGACCCGGCTGATGGTGATGACGTTCCATGGCGAAAACCGGACGGGAGCGGACGCCGAGCCGCACCTGCACGAAGTACCGGCCGTGATGTGGATTCCCCTCGCGATCCTTGCCGTCCTGTCGATCGTCGGAGGCTGGGTGAACATTCCGGACGCACTGCCGGTCCTGCCCGCCGTGCATGCGCTGCACGACTGGCTGCATCCGGTGTTCGCGCCGGCCCGGGGGATCCTGGAGGCACACGGGCTCCACGAAGCGCACAGCTCGCCGATCGGGGGAGGAGAGGCGATGTGGGCCGGGATTTCGACCGTCGCAGCGGCAGTCGTCATCCTTCTCACCTTCCGGGCCCTCGTTCACCGAACCTGGAAGCCCGCCGCAGATTCGACCGAGCCAACGGGGCTCGCGGGCGTCCTGTACAACAAGTGGTACGTGGACGAGCTGTACGACCGCACCATCGTGCTTCCTCTTCTGGCTCTCTGGCGCGGGTGCTGGCGAATCGTGGACGCGGGGCTGATCGATGGATCGATCAACGGCTTCGCGGCGGGAACACGGGCCGTGGGATGGATCGGAAGCCTCTTCCAGACCGGGCGCGTGGCGACGTACATGTTCTATTTCGTGACGGGGGTGCTGGTGATCCTCGCAACTTTCCTGCTCTGAGCGGAATCGAGCCGTGAGCTTCTTCGAGAGTCACTGGGTTCTTACGGTCCTTCTGCTGCTTCCGCTGGCGGGGGCGGTCGCCTGCCTGTTCGCCGGGAAGGACGAGGCGAAGCACGTCGCGCTGGTGACCAGCATCGCGGCCTTCGTGCTGTCGCTCCCGTTGTTCTGGGTGTTCCGGGAGGGTACTCCGGCAATCCAGAATTACGTGTCGGTCCCGTGGATCGGTCAGTGGGGCATCGGATACACGGTCGGCGTGGATGGCATATCCCTGCTGATGGTGCTTCTGACCACCTTCATCATGCCGATGGCCATCCTCGGCTCCTACAGTTACATCAAGCGTCAGGAGCCGACCTATTACGCCATGCTGCTCCTGCTGATGACCGCCATGATCGGCGTGTTCATCGCCCTCGACATGTTCCTGTTCTTCCTGTTCTGGGAGCTGATGTTGATCCCGATGTACTTCATCATCGGGGTCTGGGGCGGAGAGCGGCGCATCTATGCGGCGATCAAGTTCTTCCTGTTCACGGCGGTGGGTTCGCTGCTGATGCTGGTGGCGATCGTGTCGCTCGTATACCTGTACTACCGGCAGTACGGCGTCGTGACCTTCGCGTACAACGACCTGGTCGAGCTGCCGGTCACGAGGTCGGCGCAGTTCTGGCTTTTCTCGGCTTTCGCGCTGGCCTTCGCGATCAAGGTGCCTCTGTTCCCGGTGCACACGTGGTTGCCCGACGCTCACGTTGAGGCCCCCACGGCAGGTTCCGTGATCCTGGCCGGCGTGCTCCTGAAGATGGGTACATACGGATTCCTGCGCTTCGCGATGCCCTTCTTCGCGTACGCCGCCACGAGTGACGTCGTCGTCTACACGATTCTCACCCTGTCCTTGATCGGAATCGTCTACGGGGCATGGGTGGCTGCCGTGCAGCCGGATGCGAAGAAGCTCGTCGCCTATACCTCGGTCGCTCACCTCGGATTCGTGATGCTCGGACTGTTTGCCCTGACGTCCGAGTCGATCCAGGGCGGCATCCTCCAGATGGTGAACCACGGAATTTCGACGGGAGCGCTCTTCCTCCTGATCGGGATGCTCTACGAGCGGCGCCACACCCGTATGATCGAGGATTTCGGTGGTATCGCGAAGGTGATGCCCTTCTTCGCGTTCGCGTTCGTGCTGGTGGCGCTCAGTTCGATCGGCCTGCCGGGAACGAATGGCTTCGTCGGGGAATTTCTGATTCTGATCGGCACGTTCCGCACCCATCCGATCGCCGCCGTGATCGCGGCCACGGGGGTCGTGTTCGCCGCTGCCTACATGCTTCCGATGGTCCAGCGCGTCCTCTATGGTCCGGTGGATGATGACGAGAATCGAGATCTCCTCGACATCAACCTTCGCGAGCGCGTCGTGCTGCTTCCGGCCCTCGTGATGATCGTGCTGATCGGCGTCTACCCCGGGCCCTTCCTCGAGAAGACCTCGGCTTCGGTGAACGCACTACTGGAACAGATCGAAGTGCGCGCGCGTCAGGCTCCGCTGGAGCCGCTGGGCGCCGACGTGCGCTTCGACCACATGCCGATCCTCGGCGTGGACGAGGATTGAGAGGGTTGACGACGTGATCCTGGACTTCAGTTCTCCGCTTCATATCGTCTGGGCCCTGCTGCCGGAGATCATCGTCGCCGTCACGGGCCTCGTCGTGCTTCTGCTGGACGTGTTTCAGCGGGGGAGCAGGAGCGCTCCGAGCGCCCCCTGGGTCGGCCCACTGGCGATCACCGGGCTGATAGGTGCAGTGCTGGCCAACGCCTGGCTGCTCACCCTGGAAGTGCCCGCCCAGAACGCGATGATTGCGGTGGACGGATTCCGGATCGCCATGAACTTCATCGTTCTCGGGGTCGCGATCTTCGGCCTGCTGTACTCGTTCGACTGGCTGTATCGGGAGGGGCAGTTCACCGGCGAATTCGTATTCCTGATGCTGATGGCAGTCGTCGGGATGATGATGCTCGGCGGAACCCGTGATCTGATCGTGCTCTTCGTGGCGATCGAGCTGATGTCGATCTCCGTCTATGTTCTCACCGGCTACGATCGAAGGTCCCGGCGATCCGCCGAAGCGGCGCTCAAGTACTTTCTCATGGGCGCATTCGCCAGCGGTTTTCTGCTCTACGGTATCGCTCTGATCTTCGGGTCGGTCGGAAGTACCAACCTGAGCCTGGTCACCTCGGAGATCGCCCTCGGTACGGCCTCGAACAATCCGCTGCTGTTCGCGGGCGTGGCCCTGCTCCTGGTCGGATTCGCCTTCAAGGTGTCCGCGGTTCCGTTCCACATGTGGACGCCGGATGCGTACGAAGGGGCCCCCACTCCGGTTACCGGGTTCATGGCTGCCGGGGTCAAAGCGGCCGGATTCGCGGCCATCGTGAGGTTCATTACGATCGAGCTCGCGCCGGCGGCGGATTTCTGGGAGGGGATCATCTGGTGGCTGGCGATGCTGACGATGATCGTACCCAATCTGGTGGCGCTGGCCCAGGATGACGTGAAGCGCATGCTGGCGTACTCGTCCATCGCACACGCGGGTTATCTGCTGGTCGGCGTCGCGGCCGACAGCCCGCTGGGACGTTCTGCGACACTGTTCTATCTCGCGGTCTACGCCGTAATGACCCTGGGTTCGTTCGCGATCGTCTACATCGTCGCCGGCAAGGGAGACGTCCGCTCGAAACTCTCCGACTTCCGGGGACTCGGCTGGCGCCGACCGCTGCTCGGCGCCGCGCTGGTGGTCTTCCTGTTGTCACTCGCGGGATTCCCGCCGACCGGTGGATTCATCGGCAAGCTGTACCTGCTGAGCGCTGCCGTGGAATCTGGAGAGTCGGTGCTGGCGATCACGCTCGTGCTCACCAGCCTGGTCTCGTACTTCTACTACCTCAGGGTCATCTGGAAGATGTATTTCGAGGAGGCGCCCGAGTCCCTCCCGACGCCGGAACGACCGGGGTTGGCGTTCGGCTTCGCGACGGCGGTGGGAGTGCTGGCGCTGCTCGTGGCGGGGCTGTTTCCCGGGCACGGGCTGCGCATCTCCGGCCGGGCGGGCGGGCAACTCGTGCCGCGCACCGCCGTGGTCTCGCCCGGAGCCGCTCCGTCGGCCCGGCCCTCGGGGCAGGATCCGGCCTCGACCAGGGCCTCCTCCGATGCAGCGAATCCGGAGCGCTGAACCCGCATCACCGTCGTCGCTCCGCCGGGGGATGATGGAACACGGCGGATTCCCGTTATCTGCGTCGGGCTCATGTAGGTCCGGCCATGCTCCGGGCCCGGTCCGGCCCGCTTCCTGAAGAGGTCCAGATGAAGGTATCGCCGACCATATTTCGTGAGTACGACATTCGAGGCATCGTGGGGGATGATCTGACCGCTGACGTCGTCAGGGCCGTGGGACGGGCCTATGCGACGCGGCTTCATGAATCCTGCGGGGCGGAGACACCCACTGTCACGGTCGGACATGACAATCGACCCAGTTCCCCTGCACTGGCGCAGGCCCTCTGCGAGGGTCTCAACGCCTCGGGTGCCGACGTCTACCTGGTTGAAACGGTTCCCACGCCCGTGCTCTACTTCGCCGATCGGGAATTCGGGACGGATGGGGGGATTCAGATCACGGGTTCGCACAACCCGGCCGAGTACAACGGCATCAAGATGGTGGCCGGAGGCAATTCACTGTACGGCGAGGCCATCCAGGATCTCCGGCGCAGGGTGGAGTCGGAATCCTGGCGCGAGGCGGAGGGACGGACCGAGCGTCGTCCGATCCTCGAGCGCTACGTGGAGGCGGTCCGCAAATCCATCGACCTTCCTGCACCGATCAAGGTCGTTCTCGACTGCGGGAACGGGACGGGCAGTGTCATCGCTCCCGAGGTGCTCGAGGCAGTGGGAGTCGAAGTAATCCCCCTCTACTGCGAGTCCGATGGGACCTTCCCCAACCACCATCCCGATCCGACGGTGGACGAGAATCTCGTCGACCTGATCGCGGAGGTCAGGGAAGCGGGTGCCGCGATGGGAATTGGACTCGATGGCGATGCAGATCGGATCGGCGCCGTGGATGAGAACGGCAGGATCGTGCGGGGGGATCATCTGCTCCTTCTGTACGCGCTCGACATTCTTCCGCAGGACCCGGGTGCGGAGGTGGTATTCGACGTGAAGTGTTCCCAGGCGTTGCCCGAGATGATCGAGGCGGCCGGCGGAGTCCCCGTGATGTGGCGCACGGGACACTCCCTGATCAAGGAGCGGATGAAGGCCGGTGGGTCGCCGGTCGCCGGCGAAATGAGCGGGCACATCTGCCTGGCCGATCGCTGGTACGGCTTCGATGACGCCATCTACGATGCAGCGCGGCTCGCGGAACTGGTGGCTCGCAGCGGGAAGCCTCTCTCCGAGCTCGCCGCGGCGATCCCGTCGTATCCATCCACACCGGAGATCCGGGTGGATTGCAGCGAGGACGAGAAGTTCGAGATCGTCGATCGGACGGTGGAGCATTACAGGGAATCCTACGAGGTGATCGACATCGACGGCGCGCGGGTGATCTTCGAAGACGGGTGGGCACTGATCCGGGCGAGCAACACGCAGCCCGTTATCGTCTGCCGTTTTGAGGCCGACACGCCCGAAGCGCTGGCTCGCATCCGGGATGACGTCGCCGAGTGGCTGGCAGGCCAGGGCGTCACGGTTCCGGCGCTGGACTGAGTGATTCGATGAGTCCGGGCCGTCGAACCGTCGTCGTCGCCATAGGAGGAAACGCTCTCTCGCCGTCGGGGGAGTCCGCGTCCGTGGCGAACCAGTTCCGGCACACGCGGGAGAGCCTCGTTCCGATCGTGGACCTGGCCAGCGAAGGCTGGCGGATCGCGATCGTGCACGGCAACGGTCCCCAGGTCGGGGACGAGCTGCTGCGCAACCAGGTCGCGCGGGACGAAGTGGAGCAGTTGCCCCTCGGTGTCCAGGTCGCGGAGACGGCCGGGTGGATCGGGTACATGATTCAGCAGTCCCTCCAGAATGCGCTCCAAAGTGCCGGAAGTGAGCGCAGGGTCGTGACTCTGGTGACGCAGTCGCGCGTGGAGCCTGACGATCCGGCACTCGCGCGTCCATCGAAGTTCATCGGCCGACGTCTCTCCGTGGAGGCGGCCGAGGCGCTGAGGGCCGAGGGTGTGGTCGTGGAAGAGGACCCGCGCGGTAACCTCCGGCGGCGCGTGCCGAGCCCCGTCCCCGTGGAGATCGTCGAGTCGGACATGGTTCGGGAACTCGTGTTTCGCGGGGACATCGTGATCGCGGCAGGGGGTGGTGGAATTCCCGTCTACGAGGACCCCGTGCTCGGTCTCGAAGGGGTCGATGCGGTAGTGGACAAGGACAGGGCGGCCGCGATCCTCGCTCGGGAGATCGGCGCCAGCGTCCTGCTGATTCTGACTGACGTCGACGGAGTCTACGAAGCCTGGGGCACGGATGAGGCACGTCGGATCCCGCGACTCACCATGTCGGAAGCTGCGCGGCTTCTCGAGAGTGACACGCTGGGGGCCGGGAGCATGCGGCCGAAGCTCGAAGCGGCCTACCACTTCCTCGAGACGGGAGGCGACAGGGCGATCATTGCCGCGCTGAACGAAGGACCGAGAGCTCTCCTGGGAGAGGCAGGAACCACGATCGAATCCGGCGGGTGACCGAGCCGGGAGACCATTCCCACACGGGACGAAGGCGAAGATGAACATTCACGAATATCAGGCGAAGGAAATCCTCCGCGCCCATGGCATCCCGGTTCCCCCGGGCGAAGTCGCTACAACGCCGGAGGAGGCCGGGGCGATCGCCGCGAAGTATGGCGGCCCGGTGGTCGTCAAGGCCCAGATCCATGCCGGGGGCCGCGGTAAGGCCGGCGGCGTGAAGCTGGCCGATGATGCGGCGGACGCAGCAGAGAAGGCTGGGGCGATTCTCGGAATGGAGATCAAGGGACTGACCGTCGAGAAGGTCCTGGTTACCCCGGCCGAAGAGATCGCGAGCGAGGCCTACGTCGGAATCGTGATGGACAGGGCATCCCAGGCGGACGTGTTCATGGTCTCTTCCGAGGGGGGCGTGGACATCGAGGAAGTCGCCGCGTCACAACCGGAGGCGATCACGAAGCTTCGGGTCGACCCTCGGTACGGGCTTCTTCCGCACCAGGCGATGGGCCTGGCATGGGCGCTGTATGACGACGTCAGACTCGTGCGCCAGGCCGCGTCGATCATCTCCCGACTCTATGAAGCGTACCGGGCCGCGGGCGCCACGCTGGCGGAGATCAATCCGCTGATCACCACGCCGGAGGGCGAGGTGAAGGCGATCGACGCCAAGATGAACATCGATGACAACGTCCTGTTTCGAGTACCCGAGGTCGAGGCGATGAGGGACACGAGCGCAGAACCTCCCGCGGAGACGAAGGCGCGAGATGCGGGGCTCAGCTACATCAAGCTCGACGGGGACGTGGGCTGCGTGGTCAACGGGGCCGGCCTCGCCATGGCCACCATGGACATGGTCAAGCACTACGGGGGCGAGCCCGCCAACTTCCTCGATATCGGGGGGTCCTCGAACCCGGACAAGGTGGTGACGGCACTCGAGATCATCACCGCTGATCCGAGGGTGAAGTCTATTCTCTTCAACATCTTCGGCGGAATCACGCGTTGCGACGACGTGGCGAACGGGATCGTCGAGGCGACGAACCGGATCGAGATCGATCGGCCGATCGCCATTCGACTCACCGGGACGAACGAAGAAGAGGCTGTGGAGATTCTCAAGCAGGCGGGCTTCGCGGCGATGACCGACATGGACGAAGTGGTCAAGGAAGCGGTGAGCCTGGCGCACGCCGGGAACGGCTGAGGTCCGGAGACTTCACGAACGCAAAGGGAGACAGGTCGGAATGAGCATATTCATCGATGAATCAACACGGCTCGTCGTCCAGGGGATCACGGGGAGGGACGGCTCCTTTCATACCCGGCAGATGATCGAGTACGGGACCGATGTGGTCGCGGGCGTCACGCCCGGCAAGGGTGGCCAGACCTTCGACGATTCGGTGCCGGTCTTCGATACCGTCGTCGAGGCGGTATCGGAGCGGGGTGCGAACACGAGCGTCGTCTATGTCCCGGCGGCCTTCGCGGCAGATGCCGTTCTCGAAGCCGCCGAGGCAGGTATCCAGCTGATCGTCTGCATCTCAGAGGGTGTCCCGGTGCAGGACATGATGCGGGTTCTGCCCTTCGTGAAGGAACGGGGTGCACGGTTGATCGGTCCGAATTGCCCGGGTCTGATCACGCCGGGCGTCTGCAAGGTCGGCATTCTCCCGGGTCAGATCGTGGCTCCGGGACCGGTCGGGGTCGTCAGTCGGTCCGGAACGCTGACCTACGAAGTCGTCTTCCAGCTCACCAGGGCAGGAATCGGCCAGACGACCTGTGTGGGCATCGGGGGCGACCCGCTGATCGGGACGGACTTCGTGGACTGTCTCGAGGCCTTCGAAGCAGATCCGGACACGAAGGCGGTATGCATGATCGGTGAGATCGGCGGCACCGACGAGCAGGTGGCCGCTGAATTCGTGCGCGATCAGATGAGCAAGCCGGTTGTCGGGTTCATTGCGGGACGGACGGCGCCGCCGGGTCGCCGTATGGGCCATGCCGGTGCGATCATCTCCGGCTCGGAGGGGACCGCGGATGAGAAGATGCGGGCGTTCCGTGAGTGCGGCATCTCGGTGGCGGAGTTGCCCGCCGACTTCGTGGAGCTGGTTCAGGCCGGTCTGTAGGGGGCGATATCCGAATATCCCGGAGGGCAGGGAATCGCAGGCCGCAACGGGGCGGCGTGGAGATTCCCGGCTCTCCCCGAGAGAAGGTGGTGACGAATGAGTGATAAGACGCTGACCATCATCAAGCCGGATGCCTTCGGCTCCGGCAAGGCCGGTTTGATTCTCGCGCACCTGGAACAGGAAGGCTTCGAAATCGTGGCGGCCCGTGTCACGCACCTCGGAGAGGCCGAGGCAGGTGCGTTCTACGCCGTCCACAGGGAACGGCCATTCTTCGGATCCCTGGTGGATTTCATGACCTCGGGCCCGTGCATGCCGATCGCTCTGCGGCGAAAGGACGCGGTGGCCCACCTTCGCCGTGTGATCGGCGCGACGGACCCGAAGGAAGCCGAAGAGGGTACCGTTCGAGCGCTGTTCGCAGAAAGCAAGGAGCGGAACGCGATTCATGCCTCCGACTCAGATGAGAACGCGGCCGTCGAGCTGTCCTTCTTCTTCTCCGGCACGGATCTGATCTGACCGGATCGGATCACCCGCGTTTCGGCCGAAACACACGTTGACAGAAATCGTGAAAACGGCTATGAATATGGGCTTCCCGGACCGAATACTGGCGCTGGATCGACTTTCGGCCGGCCCCGTCGAGTGGTCGGGTGCGCTGCATGCGGACCGGGATGCGTGGGACCTCGAGCACGTGGATCTCAAGGAAGATCCGCGGCTGGTCCTTCGCATCGAAGCGACCGGGGACGGAGCGGTTCGTGTTCGGGGACGGCTGGTGGCCGACGTCGAGCAGGAGTGTCGGCGTTGTCTGGATCCGGTTCAATCGCAGGTGGGGCTCGATCTCGATCTGCGATTCGACCCGGAAGTCGGGCCCGAAGAGGAAACCGAGGCGCTGTACGCCCTCGATCCGCAGGCGGCGGAGCTGGACCTGTTGCCTGCGTTGCGCGAGGAGCTGCTGCTCGCCGTGCCGGACTTCGCGTTGTGCCGGGACGGGTGTCGCGGACTCTGTCCGAGTTGTGGTGCGAACCGGAACGAGGACGAATGCGACTGCCGGATCGAAGCGACGGACCCGAGGTGGGACGCGCTGCGAGAGAAATTTCCGAGTGAACCGGACGCCGCCACGGGCGCCGGAGACGATTCGGACGACGATTGATACAGGACGGGATTCATGGCCGTACCGAAGAGAAGGACCTCGAAGCAGCGCAAGCGAAAGCGCCGCGGACACGATGTGGCGGCGGAGACCGCTCACCAGAGTTGCCCGCGCTGCGGTGACCCGCGGCGCCCCCATCGGGTGTGCCCGACCTGCGGACACTACGGAGACCGCGAAGTCGTCAGGACCGAGGAGTTCTAGGCCGTCCTGGATCATTGCGCGAAGGAGTATCGTTGATGCGGCTCGCCGTAATGATGCCGGGACAGGGTTCACAGTTCGTCGGGATGGGCCGGGACCTTGCAGTCGCCGACGCCAGGGCCATGGAGCTCTTTCAGCGCGCGGATGACACGCTCGGATTTCCGCTGAGTCGCGTATGCTGGGAAGGTCCGGAGGATGAGCTCCGACGGACCGAGAACGCGCAACCGGCCATTCTCCTGCACTCCACCATCACATGGTCGCTGCTCCCGGATGACGTTCGATCCCGGGCTGTCTGCGGTGCAGGACATTCACTCGGGGAGTTCTCCGCTTACGTCGCAGCCGGCGCTCTGAGCCTCGAGGACGCTCTTCTGCTCGTGCGGAGGCGGGGTGAGCTCATGGCTGCGTCGGGCGACGAGCGGACAGGCACCATGGCGGCGATCATCGGACTCGAGCCAGATGCCGTTGCAGAGGCGTGTCGCAGGGCGTCCGGCGTGAACAGCGTGGTCGTGCCGGCGAATTACAACGCGCCCGGTCAGATCGTGGTCAGCGGGGACGTTTCGGCTGTGGAAGAGGCGATGAATCAGGCCACCGCACTCGGCGCGCGGAAGGTCATGCGGCTGAATGTCAGCGGCGCGTTCCATTCTCCCCTCATGGAGTCCGCCAGGGAGGGCCTTTCGGAGGCGATCTCCGAGGTCTCGATACAGGATCCGAAATTTCCGATCGTTGCCAACGCGACGGCGTCGGAGATCCACGAGTCCGGGGAGGCCGCGGCACAGCTCGTCGACCAGTTGACCTCACCGGTTCGCTGGGTCGAGTCGGTCGCCACTCTCGGCACCGAGTCGCCGGATCTCTGGGTGGAACTCGGTCCCGGACGCGTGCTGTGCAACCTCCTGAAGCGGATCGACCGTGAGCTCGAGTCGATGTCGGCGGGAACCCCGGAGCAGATCGAGCAACTCGTGGAGGCCAGCAATGCGTGAACTCGATGGAAGCACGGCGATCGTCTCCGGTGCCTCGCGCGGGATCGGTGCGGCCATAGCCCGATCTC
>CBDTXM010000003.1:0-48768 GCA_965364445.1 uncultured bacterium | reverse complement strand
GAGGCAGGCGCCGCTGGGAGCGAATTGCGCTCGGTGCGCTCCTCGACTTCCTGCTGGCCGGCACCCGGGCGCTCCTGCCGTCGCAGGGACTCCTGGCCGACACCGGCAGGGGACTGTCGATCATCGCGATCGTTGCGATCCCGGGCATCCTGCTCGCGGTCTCGAAGGCGTACGCGCTCTGGGGACGGGACGAGCACGATCCGCTGCGGCTGCGACGGGGGCTCGATGCGATCCTCGGCCTCGGAGGTCTGACGGTCGCTACGGGACTCACACTGTGGTGGTTCGGCTTGCGAAGGGTTGCAGAGGCGGCCGCGGCCTCCCCGGACCTTGCGGCGAAGCATTTCGTCGACGGGCTGACCGCTGGATCTGCAACGGTCGTCGTGAGTCTCCAGGCGGCAATCCTGCTGGGAATCCTGTGGCTGATTCTTGCGGGCCGCACTGCGCTGGTGGAGCGCGGCGAGGCCGAGATGCTCCTCGTCGAGGAGCTGGGAGAACCGAAGGGAGAGAAGAGATGATGGACTTCATTCGCGAGATGGGCTTCTACTTCTGGCCGCTGGCGTTGATCGCCGTCGCCGTGGTGGGACTTGCAATCAGTTCGGCGACTCGGCTCCGACGCGCCGAGCCCGTGGACTCGGCAACCGTCGAGCACACCGTGAACGCCGTGCTGTTCTGGGGTGGTGTGGCGGCCGTGGTCGGGATTCTCGGCCAGTTCCACGGGATCTACCAGGCGCTGAAGGTGATCTCGACGGCCCCGGCGGTCTCACCCCCGATCATCTGGGGTGGGCTCGCGGTGTCGTTCTCGAGCACGCTTGCCGGACTCGCAATCCTACTGATCGCAGCCCTGTTGTGGGCGGCGTTGCGCGGTGGACTGCACAGACGGGAGCGAAATCTCCGCGCCGCCTGAACGTCAGTCCAGCTTCTTCACCCGAATGTTGCGGAACCACACGCTGGTCTCCCAGTCGTGGTTCTGCAGCCCGATGAAGCCCCGGGGCGCGAAGTCGGCCACCTTCCCGGCTGGCTCCGCGCTCCAGTCCACGACCTGAGCGCCGTTGAGCACTACGGTGATACGGTCACCGACGAACGAGATCTCCATGTCGTTCCACTCGCCGGGCGGACGTTCGCGGTGCTCGGACGGGGCGACCGCGTCGTAGACGCCCCCGGTGCGGTGAATCGGGTCGGGCGCCGTGGCGTGAATCTGCACCTCGAAGCTGTGGTAGATGTAGTCGTCGCTGGCCGGCACCTCGGGCACGCGAAGGAACACGCCGGAGTTGGATTCGGGCACGGACGTCTGAAACTGGAGCCGCAGCACGAAGTCTCCGAACTGCTCCGCCGCGAACCACATCAGTCCCATGCCCCCGTGCGAGGCCAGAACTCCCGTCTCGTGGTCGAGCGTGAACCAGCCCGGTCCGTAATGATTCCACCCACCCTTGTGATATCGGCCGTCGCCCCACTGTCCCAGCAGAGGTACGAAGCCCTCTTCGACCGTGAACGGCGGGCCATCCACGTCACGCGGCTCCGTAAGTCCCATCCCCGCCTCCTGTTCAGCGGTCGCGACGACGGCGGCTTCCGGGATTCCCCTTTGCGTCTCGCCATCGTAGGTCATGAAGAACCACACACCGATCCCGGCCGCTACCAGGCCGATCAACGCCATCAGAGTCCGGATCGAGTTCATCACTCCCTCCCGGGATTCCACTCGCCCCGAGCCACGGCGGGAACGAAGCCGACAAGGCCCTCCGGCGGGAATTCGATCGTACGTTCCTGCTCTGCGCTCATGTAGGCAGCCATCAGGAGGTCGGTGACGGCCACGCCGTCGGCGAAGGTCTCCATCGGCATCTCGCCGGCGCGGAACGCCTGAACCATGTGCCGGTTCTCACCAATGTATCCGTACTCGGCTTCTTCGTCGGACACGATCGGCATCACGCCTGTCTCGGCGTTCTGCTTTTCGACCAGGTCCTCGCCGGTGTCACCCTGCACCTCCCGGCTGAAAAACACCTTCGGACCTGCGTCCAGCGAGTTGACTGCCATCGAGTACTCGGGGCCGAGCAGCTCCATGGTGAGCCGCAGGCCCGCACCGACGTAGCACCACGAGGTCGTTGCCTCGACGATCCGCCGTCCACCGTCCGCGTCCCGGTACTCCACCAGCGCCCGGGCGAAGTCTTCCGAGGGGCGGCTGCGGTAGTCCAGCGAGCCGCCGCTCATCTCCGCCAGCTGTTCTGCGTATTGCGGTCGCTGCCACTTCAGGCAGGAAGCGTATGCGGTCACTTTCGTCGGCGTGAGCACCTCGCGGGGCGCTCCCGGCGGCGTGAGAAGAAAGCGCGCGACCTCCACCGAGTGGCACATCATGTCGTTGAGCACGCCGCCGCCCTGGAGTTCGCCTTCCCAGAACCAGGGCATGTGAGGCCCGCTGTGCTCCTCGGCGGCGCGTGCGAGGTAGGGAGGCCCGGTGAGCGCGGCGCCCCGGGCCCAGACGATCTCCCGCCCACGGACGACGCCGGGCGAGAACAGCTGATTCTCGAGGTAGCCGTGCAGAAGTCCGGCCTGCTCGGCGAGCTGCAGCATCTTTCTCGCCTCCGCGGCGTTCCGGCCCAGCGGCTTTTCACAGGCGACGGCTCTCAGATTCCCGTCTCCCCGGTCGAGGGCGTGGACGATCTCCTCCATCACCTCGAGCCGGGCGTAATTCGGCGCGCAGATCCAGATGGCGTCGATCGATGGATCCGCGACCATCTCCGTGACGTTCGGGAACGCCTTCGCATCCCCGACGCCGAGCGAGCGGGCGAGCCTCGCCGCCCCCTCGGCGCTCGCCCGGGTGCGGCTGGCGACGCCCAGGACGTCCGCATCGCGAACGCCTACCCAGCTCCGAATGTGGAAGCCGGTGACGAACCCCGCGCCGACGAAACCTACACCGAGTCTATCGTTCATCAGGTCTCTCCCATCTCGCTCGAGCTCAGGCTGTCGCCGGTGCGATCGGCTTCGATTCATCCCGGAAGAAGATCAGGAAGGCCACGGCGCAGCAGATCGTCAACGCGCAGGGGACGAGGAATACGTACGTCCAGTTCGTTCCCGCCTCGGTGGTGAACAGGTCCCGCACCCAGCCGGCGAACAGGCTCCCCAGAAAGCGGCCGAACCCGAGCGCGATGATCGCGATCAGGCTCTGGGCGGAGGCCCGGATGTCGGGCGGAGCGATCTTGTCCACGTAAATGAACGCGGCCACGAAGAAGAACACGTAGCAGAATCCGTGCAGGGCCAGCGATGCGATGACCAGCCAGGCGGGGCTTCCGATCGCGAAGATGATGTAGCGGATCGGCCAGGCCACGACTCCGATCGCGAGCGTCCTTCGCATCCCATAGCGCTTCAGCGACCAGGAGAGAAGGAACGCCATGACGAAGATCTCGGCGAACTGCGCGATCGTCATCACTGCGGGGATGTTCCGGCTGGAAACGCCGATCGCCTCCGACTCCAGGAAGGGCGCGGTGAGGATGTAGTAGAATTCCAGCTCGGTCGCGACCACGAACGTGATCCCGACGAATACTGCGAAGTCCTTCACCTTCAACATCTTGAAGGACTCGAGGAAGGCCCAGGGGCTCACGCCCTCCTTCTGCGGCGGCGTATGCGGCAGCAGGAATGCCTGCAGGCCCATCACGAGCGACAGCAATCCCGCCAGGAACAGCATGTCTCCCTGCATCGCCGGCAGCGTCCCGCTCTCGCCGAACCAGCGCCAGCCGGTGAGCATCCATCCCGCCGCGATCCAGCCCAGGGTGCCCCATACGCGGATCGCACCGAACTCTTTCTCCGAGTCCTCCATGTTGATCATCGCCACCGAGTTGGTGAGTGCCAGCGTCGGGGCGTACAGCAGGCAGTACATCAGCATCACTGCGGCGAGCGTGCCGAAGTCGGAGATCCTCGCTGCGACCAGCAGCAGCACGCCGCCGCCGAGCTGCAGGAAGGCGATCACCTTCTCGGAGGCGAACCAGCGGTCGGCCACCTGCCCGCCGATCAGCGGGGCGACGATCGTGGCAAGGGGAAGCAGGGCGTAGATCCAGCCGACCTCGGATCCACTGAACCCGAGGTCGTTGAGCATGTACGACGACAGCACCGGGGCCCACGCGCCCCAGATCGCGTACTGCAGGAACATCATCAGCCCGAGCTGGACCCTGGCCGAACGCATCAGACGATCTGCCTCGTCGTCGGATCCCATGCCACGCGCCGGCCCTCGAGAAAGCTCTTCGTCGCCATGTGACAGGTCACGGCTTCCTCGACACCCTGCTCGATGTCACAGCTCACCGGCGTTCCGTCGCGGATCGCCTGCAGCCACTCCTTGAGGTGCAGGTAGTAGGTGCTGATCCGCCGCCCCCCCTTGTAGGTGAACATCAGGCCGCGGCTGGCGAAGTACTCCTGCGTCGCCGTGGTCACGGCGTCGAGCCCCTTGTACCCGCTCTGGTAGGTGAGCATCGGTCGGCGCGGACTGACCGTGCCGTCATCGAGCATCTCCTTGTACCGCGTGGACGACCCATCGGCGGTGACCTTGAGGCCGCTGGACACCTCCATCGTCGCATCGTGGCCCATGTACTTCTGGCCCCGGTAATTCCCGTTCGCCAGCGTCGCGCTGTAGACCAGGGTCAGGTCGCGGTACGGGTATTCGAACACGGCCTGGAAGACATCGGGCACGTCCCGTCCGTCCTTGAAATAGTAGATCCCGCCCGATGCCGTGGCGGTCGCCGGGATTCCGAGCCCGAGGATCTGATTCACGGCGTCGTACTCGTGCGAGAGCAGATCCCCTGAAAGGCCGGTGCCGTAATCGTACCAGCAGCGCCAGCGGAAGAAGCGCTCCAGGCTGAACGGGACCCGGCTTCCGGCCGCGATCTGAAACAGATCCCAGTCGATCGTGCTCCGGTTTCCCTCGGGGTGGATGTCCCACACCCAGGCGCCCCACGGATCGTTGCGGTTCGTGGTGGTCTCGACGAGGGTCAGCGGCCCGAGCAGGCCCTTCGCCACTACCTCGCGCGCCTTCTCGTGGCTCTCGAGCTGACGGTTCTGGTGCCCGAGCTGGAAGACGATCCCGGACTCGCGGACCGCGTCCGCCATCGGGAACACCTCCTCGAAGGTGCGTGTCATGCACTTTTCGCAGTACACGTGCTTGCCCGCGCGGGCTGCCGCGATGGTGATCGTGGCGTGCAGGTGGTCGGGCGTCGCGATGATCACGGCATCCACATCCGGGCTCGCCAGCAGATCCTCGTAGTGCCGATACCGTTTCGCCGGCTGCAGGGTGCGCGTGTCGCCACCCGGCCGGAGCGGTTGGGTGGAGGCGGCGATCGCGCGCTCCGCCCTCACGTCGAACACGTCGCACACCGCGGTGATCTGGACGTTGAGATCCTGCTGCGCGAGCCATTCCTGCAGGTGCCGGTCCTTGGGGTCTTCCGCGGCGCTGGTCCGTCGATCCTGGATCCAGTCCGGGTGCGCGAACCCGAGGCTGCGGACCAGCGACTCTCCTTCGCCGCCGTTGCCGATGATTCCGATGCGGATGGTCTGGCTGCTGCGACTGATCGCCTCTTCCGAAAATGCAGGCGACTCGAGCTCGATGCCCACTTCCCGGGCGATCGCTTCGCTGCGGGCGTCCTCGATGCCGTACTTGCGAATCGTCTCGTACCCGAGGGCGCCGACGAACGGAACCGTCGCCAGGGCCTTCACCACATCGCGCCGGTTCATTCCGGAGGCGACGTGGTCGGGTTCCGCGCTCGCCGCGGTCGGCGGGGGCGGCGGTGAGGGTGGCGAAGGAGGCTCCGGAGTCGCCTCACCCTCCGCGGCAGTACCCGCGTCGAGCGGTTCCTCGTGGTCGACTCGCTCCCTGTCTTCCCGTTCCTCGTTCATCCCGTCTTCGTTCCGGATCTCGTCGCTCATCGTCGTATCTCCCGTTTCACCCGATTCGGTCTCATGCCTGCTGTCCGACGGGAATCGGTTCCGGTGGGGTCGTGTTGCGGGACCACCAAATCAGCCGGTCCAGTCCGATCAGGCGGCCCGTGGGGAACATCAGGGTGACGAACAGCGCGAAGAGCTCGACGAGGTTCTTGTTGACGATCACGTACGCTCCCTCCTGCGGGAAACTGTACTCGAATCCGACCCAGGGAGGCGCGGCGACGTAATAAAGGGCCAGCAGGACGATGGCGAACACCGTCGCCGTCCGGGTAAACAGTCCGAGCATCAGCAACAGCCCGAGAATCAGCAGACCCCATTGGTTCAGCGCGTCCACGAGCGCGAGGCGGCCGGGATCCGTCACCAGCCATTCGAACCAGTCGGCCGCGAAGCCCTGCGAGGCATCCAGATAGCCAGCCGAAGTCCAGTACGGATTGGTGATCTTCGACAGTCCTTCATAGAAGAAATGCCATCCGATCGCGAATCGCAGGGCCACGAGGGCCGTGACCTGGAAGAAGCCGTACGGGTGAGACAGCGGGTCGTAGGGATACTTCGCCATCATTCACCTGCCTTGGAGGGAAAAGGCCGACCAGCCCGTAGTCGCGTGCCGGGCCCCGTCAGGAGCCACAAGCAGGCACTCGCAGCCGGGCATGCGTTCGATACATGCTGGCCCGGCATCCGGACCGAGCACGAATACCGCCGTGGCCAGCGCGTCGGCTGTGGCGGCGTCCGGAGCGCTGACCGTGACGCTTGCGAGTTCGTTCGGCGACCGCGCTTCGCGTCCCGCCACGATGTGATGGCGGGTACGACCGGGATCGAAGTAGAACTCGTAACTGCCTGAGGTGGCCACTGCCCGATCGTGCAGAGCAATGACATCGGGCCAGTTATCGCCGAGATCGGGGTCCTGAATGGCCACGGTCCAGGGGCGCCCCGGTTCCGGTCGGCCGTGCGCGCGAATGTCTCCGCCGGCGTCCACCAGGAAGTCGTGGATCCCGGCGTCGCGGAGTCCGGCCGCGATGGCATCCACGATCCAGCCCTTCGCGACGCCGTCCAGTGTCAGGCTCATCCCCTGGCGCTCGAAGCCGATCGTTCGCCCGCGCCGCCTGACGTGTTCCGATCCGATCAAGGCCCGGACTTCCGCGAGCATCACGGGATCGGGAGCCGGACTCGAGCGATGACGACGCTCCGGAGCCCCCGTGAGGGCGAGCTCTCCCGGGGGCACGCGCGGCTCACCACCACCGAACAGGTTGACCAGCGGCGCGACCGTCGGATCGAAGGCGCCGCCGGTGGCCTGTCCCATGGAGAGCGCGATGTCCACGACCGAGGTGAGCGCGGCAGGAGCGTCGGATAGACAACCTGCGTCGTTGAGCGTGGCGAGGGCGGAGGCCGAATCGTAGCGGTTCAACAGCGCAGTCAGTCGGTCCAGTCGCGCGAACGCCTCCCGGGCGGCTGCGTCGGCGCGATCCGGTGAGTCGGCCCGCAGGGAGATGGCGATCCGCGTGCCCATCCCGGGTCGTTCGAGGGCCAGGACATATGCACCGTCCGCTCTGCCCGCCTCGACGACCGTGGGCTCGATGCCCGCGGGCTCGAATCCGAGCGCGAGAAGTCCTTCGAGGCTCATGCATGTCTCCGATACGAGTTCGAAGTCCGGCAAACTGGCCCGGTCGGGCCGACGCACGCCAGTCAGAGATCGAGCGAATACCAGGTGTCGCAGCCGAGATGGCCCGAGCCCGGGAGCGGGTGAGCCGAGCGGCGGAACCCGAACGCGGCGTAGAGACGCCGCGCCCGTTCCATCGTTTCGAGCGTCGCGAGGTAGCAGCGCGAGTATCCCGAATCCCGCGCGGTGTCGATACAGGCCGTCAGAATGCGCCGGCCCGCACCGCGGCCACGAGCCGAGGGACGCAGATACATCTTTCGCAGTTCGCAGATCTCGTCCGACTCACCCTCGATCGGTCCGATCCCTCCGCCGCCGAGGACGCGTCCGTCGAGCTCGACCACCCAGTAGACAGACCGCGGTGCCCCGTAGGCAGCTGAGATCGAACGAAGCTCGGGATCCGAATCCTCGTCGGAGCCGCAGATTCCGAATTCGCTCATCCCATCGCGGATGATGCGCGCCAGTGCTTCGTCGTCCGCTGGGGTCGCGGGCCGAATCAGAGGGTCGTTCACGATTCTCTCTCCTCCTCGTCCGGTTCGGGCATCGAGCCCGGGTCGAGTCCCGCCCGGCGTTTCTCTTCTCGGAGCAATTCCTCGATGGACTTCGGAATCAGCAGATTGTCGGCAATACCGGCGATCTCCTCGGCCTGCCGCCACGCTTCCTCGAGAACCTGAAGTTCTCCCTCCATGGCCCGGCGCTCGGCTTCCTCCTGCGTCGCCATTTCCACGGCGAGGCGAATTTCGCCCGGCAACCCGGCGAGCGATCCGGCCTGCGTCTTGTTACGCTTCTTTTCGCTTCCCTTCGCCTTCGCCTCTCGCAGCCGGTCCGCTTCACGGGTCGCCTCCAGGAGGAACGCCTCCGGGTGTCCCACGGCCTCGATCCGATGCACCGCCTCCGAGATCGTCTCCTTCTTGCCGCCACGCCGGTTGGCGCGGGCCATCAGTTTCCCGGCGATGGCTACGGCGCGGGGCCCGGACAGGACCATCAATTCGTCGTCACCGGTCGATATGCCCGCCGACCAGCCAAGGGTGTGCCGCACGTGCAGTTCCCAACCCTCCGGATTGTCCGCCGGCACGAGTCTCGAGCGCTGAAGGTGCTTGAGCTGCACCCGGACCTGCTCGCCCGATTCGTTGCGAAGACGTGCCGCGGTCCTCTCGGCGTTGATTCCCTGGATAAGTTGCGTGAAACCCCAGTACCCGCCGCCCAGCGATATCCCCGCCGCTGCGCCGCCTGCGGCGAGCAGGCCCAGTGCCCCGACACCGGCCGTCGTGTAGAGGATGGCACGCTTCCGACGTCTCCCGAACTGGTCGCCGTACCGCCATGCCGCGAACTCGCCCCGAACCGGTCGCCCGATCCGCACCAGTTCCAGTTCGTCGGCGATGCGGGCGAGACCTACGTTGTCGGTGGACACCCGAAGCCGGGTCGAACGAAACAGACGCTCACACTCTTCGATCGCCTCCCACCGCTCCTCGAGCGGAGAGAGGTTCCACCGCTCGCACCTCCGGCAGACGACCCAGAGCCGGCCCCGCTCCTCGTCGAATGCGAGCCGTCGTCCGACCGGGAAGGACTCGATCACCTCGTTCCGGCCCAGCGGCCGATTGCAGAAAAGGCAGGTGGAGTACATGGCCGACATCGTGATCCCCTCCCGATCTTTCCCGGGTCCCGCTCCCGTCGAGTACGTCGGTCGTCTCCAGCCGGGACGATATGGCGCGTTCCTTCACGGATTGGCCCGTCCGCGCGTCGAGCCTTTCCGCCACGCAGTTGCCCTGCCCCGCGCCGCGGCGGCACGCGGGTCCGAAACCGCTTGTGCCTGAGTCGGTTAGCGAGCCGTCTCGGGATTCCCGCCCGATTCGTTACGTCCCTCGATCGCCGCGGACCGTGGCACGATTGGTGAAACCGTGATCCGGCGCAACGGGACGCGGCACTCGAACGGAACGAGGCAAGAGATGAAGAGCCTGCAACTGCTGACATGGCTGGCGGTAGGATTCGTAGTAGCGGCCTGCTCCGCAGGCGACGACACGATGGATGGCGAAGGATCTGCAGCGACCGATGCGCCGCCTCAGACCGTCGTCACCGGCGAGGGACCGGCGATACGGGCACAGGCCGCGGCATTGTTCGAGGTCGTTCCGGCCGTAGCACCCGAGCTGGCCGACAATCCTCTGACGGACGAGAAGGTCGAACTCGGCAAGATGCTCTACTTCGAGCCCCGGCTCTCCTCCAGCTGGCTGATCAGCTGCAATACCTGCCACAACCTGTCGCTCGGCGGGATCGACCTGATGGAGACCTCGATCGGCCACGGGTGGCAGAAAGGCCCGCGAAACGCACCGACGGTGCTGAACGCCGTATTCAACCTCGCCCAGTTCTGGGACGGGCGTGCGGCCGACCTGGAGGAGCAGGCCAAGGGCCCCGTGCAGGCCTCCGTGGAGATGGCCAGCGATCCGGATCGAGCGATCGCGACGCTGCGCTCGATTCCCGAGTACCGAGATCTGTTCGCGAAGGCGTTTCCAGGTGAAGGCGAGCCGGTGACCTTCGACAACATGGCGCGGGCGATCGAGGCGTTCGAGGCCACGCTGGTAACGCCCGGCTCCCCGTTCGACCGCTGGCTGGCCGGTGATGACGCGGCGATGACGGAGTTGCAGGTGAAGGGGCTCGAGGTCTTCGTGTCGAAGGGCTGCTCCGGCTGCCACGCCGGCGTGAACTTCGGCGGAGAGGGATACTTCCCGTTCGGTGTCGTCCAGGCGCCGCCCGAGGCGATTCGGCCGGTGGGCGACCTGGGCCGGTTCAGCGTCACCAACACCGAGGCCGACCAGTACGTCTTCAAGTCGCCCTCGCTGAGAAACATCGAGATCACCGCGCCCTACTTTCACTCCGGCAAGGTATGGTCGCTCGAAGAGGCCGTGTCGATCATGGGATCGGCGCAGCTGGGAGCCGTGCTGACACCGGATGAGGTGAGGGCGATCACGGCGTTTCTCGAGACCCTGACCGGGCGTCAGCCGCAGGTGGACTATCCGGTGCTTCCGCCTCACACGGCCGATACGCCGTTGCCCGACGTGAGCGTTCCCACGGCCGCTGCGCCGCACTGACAGTCCGGGCCGAGAGCGGCCCACGAGCTCGCCGGCGCAGTTCCCTCGGGGATGTCGGCGGGCACCACCCCTGCGGAGCGTGCTGACTCGGCCGGGCACGCGTAGATTCTGCGCGTGCGAATCGTGTCCCTCTGTCCCAGTCTCACCGAGCTCGTTTTCGACCTCGGTCACGGCGACGACCTGGTCGGCGTGACGAAGTTCTGCATCCATCCGGCCGAAGGCGTGGCCCCGATCGAGAAGGTCGGAGGTACGAAGAACCCACGGGTGGACAGGATCGTCGAGCTCGCGCCGGACATCGTGCTGTTGAACGAGGAAGAGAACCGGATCGAGGACGCCGATGAACTGCGTGACCGCGGCGTCTGCTGCCACGTGAGCTTTCCGAAGACTGCGGCGGAGACCGCGACGATGGTCCGATCCATCGGGGCGGCGATCGGTGCCGCAGCGGAGGCGGAGCGAATCGCGGTGGAGATCGAGGTCGGTGCTCGACGTGTCCGGGAGGAAGCGGTGGGACGCGATCCGGTCCGCTACGCGTACCTGATCTGGAGGGACCCGGTGATGGCTGCCGGTACCGACACGTTCATCGATGATCTGCTCGGGCTGGCGGGAGGCGTGAACGCGTTCGACGGGCGGGCAGGCTTTCCCGACCGGTACCCGTCCGTCGGCATCGAGGGTCTGGCCGCCGCCGATCCCGATGCGGTTCTTCTTTCCACCGAGCCATTCCCGTTCCGGGAGGCGCACGCCGACGAGCTGTCGGCGGCGACCGGCATCGCACGCGCACGGTTCCGGATCGTGGATGGGGAATTGCTCAGCTGGCACGGCTCGCGCACGCCGCGCGGAATTGCGTACGCAGGTTCATTGATGAATCGGATTCGAAACGAAACGGACCGGATCCACACGAAGAGCAGGGGAGAATGACGGAAACGAAAGGACGGAGTGGCGCTCGGGCGACGTGGATCCTGGCCCTCGCCATAGTGGTGTCGTCGATGATCCTTGGTGGTTCCTTCTACCAGGCCCGCCACTCGCGCGCCACGGTGCAGGTCGTGGGAATGGCATCGCAGCCGTTCGAGGCCGACCAGGTGAAGTGGAGCCTGGGCGTGGGTCGGACGGTGCCCGTGTCGCAACTCAGCGACGGCTACGTGAGGATCAACCGCGATGTCGAGTCGGTCGTCGCCGGGCTTGTCGCAGCCGGCGTACCGCGCGAAGCGGTGGTCCTTCAGCCGGTGACGACGAACCCGATGTACGGTTCGGATGGCATTCGCGAGTACCAGGTGAACCAGACGCTCTACCTGGTCTCGGAGGACCTGGACGTGGTCGAGTCGCTCGCGCTCGATCCGTCCGGCCTGCTGGCGGAAGGGCTGCTGCTTCAGAATTCGCGCCTTCAGTATTTCTATTCCGGGCTTGCCGAGGTGAAGCGCACCCTGCTCGCCCGAGCTACCGAAGACGCCCGAATGCGGGCAGAGGAGATTGCCTCGGCAACGGGCGAGGGCATCGAGGGGATCGCCTCGGCACGCGCCGGCGTGTTCCAGATCACCGAACCGTTCTCGACCGACGTCGCCGCCTACGGGATCTACGACACCTCGTCCCGGGAGAAGGAGATCCGGGTCACGGTGCACGCCGTGTTCGTGATCGACTGAGTCGGGGATCCCGAATCGGCCGGTGCCGGGACCGGCTGGAGCCGGTCCCGGCGGAAACGGGAGAGGTTCAGTCCAGGCCGGCGACCCTGAGAATCTTCACGTACTGCACGTCGAGGTCGTCGCGCCACACGCCGAGAATTCGATCTCCCACAAATCCCAGCGGCTGGTAATGGAAGGGCATCTCGACGATACCGAGGTAGCGCCCCTCCGCATCGAACACATCCCACTCGGCGGAGCCGATGTTCTGTAGCGGATTGAAGCTCTCCTTCTCCTCGGCGCTCATTTCGCTCAGAGCCCTGATCTTCTGAACCCAGAGCGTTCCGCTCGGACCGGACAATGCCTGCGTGAATGCGGGAAAACGGTCCTCGAAGCTGATCCCTGATTTGAGCTGCTCGATGCCCTGCGGCGGTACGCCGGCCTCGCCCCACAGCGATTCGAGCGTCGAGACGAAGATCTCCTTGTCTTCCTCGGTGACCATGTTCGGCTCCGAGGGGATGTTCACGATCCGGGTCGGCGTGCCGTCCGGACCGTGGAATACGAACCGGTACCTGTCATTGGTACCGAGAACGATCCCCCCGTCCGGCAGCAGGGCCCACACGGGCTCCGGCGAGAAGAAATGGAATTCCGGCTGACCCCCTGAGAAGGAAAAAGTCTTGCCCGCCGGGACCCGGAACAGGGTGTCCGAGATGACGCCGTCGTAGCCGCGGGAGACGATCGCATCCAGCGTGTCCGGTTCGCCCGGCGTGTTCGGAAGGTTGAGCTGCCGGAGCTGGGTGACCATCGCTCCATCGCCCCGAATCTCCCAGCGGATCGGCACGCCCGATTCGAAGCCGATCCGGAAGCTCCCCAGGTCTTCTCCGTCCGCCGTCATGAGACTGACGCGCTGATTCTGAATGTCCGGCACCAGGATCGTGTCGCCCCGGCCCACGAGAACCGGACCGGCCTGTTGTCCGAACTGTCCGGGGCCGCTGCCGGCCTCGCCGAAGGTCCGCTCCCAGCTTCCGTCGGCCGCAAAGACCTTCACGTGCTGGCCCTGCATGTCGGAAACCACGACACGGCCATCCGAAGCAAGGCCGATACCGGAGATCTGGCCGAACTGATACTCGGGGTCACCCTCGGCAGCCCCGATCGTCAGGACCTCTTCGAGGGACCAGGCGTCGCCCTCGTTCCAGATCGGGTTCAGCGTGTTGGTCACCACCTGAATTCCGGCGCTGTCGACCGACGTTCCGGTCCATTCGGACGTCGCCGTTCCGCCATCGCTGCCGCCGCAAGCGGCGAGCGTCACGGCGGCCGTTACGAGGCTCACGGTAGCTATTCGGGACATGTCTATCTCCTCGGGGTGGGAATATCACTTCCAAGTGGACAAAGATCGCCGTTCAACCGCGAATTCGCCAACCCATCTCGAGCACGACCGTGGCTCACGGAGCGAGCCGCTCCACCTTCCACGCATCACCTTCGCGCGAGAACCGGAAGCGGTCGTGCAGCCTGCTCGCCCGACCCTGCCAGAACTCGATTCGATCCGGTCGAATCCGGTAGCCCCCCCAGTGCGGAGGGAGCGGAATCTCCTCCCCCGGATACCTTGCGTCGAATTCGGCCACGCGCCTCTCCAGCTCGGCCCGGTCGGGAATCACGCGGCTCTGCGGTGAGGCCCAGGCGCCGATCCTGCTGCCCCGCGGCCGGGTGCTGAAGTATGAATAGGACTCGTCCTCGGTGATCCGCTCGACACTCCCCTCGACCCGCACCTGTCGTTGCAGGATCGGCCAGTGAATCGCGAGCGACGCCACGGGATTGGATTCGAGCTCGGCCGCTTTCCGGCTCTCATAGTTCGTGAAGAACACGAATCCCCTTTCGTCGTGGCCTTTCAGCAGCACGAGGCGCGCCGAGGGCTTTCCGTCCGGCGTAGCGGTGGCCAGCGTCATCGATTCCGGTAGATAGAGACCGGCACGTCGCGCTTCGAGGTACCAGCGATCGAACAGACCGAATGGCTCGGTCCCGACAGACTCCTCGTCCAGACCGGTGAACACGCCCTTCCGGATCGTCAACATGGCGCGGAGGGTGGAGATCACTGACATGAACGCATCCGATCGGTGGTGTGCGATTCTGGGTGCCGGTTCCGGGCCGACCGGATCCGGTCAGGCGCACCGAAGTTACCGGAATCGACGCCGCTTCGACAGCGACCGTCCGACCCGGGATCGGCGCAGCCCGTTCTTATTGCACCACAGCGACTTGACTCACCCTCCCGTGCGATCCTAGACTCAGTCGACGCGAGATCCCATCGCGCCGGGACCGACAGCCCCCGTCAGGTCCGCCATCCGAAGGGAAGGCCATGGGCTCTTTATCGGACCGACTCGCCTCTGCCGTGGCGTCTCGCTACACGGTGCTCGGTGAGATCGGCGCCGGCGGCATGGCGCGCGTATTCCAGGCCGAGGACACGACACTCGGTCGGCGCGTGGCCATCAAGGTTCTCCGCCCGGAGCTGGCGACCGCGGTCGGATCCGAGCGGTTCATGCGAGAGGCCCGTGCCCTAGCCGCCGTGTCCCATCCGAACATTGTTGCCATCCACGAATGCGATTCCGCGGGTGGCCTGCAGTACTATGTGATGGACTTCGTGGATGCGCCCACCCTCCGGGAACGACTCCTCGAGGAAGGGGCGCTCTCCAGGGACGAAGCCGTCCGCCTCGGAACGAACCTGCTTTCTGCGCTGGCTGCGACCCATGCGGGCGGGCGCGTGCACCGCGACGTGAAGCCCGGAAACATCTTCGTGCGTCCCGACCGCGCGCTGCTGGCGGACTTCGGCATCAGCAAGGAGATGACGGGGGCGGAGCCGACGGTGACCGGGACGGAATCGCCCGGCACTCCCGCTTACATGTCCCCCGAGCAACTGGCCGGCGGCGAGGCATCCGAGCGATCGGACCTGTATTCGGCCGCGATGGCCATCTACGAGGCCTTCACGGGCCGCCGCTGGATCACGTACCAGGCGCCGGCACATGCCCACTGGTCCGGAGTTCCGCTGCGCCTGCGCTCCGTGCTGTCACGCGCCCTGGATCCGGATCCGGAGCGCCGGTGGTCCGACGCCGAAGCCTTTCTCCGGGCCTTCCGCCGTGGGTCGGGGCGCCGGTCGGTAGGGCTCCGCGCTGCGGTTCTGCTTCTCGGAGCGCTTTCGATGTACCTCGTCTGGCAGGTCTGGCCCCGACCGCTTCCGCCCGCGATCGCCGACCTGGCCGTGCTCCCTTGCAGCTCGCCCGGTGTCGACCCCGAGATCGCTCGATACGCCCGGTCGTACGCCACGACGCAGCTCGATGCGCTCCGGGACGTCCGCATGCTCAGCGAGCGGCAGACGCTCAGCAGCTGGGATCGGTACCGCGATGCGTTGCCGAGCGAAGACTGGCCCGGCTGGTCCGAGGCACTGGGCGTGGAGTGGGTCACGGAGTGTCGAATCTCGGAGACGAACGGCGAGTGGCTCGTGACTGCGCGCCTGCACCAGGGGAGTGCGTCGGAGGGCCCGTATCGGCAGAGCGTGGCGTCGGGCGACACGATCGGTGCGGGACAGGCCTTGTTTCACATCGTTCTCGAAGGGATGGGCGGTGCGGGCCTCACCCGGGTGAGCCCGGACGAAGCCGGCGTGCTGCGGGACTACTCGGCGGACGCAGTGCTCTCGTTTCTCGAGGGGAAGCAGCGGTTCCGGGAAGATGCCCTGCGAGACGCAGTCGTGCAGTTCAGCCATGCCCTGGCCGTGGAACCCGACTTCGCCCTGGCGGAATGGCACCTTGCGGAATCGCAGCGCTGGCTCGCCCACGCGGCGGTGGAAGTCGACCTCGAAGAGCTGCACAGAACCGGATCGGCGAAGCTTCCGGTGCGGGACTCGGTACTGTTGGCCGCGCGAATCGCGTCGTACGAGGAGAAGCCGGTGCAGCTGGCAGCGGCAGCCAGCCGGTTTCCCGAGGAAGCGTACCCCACCCTGTTGTATGCCGATGAGCTGTACCATCGGGGCGGGCTCTGGGGCGAACCGGTCGATTCCGCGGTCGCGCTGTTCGCGGTCGCCGTCCGAAAGGATCCCACGCTCGCTCCCGCCGTCGAGCATCTCACCCAGGCCCTGATCCGACTGGGTCACGAAGAGCCGTCCGCCCGGAGCCTCGAGCTTCTCAACACGGTCTCGGGCCAGCCGGACCAGCATGATGTCGACTACTGCACGGTGTGGCGTCAGGCGTACCTGGAGAGATTCTCCGACCCGGCCGAGGCAAGGGCGGGATTCGGAGAGCTCGTCTCGGGATTCGGCTCGCCGGGTTCGCCCGAGTGGGTCTCCAACACGCTCGAGTTTCTGCGAATCGGGTGCCGGTGGGTCCGGTACGTGGAGCTTCCAGAAAGCCAGGAGATGCTGGGCCATCGACTGGTCGATCTCGCCCGCGAGATTCGAAGTCCCGGTGATGCCGCGCAGGGGATGCTGGCCATAGCCCTCGGCCGACTCGGCCAGGGTCGAATCCGGGAGGCGCTGCCGGCACTGGACACGATCACCGCCATCACGAACGAAATCGAGGCCCGGCTGCAGGCCGCCGAGTGGCGGGTGTTGCCGCACGCCATCGGCCTGGAGGGGTTCCCGGCGAGCGGCGCGGATTCAGGGGTAGTGGAGCTGCTGGGTGTGTGGGCGGCCGAAGGGGCCGACCCGGACCACCGGCGGAGGGCCGCGTTCGGGATCGCGTCCCACGAGATCCGATCGGCGTCCGGAGGGGATCGATCCCCATGGCTGGACTCGCTGCTCAGCCTGGATGCGTCTCGGGAGACGCCTCCCGCCTGGGATGCCGCTGCGCTGCTGGAGTCCCTGGAACTCGCTGCCGGGGAGGGTGCGGAGGAAGCGCTCCGGCGGACGGACGCCCTGGTTCGATACGATTCCCTCGCCCTCGATCGCTATCCGTTCGGTCGATCTGTGACCTACTGGCTTCGCGCCCGGTGGCAGGCTGCTGCGGGCGACACGGCAGCCGCTCTGCGCACGCTGTACTGGCACGAAAACACGGACCTCGAGGAGGGAACGGCTCCGGGGATTGCCCAGGCAGCCGAGATCGACGCCGCCTTCGGTGTCCATGCGCGAATCCGGACCGTCGAGCTCGCATCGGCCCTTCCGACGGATGCCGGCGGAATCGGTCTTCCGATCTGTGATCTCGTCCGGAGTCGAGGCCGCGAGGCAGAGAGATTGTGGCAGAATCCGGATCCGGCGCTCCAGCCGCTCCTCGCCCGGGTCGCCCGGGACCTGGAATCCAACGAACGGAGATGCGAGCGATGATCGAAATCCGAACGTTGGGCCCCGTCGAACTGCTCGTGGACGGGGGAGAGCCCCCGAAGGAACTGCTCTGGCGAAAGAACCTCGCTCTCCTGCTGTACCTGTCGCGCTCGAAGGGAGGTCGAAGAAGCAGGGAGCACCTCGTCGGGATTCTGTGGGGAGACCGTCCGGACTCGACGGCCCGGCATTCCCTGAACGAAGCCCTGCGTGTCCTTCGACGCGCCTGCGCGGCCGGCGCCCTGGAGTCGGTGGGCGACCAGGTCGTGCTCGACGTCGATTGCGTCCGGCTGGACCTCGAGGAGTTCGAGCGGCTGATCGATGCCGCCCGGTGGGAGGAGGCGGCGGCGATGGTGCGGGGCTCGTGGATGGAAGGGTTTGCCGTCCCGGGCTGCGACGAAGTAGAAGACTGGTTGGCCGCGGAGCGAAGTCATTGGAATCGGATCGCAACGACGGCGTTACTGGAGCAGGGGACGGCACGCCTGTCGCGCGGCGATGAGATCGCCGCGACAGAGCTCGCACGACGCGCGCTCGGCCTCGATCCCTTTTCGGACGGCGCGATCCGGCTGTTGATGGAATCGGCGGCGCTGCGCGGCGAGCGGGCCTCGGCGCTGGGGCTGTACCAGGAATTCGAGGCACGTCTGACCGCCGAGCTCGGAATCGAGCCGGAGGTCGAGACGGCTGCGCTGGCCGAGCGCGTGGAGAAAGAGAGGAGTTTCCGGGCTCCCGAGGAGCTTTCCCGTGAGGAAGCCTGGTCCCGCAGACCGCCACTGATCGGACGGGAACGTGAACTGGCGACGGCACTCGGTGTCATCCGGGACAGCGCTTCCGACCGGCAGCCCGCACTCGTGGTGCTGCACGGAGAATCCGGCTCCGGGAAGACCCGACTCGCCGATGAGGTCCTGACTCGCGCCCGTCTCGAGGGCGCGGCGATCGCACGCATACGGTCCGTGCCCTCCGACGCAAGCTCCGAGTGGTCAGCCCTGCTGGGACTCGCCCGGGGTGGACTGCTCGAAGCCGAGGGAGCCGCAGTCGCCGATCCCCGAAGTGTCGCCGCCTTGCTCGAGCGCACGGGGTGGCAGGATCCGGCTCTACGGGACTACGCCGCGGGCGCCGCACCGATGGCTCTCCCGGGCGCATTCACCGAAGTTGCCCGGGCCGTGGCCGAGCTTCGACCGCTGGTCCTCTGGATCGACGAAGCGGACTACGTGGACGCCTCGAGTCTCAGGGCTCTGCCGGGCCTGTTGCGGGACCTGTCAGGGACGCCCAGCACGCTCATGATGACGATGCGCGGGTATCCTCCGTCACCCGGTATGGACGAACTGCACGGCCGGATCGGGCACGACATCGCCGGCGTTTCGATCGCGGTGCCACCGTTCGACAGCACACGAACGCAGGATCTCGTCCGGGCGATGATGCCGGACCTCGATCCGGCCGATGCGGAACGTCTCGCGCGACGGATCCTGGTCGACTCTGCCGGCCTGCCCCTGTTCGCGGTCGATCTGCTGAACGGTGTCCGACTCGGCCTGGAGCTCGAGGAGCAGGAAAGCTGGCCGGAACCCTTCAAGACCATGGATCAGGCATACCCGGGAGACCTGCCCGACACGGTCACCGCCGCGATCCGAATCGGATTCCGACGACTGAGCGAAACGGCGCAGGAAACCCTCGCGGCCGCGGCTGCTCTCGAGAGCCCCGTGACCCCCGCGACGCTGCTGCGGGTCACCGGCTTCGAGGGCCCGACGCTCGCCGAAGCGCTCGACGAGCTCGAATGGCATCGCTGGCTGAGCGCCGACGCGAGGGGATACTCGTTCGTGGCTCGCATCGTCCGCGATGTGATTGCGCGCGACATGCTCACATCGGGGCAGCGGCTCCGCATCCGGGAGGCCGCCGGAGCGTGACCGTGCCTCCTTGACTCGGGCTTGACCCGCTCCGGGAAGGCTGGGGGCAGAGTCCTTCTGTTCACCCGAAGCGGAGACGGGTTCCGATGAAGAGAATTATGACGTTCCTCACACTGGTCTGCTGCCTCCTGGCCGGCGTCGGCGCCTGCGGCGACGACATCCTGGGGCCGGAGGATTCCGACCTTCAGGCGGGGATCGAGCGTGCCGGTTCGCCCGAGATCGGCCTGATGACATGGAATCTCTACGTCGGCAGCGAAATCGAGAGTATCGCGAACGCCGGTTCCCTCGAGGAGCTGGTCTATCTCGCGGGACTGGAATGGGCCGCCGTGCAGGCGACCGATTTCCGCGAGCGGGCCGAGTCCATCGCCGATGCGATCGCCGAAAGACGTCCGCACGCCGTCGCGCTGCAGGAGGTGTCTCGCTTTTCCCTCCGGGCGCCCAGCATCGTCACCGGGTCGCCGGGAGAGTGGGCGGAACACACCGACTACCTCGACGTCCTGCTTGCCGCGCTCGCCGACCGGGGCGCTCCCTACGTCGCGGCGGCAGTAGTGGACAATTTCGGAATCGAGGTGCCGGCGCTGCTCGGCATGAATCCGGCCACCGACCTGGTGGACATCCGGCTCGAGGACATGGACGTCGTTCTGGTGCGCGACGATGTGCCCTGGCACTCCGTCGTCACGGCGAACTACGCCGAGAACCCGTCGCTGATCGTCGGGGGGCAGGCGCTCGAGATCACCCGGGGCTTCGCCAGCGCCGTGGTCGAGGTCAAGGGTCTCCCTTACAGGGTCGTGTCCACGCATCTCACCCCGAGAGAAGAGGGCGAGACCGAACAGCTGGCGCAGGCGGACGAGCTGATTACGTGGTTGGACGGATGGGATGGTCCCAGCTTCGTGATGGGCGATCTGAACACGGCACCGGGGAATACGTGGACGGATTCCTATGGGAAGTTCACCGATGCCGGTTTCACCGACCTGTGGACGCTCGCCCTGCCGGACGATCCCGGCCCAACCTGTTGCCAGGACAACGACCTGTTGAATCCCGTTTCGCTTCTCGATCGCAGGTTCGACCTCGTGTTCTTCCGGGATCCTGCTCCGCTCGGCGGGATCGGAATCGCCGGAGACGTGCAGGCCGAGCGCCTCGGTGCCGATCCCTCGGAGAAGACCCCATCGGACCTGTGGCCCAGCGATCACGCCGGTGTATGGGCGACGGTGAAGCCGATCCCCGGACAGGGCCCGAATCGCTGAATCCCGGCCACCGGGCCGCCTTCCGGGGCGGCCCGGTCACTCCGCTCAGGTCTACACTTCCCCGCCCGGAATTCACTCAGCGCAGGAACCTGCCGGGATCGAATGGCTCGATCGGCAGGGAAGCCGTTCCCGCCAGGATCTGCTCGGACAGCAGTTTGCCCGTCACCGGTCCGAGCGTCAGACCGAGCATTCCATGGCCTGTGGCCGCGTACAGGCCCCGGTAGCCGGCAATCGATCCGATCGCCGGAAGCCCGTCGGGTGTGCAGGGCCGCAGACCCACCCAGACATCCAGCGGTTCGGCCAGCTGCACACCGTCGAAATAGAGTGAGGCGGAACGCATCAGTTGCTGGAGCCGGTCGGGCCTGACGTCGTGGTTCAGGCCGCTGAATTCGAGCGTGCCTGCGAATCGGACGAAGTCATCCATCGGTGTGCAGAACACGGAGCGTTCAACCAGCAGGCAGGGCTGCTTCAGGTCAGGCGTGCTCGCAAGTTCCGGGTCCCGATCCTCGTGGTAGCCCTTGGCCGGCTGGATCGGGAGTCCGACGCCGAGCCTCTCCAGCAGCCCGCCGCTGTAGGAGCCCGTGGCGACAACGACCGTGCCGGCCTCGATACTCTCGCCCTGACCTGCATCCCCATCACGACCGGATCGTCCGCTGCTTCGGATCCGGACGCCGGTCACCCGATCTCCCGACACCTCGATTCGCTCCACGGTCACCCCGGAACGGATTCGGGCGCCACGATTCGCCGCGGCGCGCGCCAGCTCCGTCACGAACCGACTCGGATTGACCGTCGATCCGTCGGCGTGTGCGAAGCCCCCGATGACGTCTTCGCGAATCGCGGGCTCGCGTTCGCGCAGCGCCCCGGCCGACAGCTCCTCCGTCTCGAACCCGTACCGGCCGATCAACCGAGCCTCGCGTCGGACCGCGTCCATCCCGGCTTCGCTGCGGCAGACTTCCAGGTAACCCGATGGCCGGTAGTCGCATTCCAGCTCTTCTTCCCGAACCAGGGCATCGAAAAGCCCGGGGGTGGCGAGTCCGAGCGGAGCGAGTGCCGCCATGGCGTACTCGAGGTGCGATTCCGTGCAGTGACGGGCGAACGACCAGAGCCAGCGAACGAGCTCGGGGTCCCAACGGGGGGCGACGTAGAGCGGACTCAACGGGTCGGCGAGCGAGCGAATCGCCTGCCGGATCCGGCCGGGACCGTTGATGGGGGGATGTCCCGGCGAGATCATCCCCGCGTTGCCCCGGCTCGCGCCCCCCGCCAGGTCGCCCCGCTCGAGGACGACCACGTCCGCACCGCTGCGGGCGAGGAAATAGGCGACACAGACCCCTATGACGCCGCCGCCGATCACGACGATACGAGTCGATTCGGGGAGCTCGTTTCTGGTCAGCGGAAGCTCCTTGCCGGACAGGTCTTCGGGGACGTGTCGGCCACTCGCCGACCCGCAGGGTCACGCGGGCAAGCTAAGAGGGCACGGGCGGTGCGGGAAACGTGCTCGTCGGGATATATTCTCTCCTGCGGCCGCCCGGTCGCGATCGCGGAACCCATACCTGGAGGAAGCGAATGGATTACACATGGGAAGACCTCCACAAGATGCCGGTGAAGAAGCTGCGGGAGATCGCAGAGGAGCTGGGTGACCACGACGAGCTTCACGGCTTCCTGACCATGCACAAGGAACACCTCGTTCCCGCCCTCTGCCACGTGCTCGGTGTCGAGGACCACGCCCACCACGAGGTCGTGGGGATCGACAAGGCAGCGATCAAGGCGCAGATCAAGGAGTTGAAGCTGAAACGCGACGAGGTTCTCGCGGCGAAGGATCCCGTCGAACTCAAGCGGATCCGCCGCAAGATCCATCGGCTCAAGCGAAAGCTGCACAAGGCGACCGTCTGATCCGCAACGCGATCGTTCCCCGATTCACGGCCGCCCAGGCAGAAGAACTCGCGAGCGTTCACTGGGGAATCGACGCGGTGGCGAGCGCACTGCCCAGTTCGATCGATCAGAATTTCCGGCTGGATACGGCGGGCGAGGAGAGCTTCGTCCTCAAGATCTCCAACTCCTCCGAACTGCCGGAATTCCTGGATGCACAGGTTCGTGCGCTCGAGCACCTGGCCGCAGACCCTCCGATCGCTCTCCGCGTGCCCTGCGTCACGCGCCGTCCGAACGGTGACGCGACGATACGTGCGAGAGGGCACCTGGTCTGGCTGGTCAGCTGGCTGGAGGGGCAGCCAATCGCACATCTCGAGTCCAGGCCGCACACGTTGCATCGGGAGTTCGGCCGTGCGCTCGGCGAGCTCGACGCACGGCTTGCCGGATTTGACGATCCCGCGGTCCACCGTGAGTTCCGTTGGGACCTGATGCGGGCGCCGGGCGTCATCGGGCTCACCGCTCACATCCCGGATCCCGACGGACGCCAGCACGTCCTGCGCAGTCTGCGCCGGTTCGCAACCGACATGATTCCACGCCTGGCGCGACTGCCTTTCCAGGTCGTGCACAACGACGCAAACGATCACAATCTCCTGGTTCAACCTGCCGGTGCAGGGGACAGGTTCGTTCCCTGCGCCCTGCTGGATTTCGGCGATCTGTTGTGGACCCCGCGGGTAGCCGAGGCGGCGATCGCCATGACCTACGCGATGCTCGGGAGCGAAGAGCCGGTCGAGGCTGCCGGCGCGCTGCTCGCCGGATACCAGGCAGCGTTGCCGTTGGGGCTGGATGAACTGGGGCTACTGCCCGACTTGATCGAAGCGCGGCTCTGCGCCAGTGTGGCGATCTCGGCGTACGAGCGCGCACGTGACCCGGACAACGCGTTCGTCACGGTTTCGGAGGCTCCCGCCTGGCGGTTGCTGGAGCGGCTCGCCGCGGAGGAGTTCCGCTCCGGTCTGGCAACGGCATTCGCGGAGTTGACATGGCAACAGGATTGACCGCCAACGAGATTCTCGCTCTCCGCGACAAGCACCTGGGCGGATCGCTCAGCCTGTCCTACCGGCATCCGCTGCACATCGTTCGTGCCGAACGACAGTTCTTGTATGACACCGAGGGTCGAGCCTATCTCGATTGCGTCAACAACGTCTGCCACGTCGGACATGGACATCCGCGGGTCGTGGAGGCCGCATCGCGGCAGATGGCCGAGCTGAACACCAATACTCGCTACCTGCACGAGAACATCGTCGAGTACGCGCGCAGACTCGGCGGCCTGTTCCCGGACCCTCTCGAAGTCTGCTTCTTCGTCTGCTCGGGCAGCGAAGCCAACGAACTGGCCCTGCGGCTGGCCCGGACCGCTACGGGAAGGCGCGACGTGGTGGTGCTCGACGGGGCGTACCACGGGAATACGGGCGGGACGGTGGACCTGAGTCCGTACAAGTTCAACGGCCCCGGCGGTGCCGGACGACCGGAGCACGTTCATGTCGCGCCAGTGCCGGATCCGTTCCGCGGACCCTACCGGTACGGTGACCCGACCGCGGGAGAACGGTACGCTCTCACCGTTACGGACGAACTGAGAGCCGCCGAGTCGAGGGGGCGCCCGGCTGCGGCGTTTTTTGCGGAATCCGTGCCGGGCTGTGCGGGTCAGATCGTACCCCCGCACGGTTTCCTGCCCGCGGCATTCGAAGCTGCGCGGTCCGCCGGTGCCCTGAGCGTGGCCGACGAAGTACAGGTCGGATTCGGCAGAGTCGGGACCCACTGGTGGGGATTCGAGGCGCAGGGAGCGATACCGGACATCGTCACCCTCGGAAAGCCGATCGGCAACGGTCACCCGATGGGGGCCGTAGTCACGACCCGCGCCATCGCAGAGGCATTCGACAACGGCATGGAGTACTTCAACACGTTCGGCGGCAATCCGGTCTCGTGTGCGGTCGGCCTGGCCGTCCTGGATGTGATCGAGGACGAAGAGCTGATGGAGAACGCACGCTCGGTGGGCGAACGATTCCAGGCAGGTCTGCGCGAGCTTTCCAGGAGCTGCCCGATCATCGGCGACGTTCGTGGACTGGGCCTCTTCATCGGCGCCGAACTCGTGCTCGATCCCGAAACGCTCGAACCTGCTGCGAGCCGGGCGTCGGCGATCGTCAATGAAATGCGGGAACGTGGCATCCTGCTCAGCACGGACGGTCCCTATCGGAACGTGATCAAAATCAAGCCACCGCTGGTGTTCGAGGCGACAGATGCCGACCGTGTCGTGAGCGAGCTCGGAGAAGTGCTCGCGGGAAGCGCACTCGGAGCATCCTGACAGGCGGTCGAGGAATCAGCCAACGGAAGGGAAACGATATGTTCGAGGCGGGCACGTACACTGATCGAAGGAACGACCTGGCGCGGCGCGTGGGGTCGGGAGTCCTGCTGTTCGTGGGCAACGATCTGGAGCCGATGAACTATGCGGACAATCCGTATCCGTTCTGGCAGGATCGCAGCTTCCTCTACTACTGGGGGCTCGATGAGCCGGGGCTGGCGGGGCTCATTGACCTCGAGAGCGGCGATGCGACCCTGTTCGGTCACGATCCGACGATCGATGAAGTCGTGTGGACCGGTCCCCAACCTTCGATCGCCTCGAAGGCGGAGCGGATCGGAGCCACCCGGTCCGAGCCGATCGAAACGCTGCCCGAGCGGCTCCGGAGTCTGCGGTCTTCCGGCCGGCCGGTGCATATCCTGCCCCTCTACCGAGCTTCGAGCCGGATCCGGGTCGCGGAATGGCTGGGAATCACGGTTTCAGCGGTGGACGAACTGGTGTCGAGGCCGTTCATCGAGGCGGTCGTGGACCAGCGGATCGTCAAGAGTGACGAAGAAATCGCCGAGATCGAGAAGGCGATGGCGATCACGCGGGCGATGCACCTCGAAGGCATGCGCGTGGCCCGGCCGGGCGTCGCAGAGTGGGAGGTGGCCGGCGCGGTCGAGGGTGTCGCCCTCCGCCACGGCGGCCGTCTGTCCTTCCCGATCATCTGCTCGAAGCACGGCGAGACGCTTCACAATCACCACTACCACAACACACTCGAAGCCGGCGATCTCGTCGTGCTGGACACCGGTGGTGTATCGCCTTCCGGGTATGCCGGTGACATCACGCGGACCCTGCCGATCGGTGGGCGTTTCGACGATCGGCAGCGCGCGATCTACGATCTGGTGCTCGACGCCGAAGTCCGCTCGGTCGAGGCGGTCAGACCGGGAATCACGTACCGCGAAGTGCACCTGGATGCCTGCCGGATCCTGGCCGAGGGCCTCGGCGCGCTCGGCCTGATGAAGGGCGATCCGGCCGAAGCAGTGGCAGCCGGCGCACATGCGCTGTTCATGCCGCATGGCCTGGGTCACATGATGGGGCTCGACGTGCACGACGCGGAGGGCCTGGACGAGACGTATGCCGGGTACGGATCCGATATGAAGCGCAGCGAGCAGTTCGGACTCGCCTCGCTTCGCCTCGGCCGCACCCTCGAAGAGGGATTCGTCCTCACGGTCGAGCCGGGCATCTACCTGATTCCGGCCCTGATCGAGCGGTGGAAGGCGGACGGACGGCATGCCTCCTTCATCGACTACGATGAGCTCGAGTCGTGGAAGGAATTCGGCGGTGTCAGAATCGAAGATGACGTGGTCGTGACCGCCGCCGGCCATCGGATCCTCGGCGAGCCGATCCCGAAGGCGCCTGAAGAGGTCCAGTCCCTGCTCGCGCCGTGAGGAAGCCATGCGGCTGACCCGGGATCAGCTCGAGATCGCGCCCGCGGAGCTCGCCCGCCGACTCGAGGAAGGCGATCGATTGCAGGTGCTGGACGTCCGGGCGCCCGAGCGCCTGGAGGCCGGCGTCGTGAGTCCTGTGGAGCCGGACCGGTTCTTCAACGTTCGTGGCTCTGAACTGGTCGCCATGTCCGACCCGGCCGAGATCGGGCTGACCTCCGACGACGAGGTAGTGGTCGTCTGTGGCCGGGGTAACGACAGCCTTCGTGTCGCCGCCTGGCTGACCGTGGCCGGTTATGAAGCGCGATCCCTCGCCGGGGGGATCACGGCCTGGATGCACCTCTCCCTGCCCCGGCACCTGCCACCGCCACGCGGATTCGACGGGCTCGTGCAATTCGACCGGCCGGGAAAGGGGGCGCTCGGCTACCTGCTGGTCAGCGGTGATGAAGCGATCGCGGTAGACGTGTCACGCTTTCCGGGACCCTGGCTGGAGGAGGCCGAACGAGCGGGTGCGCGGATCACGGCAGTCGCGGACACTCACGTGCACGCCGACTACATCAGCGGTGGACCGGACCTGGCGGCAGCCCTGGAGGTGCCCTGGTACCTGCACCCGGCGGACATGGTGTACCCGTACGACGGAACGGAAGGGGTTCTTCCCTTCACCGCGATCGAGAACGGTCGGGAACTGCAGGTCGGTGGGGGACGGGTGCGGGTCATTCACACACCCGGTCACACAGAGGGGAGCGTGACTCTGGTCGCCGGCGACGGGGTGGCCCTCACCGGGGACTTCCTGTTCGTCGAGTCTGTGGGTCGGCCCGATCTCGCAGGGCGCGCCGAGGAATGGAGCCGGGATCTGTGGGCCAGCACGCACGCGGCGCTGACGGAGTGGGATGAGCGCTGGCTGGCTCTGCCGGCGCACTACGCCGAGGAATCGGAGCGGTGCGCCGACCGGACCGTGGGCCGGGAGCTCGGCCGCCTGCGCGAATCGAACGCAGCGCTGCGGATGGCTGCCGACAGGGAGCAGTTTCTCTACTGGGTCAACGCTCACACGGGCCCGGCGCCTGGAGCTTACCCCAGGATCAAGGCGATCAACGTGGGCCTCGTCGAGGTGGGACAGGCGGAGGCGGACCTCCTCGAGGCGGGCAAGAACGAGTGCGCGATCGCTTGAGCACTGGCTCGGCGACGGACGCGGCTCCAAAGGCGAGAGCCGAGGCCGCGAGCCCCAGGACGTACGGAGAGTAGAGACCCGAGGCCGGGACTCCCGCGGCCCTCGCTCCGAGCACGGTCAGCACGCCGGCCGCGATCGCGGCGAGCGCGGCGGCGGGACCGGGCCGGCGTGTATTCAGGCCCGCGATCAGCGGCACGAACAGGCTCACGGAAAGCAGCGTATAGAAGATCGCCAGCGCTCCGATCACCGAAGGCAACGCCAGCGCGAGGCAGATTCCCAGCCCTCCTCCACCGAACGCCGCCAGGCGTGCCATTCGCAACACCTGCCGATCCGTGGCATCCGGACGCACGAACCGTCGCCACAGGTCTTCCGACAGCGACGTGGCCAGCATGAACAGAATCGCGTCGGCCGAGCTGATCTCGGCCGAGAACACCGCCGCGAGGGCGAGCGCCCCGAGGAACACCGGCAGGCCGTCCATCAGCACGGTCGGCAGCGCCAGTTCCGGGTTGGCGAGCTCGGGCGCGATCGCGCGAGCCGTCATGCCGAGAAGGGGCGGCACGAAGGCGAAGAGGAGAAGGGCCGCGGCGCAGGCGACCCCGGCTCGTCGGACCGTCGCTTCATCGCGGGCGCCGTAGACTTTCTGCAGGAGTCCCGGCGACACGATGAACGCGGGAGCGAGGAGGAATATCCAGGTCCAGCCCGAAGCCCCGCTCCGACCGAACGCGAACCAGTCGGGGTTGTCCGACGGCGCCGCCGCTACCACGGCCTCCCAGCCACCCGCCCCCTGAAGGGCCACGGGCAGGGCGAGGGCGAAGCCGGCGAGCAGAACCGCGAGCTGCACGAGGTTCACCCAGGCGGAAGTCAGAAGCCCGCCCGAAGCGAAGTAGGCGGTCATCACGCCCCCGGCCGCCAGGCAGCCGAGCCACTTCGGCAGCCCGGCAACGACGTTGAGCACCCACGCAGCCGCGATCAGCTGCCCTGCGAGAATCGCCAGGGTCGCGAGCCACAGCAGGACGGCGACGACCGCGCGGACGGAACTGCCGTACCTCACCTCCAGGTAGTCACCGACCGTGTAGAGCTCCCTCTCCTGCGCGATGCGCCAGATCGAGGGACCCACCCAGAGAGCGAGAGCCAGAGTGCCGATGCCCGCCGATCCGACCCACCACCAGGCGGCCAGGCCGTCGCGATACCCGAGTCCCGCCGCGCCCACCGTCGAACCGGCTCCGATGTTGGCCGCGAGCAGGGTGGCGAACAGCAGGCCGGGACCGAGTCGTCGGCCCGCGACGAAGAAGGTGCTGCTCGACTCGACCCGCCGCCCGATCCAGAGGCCCAGTCCGACCAGACCGGCCGAGTAGACCACCAGCAGCAGGAGGGCGGCATTCACCGGATCAGGGGGATTCGCCGAGGTCTCCGGCGGCGGGCAGACCCGGGAGACTCTCAGCGGCCCGGACCGCTCGCAGGATCGCTTCGGCTACGGCATCGGCGGCGAGCGCGCCCACTTCGGTCAGGTCGGCCCGGGGGCTCACCGCCGCGTCGCTCGATTCTCCGGTGGAGAGCACGAACAGGGTATCGCCGTCCCACGGCGTGTGCGCGGGCCACACCGCACGGGCCAGTCCGTCATGCGCCATCCTCGCGACCATCGTGGCTTCCGACTTGGTGAGTGCCGCGTTCGTCGCCACGACTCCGATCACGGTGTTGCCGGGAGAGCCCGCCTCGATGTCGTGCGGTCCGCTCCTCAGCACTCTACGAGCATCGGCCAGACTGGTCCCGTCTTCCGTTCGCACCCCGGCGACCACTTCGCCCGTTGCGGGGTCGATCACGTCGCCGAGCGGGTTCACGGCGATCAGGGCGCCCACCACGAGGTCGTTCGAACCGCGGACCGACACCGACCCGATGCCGCCCTTCATCGCACGCTCCATGCCCCGCAGCTTCCCCACCGTTGCCCCTGCGCCCGCACCGACGTTTCCCTCCGCCGGAGCGGAGGAGACGGCGGAACGCGCCGCCTCGTATCCGCAGTCGGCCCCGGGTCGGATCGAGCCATCGCCGACCCCCAGGTCGAACAGGATGGCCGCGACCACGATCGGGACACGAAAACCGCCCGCCTCGTATCCGATGCCCTGCTCTTCCAGCCAGCCGGTCGTCCCCGTCGCCGCGTCGAGGCCGAAGGCGCTGCCGCCGGAGAGTACTACGGCGTGTACCCGGCTCACCGAGTTCGCGGGGTCGAGGAGAGCGGTTTCCCGGGTACCGGGCGCTCCACCGCGCACGTCGACACCGGCCGTGGCTCCCTCCGGCGCGAGGACGACCGTGCACCCGGTGGGTCGCTCCGGCAGTGTGTGATGCCCGACCCGGATGCCGGGGACGTCGGTAATGCTCATGGCAGTCCTGTCCTGGGCCGAGAGGGAAGCGGCGCCCGGCAACAGGGCCAACGCCGTCAGAACTCGGATCGAGGCACGCATCGCAATCGCTCCTCGCGGGGTTGCGCCCTGCACGCCGCGGGCGCTGGCGAACGCTCGGGCCGCAGCCGTGCCGGCGCAAGCACCCGGCCCTCCCGCGACAGCGAAGGCCCGGACCCGGTAGAATGTAGCAGACGGGATGTTGCGGTTCTGCAACTCCCGGCGACGCTCGAAAAACCTAACTTGTTTCTGGGTATTGATTTGGGAATGGGCACGGGCGTTGCGTTCTCCGTTTCCGAACGCGGCCGACGGGGCCTCGAACCAGAACTCGATACCGAAGAGCAGAGATGTCGCATCGACCCGAGCTACCGACGAGCACCGATGACCTCCTCAGGCAGGCGGCGATGACGGATCGTGCGCGCCACCTGGTGGCGCTGTACCTGGAAGTGACGAGAGATTCGGTGGACGCCGATCCGGCAGGCGCGGCGGCGCGCGCGTTGCGGCGTCTTCCCCAGCACGGGCCCCTTCGCCGGCAGAAGGACCGCGACGTACTGAAGGCGATCCGGATCATGGTCGATGAGCTCGAGTCGAGCGAGGCTCTCCGGAAGCAACTGCGCTGGGTGCTCGAGGAGGCCGAGTGGAGGGCCCGCCTCGGCGCGAAGTAGACCTCCGGAACAACTCTCCCACCCGCGGGTCTCCGTACTGGCGCGCCGGGATCGCGAAAGAGACCTTGTATTGATGCGGGTTTCTGCGCATCCTTCGCGCCCCTTGAAACGCGGACACTCGACCGACTGATGTGATGATCGTAACGCTGAAAGAGGGAGTGAATGCGGGGATCGTTCGCGATGCCCTGGCCGCCCTCGGCCTGTGGACCTCCCCGTTCGAAGGGAGGCGCGGGTCGGTGCAGCTCTACGTGCATTCGCACTCCGGCAACGTAGATCGCGATGCACTGCTCGGCGTGCCGGGCGTTGCCGACGTGTCCGAACCGGCATCGCGGCACCCGAGGGTGGACATTCTCAGCCCCTCGGTGGAGATCGGCGGCGTCGAGATCGGCGGCGATGCCGACCCCGTGATCATGGCCGGACCCTGCAGCGTCGAGTCCGAGCGAAGCATCCACGAAGCCGCGGAGCGACTGGCACGACTCGGGACCCGCTTTCTTCGCGGCGGCGCCTACAAGCCCCGCACCTCGCCCTACGACTTCCAGGGAGTCGGGACTTCCGCGCTCCGCTGGTTGCGTGAGGCGGCCGATGCGCACGGCCTGCTGGTGGTCACCGAGGCCCTCTCCGAGAGGTCGGTGGACGCGGTCGCCGAGGTGGCGGACCTGGTCCAGATCGGTTCCCGGAACATGCACAACGGAGCACTGCTCGACGCGGCCGGTCGCAGCGGTCGGCCGGTGCTCGTGAAGCGGGGCATGGCGGCGACGGTGGAGGAGTGGCTTTCGGCAGCCGAGTACTGCCTCGCGGGTGGGGCGCCCTCGGTTGTGTTCTGCGAACGGGGCATCCGCAGCTTCGACGACCGGACGCGCAACCTGCTGGATCTCGGATCCGTCGCGCTGTTGCGTCACGTTCACGGCCTCCCGGTGATCGTCGATCCGTCGCATGGGCTCGGCCGGCGTGATCTGATCCCGCACCTGAGCCGGGCCGCGATCGCCGCCGGCGCCGCCGGGCTGCTGATCGAGGTGCATCCGGACCCGGGGCATGCGATGAGCGATGGACCCCAGGCGCTGACGTTCGACGAGATCGAGTCGCTCGCAGCGGAGTTGGACGCGCCCTTTCCCTTCGCCGTCCCCCTGACCGGCTGAGACCGGGACCGCCGGACGCCGTGGCGACCGGGACCCGGAACTGCGATCCCGCAACTGCGCGGGACCTGCAGGAAGCGTTTCAGTCACGGCTGGCCGGGCTCGGTGCATCCGACGATCTGCTCGTTCTCTCCTTCGACTTGCCGTCCGGGTTTCAGCCACTGCGAGTCTGGCGGGCGTTTCCGGACTCGGACGCCACTTTCTGGCGATCGCCCGACGGGCCGAGCAGCGCCTCGGCCGGCCACGTCGCGTTCGTGCCCGCCGGCCCGGGTACCGATCCCGCCCGGTCGGCAGAATCACTGACCCGGCTGGCCGATCGGCTCATTCACCTCGATCTGGAATCCGGCGCACCGTGCCCGGAACCGGTCCGACTCTTCGGGGGAGCAGCGTTCTCGGCGAACGCCGATCGGGGAGCGTGGGAAAACTTCGGTGAGAGTGGATTCGTACTTCCGCAGCTGGTCGTCGAGGAGACAGACGGATGCGTCCGGGGCCGGCTGGCCCTCGACGGGTCCTCGGTTTCGGAGAACCAGTCCCTGGCGACCGCCTGGATCGAAGCGCTGCTCACCGGAGCCGAGGGCGACCTCGAAACCGAGGGTGGGAAGGGGCCCGCGGAGCACGCCGGCCAGGACACGTCATCTGCACCCGGCGATGGCGCGCGGCGGCCCGCGTCCGGTGTCGGGCCGGCGCCCGACGACTGGGTGCAGCTCGTCGAGGCAGCCCGGGACCGGATCCGGAGCGGGGACCTGCGCAAGGTCGTCGTCTGCCGGCGACGCACGGTGCGACTTCCTGCCCCGTGCGACCCTGTCCGGCTCCTCTCCGGACTGGCATCCCGGAAGCGCGAGTACGTGTTCGGGGTGCGTCGCGGCAACCGGACCTTCCTCGGCGCCTCCCCCGAACTGCTGACGGAGAAGCGGAGAGACCGGCTGCGCACCGAGGCACTGGCGGGCACCCGACAACTGGACCCCGACATCGAGCGGACAGCTTCCCTGGCCCGGGCCGCCGAGCAGCTGTTCGGGAGTGGGAAAGATCTCGAGGAGCACGCCCTGGTGGTGCGCGGGATCGTAGAGGCGCTTGAGCCGATCGTACTCCGGCGGGAGCTTCCTCCCTGGCCCGAGGTCCGGGGTCTGACCGGGCTCGCGCACCTGTGCTCGGCGATCGAGGCCGATCTGCGGCCCGGTGTGGGTCCTTTCGAGATCCTCACCGCCCTCCATCCCACCCCGGCAGTCGGGGGTCTTCCCAGGGAGGCGGCACTGCGATTTCTGGCGGAGCGGGAACCGGTGGAACGAGGCTGGTACGCGGGGCCCGTAGGCTGGGTGACGCCCGATGGCGACGCACAGATCGCGGTGGGAATCCGGTCCGCCCTCGTCGGCCCGGACCGGGCCTGGCTGTACGCGGGGGCGGGAATCGTTCTCGCTTCCGATCCCGAGGCCGAGTTCCGGGAGACCGAGGCGAAACTCGGACGCCTGTCGTCGGCGCTCGGTGTCACGGAGATTCCGGGATGAGCTACGCGAACCTTCAGGCCGCCTGGGCCGACCTTCTGATCGACTCGCTGGCCGCGAGCGGGGTCCGACGGGCGGTGGTGAGCCCCGGATCCAGATCCACTCCGCTCGTTCTCGCACTCCGTCGTGCCGAGGCGGAGGGCCGATTGGGGGCGATGGTGGTCGCCGATGAGCGGGTAGCCGGATTCGTGGCGCTCGGCCAGGCGAGGGTCACCGGTGAACCGGGCCTGCTCGTCTGCACCTCGGGGACCGCCGCCGCTCACTACTATCCGGCGCTCATCGAGGCCTCGCTGTCGGGCGTTCCCCTGGTGGTCCTGAGCGCGGATCGGCCGCCCGAGCTGATGTCCCGGGGTGCCAATCAGACGATCGACCAGGCGCACCTCTTCGGCCGATGGGTACGCATGGCGCTGGATCTCGGCCTCCCCGACCCGGATCCCCGGGCCTGGGACGGCCTGCCGAGGACCGCAGCGCGGGTCGTGCAGGCCGCACTGTCTCCCGACCCCGGTCCCGTGCATTTGAACGCGCGATTCCGCAAACCGCTGCAGCCGACCGGGGCCGACACGCCGGAGGTCGCGGGCCTTCGCTCCCGCGCCGACGCTGCACTCGCTGCGGGTCTCCCGCGTCCGCGACGCCCGAATCCCGAGCCCCGCCCCGAGGATCTGGATTCTCTCGCCACGAAGCTGCATCGCGCCCACCGGGGCGTGCTGCTCGCCGGACCGATGGCCGTCACCGGGGCGATTCCGGCGGCAGTCGTGACTCGCTTCCTCGAACGCTCGGGCTTCGTGCTCGCGCCGGAAGCGACGAGTCAACTTCGTTTCGGTGGGGGCGTGCCCCGCCGGCTGATGCTGGATGCGTTCGAGCCGTTGCTCGGCAATGGCCGGGGAGACGGATCCCTGCATCCCGACTTCGTCCTGCAGATCGGCAATGCACCCACCGGCCGCGGTCTGGCCGGATGGCTCGCCTCCGACCGGGCGCCCGAGCGGGTCGTCATCGCCGCGCGCGGCTATCCAGAAGCGTTCAATCGCGCCGCGGATGTCTGGATCACGGATCCCGCCCGGGCGCTGGACGGCCTGTCCGAGCGGCTGGACGGAATCGCCCCGGAGGCCGACTGGTCCGCGCGTGCGAGACGGGGGTCCGACCGGGTGTGGAACGCTCTCGACGGGATGCTCGCGTCGCAGGGCGGGTTTCCCGAGCCGGCCGCGGTTCGCACCTGCCTGGAATCCCTGGCGGCAGGCAGTCTTCTGTCGCTCGGCAACTCGCTTCCGGTCCGGGAAGCGGACCTGTTCTGCCCCGCGTCCGAGCGCTCGATCGCGGTCCTCTCCCAGCGGGGAGCGAGCGGGATCGACGGTGCGATCTCGACCGCGGCCGGCGCCGTCGGCGCCTCCGGATTTCCGGGACTCCTGCTGCTGGGTGACGTCGGGTTCCAACACGATGTCGGAGGTCTGGCCGCGGCGCGCGACATCCAGGGCTCCCTGGCGATCGTCGTCCTGTGCAACGGTGGGGGTCGTCTCTTCGACCTGCTGCCCGTTCGTGACGCACTGTCGGGAGACCCGGCTGCATTCTCGCGCTTCTTCCACACGCCTCCCCAGGTGAGCCCGACGGCTGCGGCCACTGCCTTCGGAGTCACGGGTGTGACCGTCGATTCGACATCCGCGCTGGCCGATGCGATCGCCGAGTCCCACGGCCGTACCGGCGCGACCGTGATCGAGGCCCGACTGGATGGACTCCCGACGGCGGAGTGGGTGGTCCGGCTCGGGGAAGCCGCCGCAAAAGGCTGAGGTTCCGAAGCCGTGCCGGCGGGGTCGGTCCTGCACGGGCCGAGCCAGCTGCGCCCGGCGTGTTTCCTCGGCGCCGACCTGTCGTATTTTGCCTCCGTCAATCGAGGGGACGCTGTCCGCATCCCGGAACACCGACACGCGAAGAGGCGATCTCCGATCGCCCGGGAGGTTCGACGCGAATGAGCGCCGTAGACTGGATTCTCCAGGATGACTTCGGATTCGAGGACATCCTGTATCACAAGTGTGAGCAGGGGATCGCGAAGGTGACCATCAACCGGCCCCGCGTACGGAACGCGTTCCGGCCCCAGACCGTGTTCGAGATGGAACGGGCCTTCGCCGACGTTCGACAGGATCCGGAGATCGGGGTCGCGATCCTGACCGGCGCCGGGGGCGAGGCGTTCTGCTCGGGGGGCGACCAGTCGGTCCGCAAGCTGGGCGGCTACGCGGGCAGTGACGAAGTTCCACGGCTGAACGTGCTCGACCTGCAGCGGCAGATCCGCACCATGCCGAAGCCCGTGATCGCGATGGTGGCCGGCTACGCGATCGGAGGGGGACACGTCCTTCACGTGGTCTGTGACCTCACCATCGCCGCGGACAACGCGCGGTTCGGGCAGACCGGCCCGAAGGTCGGAAGCTTCGACGGCGGGTTCGGCTCTTCGTACCTCGCCCGGATCGTGGGACAGAAGAAGGCGCGTGAGATCTGGTTCCTCTGCCGTCAGTACGACGCGCAGCAGGCCCTGGACATGGGGCTGGTGAACGCAGTGGTTCCGCTGGAGCGGCTCGAGGAGGAGACCATCCAGTGGTGCCTGGAGATCCTCCAGCACAGCGCCACCGCGATCCGTCTTCTGAAGGCTTCGCTGAACGCCGATTGTGACGGGCAGACCGGACTGCAGCAGCTGGCCGGCGATGCGACTCTCCTGTTTTACCTCACGGAGGAGGCGCAGGAGGGGAAACAGGCGTTTCTCGAGAAGCGGAAGCCCGATTTCGGGAAATTCCCTCGCTTTCCCTGACCGGCATGACCGACCCCGCTCCGGGGGTGCTCGAGACCTGGGTGCTCGCGGCGCGACCGAAGACGCTTCCCGCCGCGCTGGCCCCGGTGCTCGTCGGCACCGCCGTGGCGTGGAGTGCGGGCGGGTTCCGGGCCGGCCCCGCCGCGGCCGCGGCGCTCGGGGCGCTGTTGCTGCAGGTCGGTTCGAACCTGGCGAACGATGTCTACGACTTCGAACGCGGGGCCGACCGGGAGGGCCGCACCGGTCCCCTGCGCGTCACGCAGGCAGGGCTCCTGACGCCGGAGCAGGTGCGACGGGGCATGGCGGTCGTGTTCGGCGCGTCGATGCTCGTGGGCATCTATCTCACGGCCGTGGCAGGCTGGCAGGTCATCGCGATCGGCCTGGCGGCGATCGGAGCGGCGATCGCTTACACGGGGGGCCCGTGGCCTCTCGGCTACAACGGCCTCGGCGAGTTGTTCGTGCTCGTCTTCTTCGGGTTCGTCGCCGTGTGCGGGACCGCCTTCGTCCAGGCAGGTGCCGTCCCTCGCCCGGCCTGGCCGGCGGGGCTCGCCGCGGGTTGCCTCGCGAGCGCGATCCTGGTCGTCAACAACGTCCGCGACGTGGAGCAGGATCGGCTGGCCGGCAAACGGACGCTTCCCGTCCGATTCGGTCGCGGGTGGGGGGTTGGCGAATATGCCGTACTGATGGCGCTGGGATTTCTCGTGCCCGTCGCGACCGTCCTGGCCGGCGAGCAGCCTCTGACGGTGCTTCTCGTCCTCGTTGCGGCGCCGCTTGCCGTACCTCTGTTTCGATCCCTCCGAGATGAAAGGGGGCCGGTCTTGAACCGGACGCTCGCAGGCACGGCCCGGCTGTTTCTTATCTGGTCGATTCTGTTCTCCGCGGGACTTCTGCTGGGCGGACGGGGATGAGCGACGCACCTGTCCGCGCCAGAGTCTTGAGGTTTCGTCTTCCGACGGGAGACGGACGGAACGGGTCGGATGCCGGTGCCGAGGCGTCGGAGGTCACACCGTGGCGGACCGGCTTCCTTCTCGAAGTGCGGGATGGCGAGGGGAGATCGGGCTGGGGAGAAGCGTCACCCCTGGCCTCGTACGCCGGTGAGCGACCGGTGGAAGCCGCCGCCTCCCTGCTTCGTCTGCTGGCGGACGGCGAAGCGATGACGGCGCTTCTCACGGTCCTCGAGACACCGGAGTCACTGCCGGGGTTCGGGGTGCCCGGCGGTTCTCCTGCCGCGTCCGCGGTGGCGCGGCTCGACGATCTGCTCGGAACTTCGGCCGCGGCCCGGAGCGCCGTGATTTCGGCGGTGACGGATCTCGCCGCCCGCCGGGCAGGAATTCCGACTCACGAGCTGCTCCTTCGATCGGTGACTGACTCGGAGTCGTCGGCCTCGGGAGGGTTCGCCGGATCCTTCGATTCGGGTCCCACGGCCTCCGGGTATCCGATCAACGCCCTGATTCCGCTGACCGATCGCACCGCGGCGTTGACGGCTGCCGAAGCTGCGCATGCGCGGGGTATTCGGGTTCTGAAGGCGAAGCTCGGCGCCGGCCAACAATTCGACCACGACCTCGAGCTGCTGCACCTGCTGCGCGGCGAGTTCGGAGACGATCTGGCTCTCCGGCTGGATGCGAACGGGACCTGGTCGCTGGATGAGGCACGAGAGAACCTCGCGCGCCTCGCGGCTCTGCGTCCCGAATACGTCGAAGAGCCCGTTCGGGGAACCGCGATGGTGGAGCTCGAGGATTCGCCCGTGCCGCTGGCAGCGGACGAGTCGCTCCGGGACGTCGAGGTGGCGAAAAGGCTGCTGGAGGTGCCCGAGATTTGCGCTTTCGTTCTCAAACCATCGTCGCTCGGCGGGCTCGACCGCTGCTTCGAACTCGGCCTGCGGGCCATCCGAAACGGTCGCCGCTGCGTGGTGACCCACAGCTTCGAAGGTCCGGTCGGCCACGGCGCGGCCTGCGAGCTGGCGCTGGGCCTCGCCCCGTTCGATCGGGCCGTCGCCGACGAGTCTCCTCTCGCGCAGGGTCTGGACCGGATCGGTGTGCTGGATACCTGGGAGGACATTCCGTTGCCGCAGCTGCGGGGGAGCCTTCTCGTTCCGGCTGAGGTCTCGGGACATGGAATCGATCCCTCGGCCCTCGTGGCGCGCGCCGGAGGCGACGGCGTGATATGACCGCCCTGTCGGTACGGGCGGCCGCCCGGGAGAATCCCAAGGGCCACGCGCTCATCTCGGCCGATGGGAGGCGGTGGAACTGGCAGGAGCTGGCGGCCGAGGTCGAGGGGGTCCGACAGGAAATGCCTGCACCCGAGGCCGACACGCAGTCCCCCCGACCAGTGACGATCATCGACGCATCTCCCGAACCCGAGACCGTATTCCGCATCCTCGCGGCGATCGAGGACCGCGTGCCCTTCGCTCCGATCGACCCGAGATTGCCCGACAGGGAGATCCAGGCCCGCCGCGCACGACTCGCAGCTCACTCCGACGCGATGGCGATCCTGTTCACCTCCGGGAGCACCGGCCGACCGCGCGGCGTGGAGCTGTCTCGCGCCGCGTTTCTGGCATCGGCGCGCGCCAGTGCCGGGCGACTCGGCTGGCGCGACGGAGATCGCTGGCTGTGCGTGCTGCCGCTGGCTCACGTCGGAGGGCTGTCGATCCTCACACGCTGCCTGGCGGCGCGCCGCACCGTGGTTCTCGCCGACCGATTCGACGCGGAATCCGTCATCGACCTCGTCGGGCGGGAGCAGGTGACACTGGCCTCGCTCGTCCCCACCATGCTCGCCCGGCTTCTCGCTGCCGGACCTCGCGATCGGGTCGAGGCCCGATTCGATTCGCTGCGGGCGATCCTGCTCGGCGGAGCAGCGGCGCCCGATGCGCTGTGGGACGAGGTGATCGGACGCGGCATGCCTGTGCTCGAGACCTGGGGAATGACGGAGACCTGCTCCCAGGTCGCTACGGCACTCCCGGGCGGTGCCCCGCGCGCACCCGTGCCGCTGGCGGGTTGGGAGGTCCGCAGTCGCGACGGACGTCTGGAGGTGAGGGGAGAGGCGCTGTTCTCGAACTACCTGGACCGGGATGGCAGCGGGCGGCCGGTAGACGAAGCTGGCTGGTTCCGCACCGGGGACGCCGGTCGAGTGAATCCGGACGGATCGATCACCGTGCGCGGCCGAGCCGACGACTTGATTCTCAGTGGCGGCGAGAATGTCGATCCTGCGGAGGTCGAGCGGTTCCTCGAGGCGCTTCCGGGCGTCGGGAGGGCCGTCGTGCTGGGGATCGAGGACCCCGAGTGGGGCGAGACCGTAGCCGCTGCGCTGGAGCGGGCAGTGAGCGCAGGCCAGGATCCGGCCGGCTCCGATCCCGACCTGAACGGGTTGATTCGCGAGGGGTTGGCACCCTGGCAGAGGCCACGCACGCTCGTCTGGATGGACCGGTTTCCCGAGACGGTATCCGGCAAGGTGAACCGGGCTGAAGTCCGCGCAGGTGTACTCGCCGGATTGACCACCCGGCACATCAAGCCATAGCGTTCCCGGGGGACGGCCGAATCGCGGCCGGTCCCCGCACGCACCGACCGGACGGAGCCATGTCTGACGCGAAGCAGGATCGTGCGCAGGAGGACGCCCTCACGCTGTGGGCCGACGCGGTTGCTCGTAACCTGGACGAGGATGGGCACTCCGACCTCGCCCACCTCTTCCGTTCCCTCGTTGGCCGCGATGCCGACGGGGTGGAGGAAGCCCTGGAGGGGCTGGATTTCGGCGCGCTGGACGGCCTGATCGAAACGCTCGGAGAGGAAATCGACGAGCGGCTGGAGGCGGGTGAGGAACGGTTTGCCGAGATCCTCGACGAGGTGCTCGAGCTCGCGGTCGAGGCGATGCAGGATGCGCTGGACGACGAGATCGAGTGGGACGAGGGCGCGACCTCGGTCTGAGGTTCTCGAGAGCGCGCCCCGCGCCCTCCCGTCTCTCTATTCGGCGCCTTGCCGGTGCCTCAGTTCCCGGGCCATCGCCCGGATGTCGGTGAGGTCCCGCTTCATCTCGCTCCAGCCGTACCAGAGTGCATAGTCCGGATTGGCGTGGAAGACGCCCTGAAAGGCTCGCATCCGGTGCTTCAGGTGCATCTCGAACAGCCGCTGCTCGATCACGGTCGGAGCGTCGTGGAAGGTGAGCAGATCAGGAAAGTCGTAGGCGTATCCCTCGGGCCGCTCGAGCAAGCCGTCGGCGTACAGCCCGGCGATCTCCCGGATCGCCTCTGCCAGCAGGTGGTCGGCCTCGCGGATCATCTCGTCACCGCGCTGCAGCTCGCCCCTGGCAAAGCTCTCGGAGTGGCAATCGCTGCAGACGCCGATCATCTCGTTCCGCTCGCGGTCGAAGTCCTCCTGCGTGAGTCGTGCCACGTCGGCCGCCTTCACCACGTCGAGCCGCGCTGTCGGGTTCCCCTCCGGGTCGAGGACGCCCAGCGCCTGCAGGATCGTCACCTGATCGGCCTTCCAACGGGGGTCTTCCGAGAGTGGCAGCCGGACGGCGAGGAAGCCCCACGCCGTTCGCACCTCGTGGTCTCCGTCAGGCATGTGGCAGGTCTGACAGGTCGGTGCCGCGACCTCTTCCGGAAGGGTGCCGTTCTGCTTCAGCAGGTAGCGAACGCCATGCTTCGAGGAGGAGTACATCTCCCACTGCGGGTGGTCGAATCCCATGTGACAGGTCTGGCAGGCCTGGGGCTGCCGCGCCTCCTTCACCGAGAAGGTGTGACGGGTATGGCATGCGTCACAGGAGGCCCTCCCGTATCCGGCGCCCGCTTCCTTGAGAGCCGCCAGGTCGGCCTCGCTCTTCAGGCCGATCTTGTGGCATCCTCCGCAGCCCTTCATGCCTTCGCGGAGAGCGACCGGCATCGCGTGGAAGGTCGGCATCGCCGTGAGAGCTGCCCAGGCGATCGCGTGTTTCCCGGCGGAGAATTCGGCTACGCGCTCCGCGTGGCAGGTTCCGCACGTCTCGGGCGTCGGCATGTGCAGATTTCCGGTATCGGAGGCGGAGGAATGGGTGCCGTGACAGGCGGCGCAGCCAATGCCGAGCTCGGCGTGTCGGCTGATCTTCCAGTCGGTGACCATCTGCGGCGTCTCGTTCGCGTGGCATGCGACGCAGGCATCCGATGTCTGTGCAGAAGCGTCCGATCGGAGCAAGAGCAGGCCAGCCGCAATCACCACTGCAGGCAGTAAAGCGTTACGTGGGAACATGACGGTACATTCCTCGATCTCGGGTCGCGATCCCCGTATTCGGTGGCTATCCTCACGTCACCACGACGACGGGACCTCATTTTAACATGACATTATCATAATAAGGTGCACGCGACGGGATGAAAAGTTGAGAGAGGGCTCTTCGAAGAACCGGATCGCGCCTCGGGTTTCCTCGCGCTGGCTGTTCGTGGGAGCGGCCGTCGCGCTACTTCTCGCCGCGGCAGCCGTCGAACTGAGACCCGGCCCCAGCGATGAGGCCGAAGTCACGCGAGTGTACGACGGGGACACGATCGAGGCACTCCTGTCGGGGCGCAGCGAAAAGATCCGGTACATTGGAATCGACACCCCGGAAATGAGCGATACCCGCGAGCCGGTGCTCGAGCTGGCACGCGAGGCCCGGGATGCGAACCGCCGGCTGGTGGAGGGCCGGGTGGTTCGGCTCGAGCAGGACGTGCAGTCCCGGGACACCTACGGCCGACTTCTCGCCTACGTCTGGATCGGCGACACCCTGGTGAACGAGCTGCTGGTCCAGGAGGGGTTCGCGGCCGCACGCAGCTTCCCCCCGAACGTGCGTCACCAGGAGCGTCTTCGGGCGGCGGAAGCGGAAGCCCGCGCCGCGGGGCGCAGGCTCTGGGACGGACGGCTCGGCGACGGTTCGCTGCGGGAGCGGGGAAGCGAACAGAGCCGGGAGGGGTCCGACGCCCGGCCCGGCGACGGCCTGCGGCTCGACGCCTTCGACGCGAATCGGCACGCAGGTGCGGTCGCGACGGTATGCGGCCTGGTCGCCGACGGACGGTACCTGGGGGGCGATGGGCTCACCTTCCTCAACCTCGAGCGGCCATACCCCGACCAGCCCTTCACCATCGTGATCCCGATCGGCGCGCGCCGCCTGATGGGGGGTCGTCCTGAAACCGGATTGCGGGGACGACACGTATGTGTGGCCGGAAGGATCGAATTGCACCGCGGCACGCCCCAGATCATGGTTCATGATCCGGCGCAGCTGGAGCCCTGATTCAGGCGGAACCCGAAGCCTGACACGGGGTTCTGACTGCGCGGCAGGGCTTCTGAGCGCAGTCGGGAGCGGCCGGCAGGTACAGGACATAGATTCCGGGGCGGTCGAGACGGCCGGGACCCGGCAGGAATTCGGAAGGAGAATGCGAATGCGGTGGGTGCTGCGTTCCAAGATACACAAGGCGACCGTGACCGAAGCCGACGTGAATTACGTCGGCAGCGTCACGATCGACGAGGATTTGATGGACCGGGTCGGGCTCTGGCCCGGCGAGCGGGTGTTGATCGTGGACAACACGAACGGCGCCCGGATCGAGACGTACACGATCGCCGGACCTCGCGGGTCCGGTGCCGTGGAGATCAACGGGGCCGCTGCACACAGGGTCAACCGGGGCGACGAAGTCATCATCATGGGCTTCGAGCTCAGCTCCGTTCCTCTCGAGCCGAAGGCGATTCTCGTGGACGCACAGAACCGATTCGTCCGCGATCTCGTGGAAGAGCCTTCGACGGTGCTGCCCGCCTGACGTGACCGATCGGCCGGGGTCCGCGGCCGCTCCGTACGGAATCGTGGGGGGCGGCCGGGTCGCGCGGCATCTCGGCCACTACCTCGAATCCCTCGGGCTCGAAGTGCGCCGCTGGACGCGGAGCGCCGGCACCGATCCGGAGTTGGCGCTGGCCGGCTGTCAGGTCGTTCTCCTGTGGATACGCGACGATGCGATCGAGCCATTCCTCGAGCGGACGGATTTCACCGGACGCACGCTGATCCACGCTTCGGGGAGCCTGCAGACGACACTCGCACACGCCATGCACCCCCTCTATACGTTCGGGCCCGAGCTCTACCCCGACGATGTGTATCCGACGATCCCGTTCGTCTGTGACGAGGAAGGACCGTCATTCGAACAGGTGTTTCCGGATCTCGCCAACCCCAGCTGGACGATCGCCTCCGACCGGAGACCCCTCTACCATGCGGCCTGCGTGATGGGAGGAAACTTCAGCACGTTGCTGTGGAACCGGGCGATGGAGATCTTCCGCGAGCTGGGCGTGCCGCCCGAGGCAGCGATTCCCTACCTGGAGCGGACCTGCGCGAATGTCGCGGAGCACGGTCCCGGCGCGCTGACGGGACCGCTGGCACGGGGCGACCGACGGACGATCGAGGCGAACCTGACAGCGCTCGAGGGTGATGCCTGGAGCGATGTCTATCGTGCGATCGTCGAGGCGGCGCGCCCCGGGATGCTCGACAAGGAACCGGAGACGACCGAGTGAACGTGCATGACTTCGCCGCCGCGAAACGCGAGAGCCGCAAGCTCAGTCTGACGACCTGCTACGACTGGTGGTCGGCCCGGATCCTCGAGGCGTCCCCCGTGGATGCGATCCTCGTCGGCGACAGTGCCGCGATGATCATGCACGGGCACCCGACGACGATACCGGCCACGCCGGAGGTGATGTCCCTTCACATCGCTGCCGTTTCCCGCGGCGCTCCCGGGAAGTTCCTCATCGGAGACATGCCGTTTCCATCCCACCGGATGGGAGTCGCGGCCGCGATGCAGGTGGTGGACAGCTTTCTGACGGCAGGGGCGCATGCCGTGAAACTCGAGGGACTCGAGGGGCACGAGGAGGTCGTCCGGCACATCACGGGCTCGGGCGTGCCGGTGATGGGACACGTCGGACTGACTCCGCAGTCGGTGAACGCGTTCGGTGGGTACCGGGTGCAGGGGCGGAGCGACCCCGCAGCCGCCCGAGTGGTGGAGGAAGCCCGCAAGCTCGAGGAAGCCGGCTGTTTTTCGATCGTGGTGGAGGGTGTGCCGTCGGACGTGGCTCGCGCGATCACCGGGACTGTCTCGATTCCGACGATTGGAATCGGGGCCGGACCGCACGTGGACGGCCAGGTGCTGGTGCTTCACGACCTGGCCGGACTGCAGCGCGAGGTGAAGCCGAAGTTCGTCCGCGCGTTCGCCGATGGCTACGGCACGATCCTCGACGCCGTGACTGCCTTCGACGAGGCCGTGAAGAACGGCGAGTTCCCCTCCGTGGAGGAATCGTACGAGTGAAGCTCGTCCGCACTCCGGATGAGTGGCGCGTCACCCGGCAGGGGTGGGCGGACGCCGGAGAGACCGTCGGATTCATTCCGACCATGGGCGCACTTCACGAGGGACACCTGTCGCTGGTGCGGCGGAGCGTGGCAGAGAACGACCGGACCGCGGTAAGCATCCTGGTCAATCCCACCCAGTTCGACGACAAGGAAGACCTCGATGCCTACCCGCGCGATCTCGATCGTGACGGGGCAGTGCTCGAGGCCGAGGGCGTCGATGCCCTGTTCGTTCCGAGCCCCGAGGCAATCTACCCGGACGGGTACCGCTACAGGGTCGTCGAGGATTCCCGGAGCCGCGAACTCGAAGGAGCTCACCGGCCCGGTCACTTCGATGGAGTCCTCACCGTCGTTCTCAAGCTTCTGCTGCTCGTCAGACCGGATCGCGCCTATTTTGGCGAGAAGGACTGGCAGCAGCTGCAGCTGGTGCGCGGTATGGTGGACGCCCTGTTTGTCGATACCGAAATCGTCGGCTGTCCCATCGTGCGCGAAGAAGACGGGCTCGCGATGAGCTCGCGAAACGTGCGACTCGACCCGCAGTCGCGCAGACGGGCGGCCGAGTTCGCCTCGATTCTCCGTGCCGGCGGAACTCCCGAGGAGGTTCGCGCCGGCCTGGAAGCGGCGGGATTCGATCTCGACTACCTGGAACGGCGGGACGGACGACTTCTGGCGGCCGTACGAATCGGTGGAATCCGGCTGATCGATAACGTACCCGGATGATACAAGCGGTGCATTTCTAACCGGGCTTGTGACAGTTCGTCACAATTTCAAGACAGCCTGGCCGACCCTTTCAGCCCACCCAATGGTGCATAAATCATGCACGAATCGTGAATCTCCCGCGACGCGCGGCGGCTTCTCGTGACGAAGTGTGCGCAATTCGGTACAACCGTACCGATCGGCATGGAACCTGCGACGTCTTCCGCCCGTGCGGAGGCGGTACGCGACCGCCGCCATGACCATAGAACGACCCGTGCAGAGCACACCGACGCGGGCCCCGAGGGGGACTCATGAACTGGCCGATCGAACAGGGCGTATATTTTCTCGGACTGCTGGCGATTGCCGGCATGCTCCACGCGATCACCTTCTTCTTCGCTCGCTGCGGCTACTGCGCATGGCGGGATCGGCTGAGCCTGAAGAGAGGCAGCTGAGGAGAACAGCGGAGAGTCCCGGCACGGGCCGGGTCGATCCACCCAACATGATGAAGCCGCCTCCGGGCGGCTTTGTCGCGCCCGGAATCCTACAGCCGTCAATCAGACTGACCGACGGGTCTGCTTCTGCCGGTGCGAGATGAACTGCCACGCCCTCAATCGTTGAGACGTGGGCGAATGGACTCCGGCCGCGATCGCGGCCGCGGCCCGTCCGGACGTGGGGTGGCGCAAGGCGACCTCACGAAGCGCCAGCTCCGCTTCTTCCTGTGCCGACTCGAGCTCCTCGATCTGCCGGGTCAGCGCCAGCATTTCCGTCTCGCGCTCCAGGGCGCGCTCCTGTTCGCTCTCGAGCTCCTCGATGCGAGCCTCGAGTTCTCTCTCGCGTTCCTCCTTGCTGGCCGCGGAGCGTCGGGCGGCGGCGAGTGACTCGGCGGCCTCTTTCCGAACCGTCTCGAGCTCACGCTCGAACTCCCGTACCGTGCGCCTCTTCGACTCCCGCTCTTCGACGAGGCCCTTCAGGTGATCCCACTGTTTCTGGAGCCGAACCCGGTCCGCATCGAGCTCTGACCGAACCAGGTCGGCGTCGAGCAGTTTGCGCTCGTACTCGCGCTCCAATTCCCGGGCCTCTCGCTTCGCCAGCTCGCCATGCTGAGCCGCAGCTTCGGTGGCCGAGACGCGGATCGCGATCAGATGCAGCACGTACGCACCGGTCACCAGGGCAGCCAGTCCGAGAGGGCCATGCCACCAGAAGACAGCTCCGGTCGCGGCCGCGAGAGCGGCTATCGTGAGAAGCACAACGACCCAGGTGCTGGCCGGTTCGGGGGTCTGTCGAGTCATCGAGCGTGTCTCCTGCGTCCGACGGTTCGATGTTCGTGCGTTGGCCGGGAGCGCCTGTCCTGCGGTCCGAACAATTCTACGGCAGCCAGGGCCGGTCCGCTTCCGCGTCGCGATCGGCCTGCTCCTCGAACGCCTTGCGTCGCTCGAGGATCTCCTCGAAGCGCGGGTCGTCGCGCAGGGCGTCGAACGCCGGGTCGGTCTGCAAAGTCGTGAGGCTGGTATGGCTGCCAGGAAGGTCCACGATCTCTTCCAGCAGTTCGAGCGATTCCTCTGTTCGGCCGAACATCGCGCCGATAAAGGCGGCGTTGCCGAGCTGGTAGATCGAGGCAAACCGGTCGTCAAGGGACCGGGCGATCCGGATCGATTCGTCCAGCAGCGGCCAGGCGCGCTCCTCGTCCCCCTTCATGGCGTAGGCGATGAATTCCATCATCTCGTCCCAGGAGTCCTGGGTGCTGCTCCAGTCGAGCGCCAGCAGGGAATCGCCGAGCGCCTCGGTGTCCTCACCCCGGAGCCGCGCAACCCATGCCCGGCGCCACAGTCGATCCAGCTCGCCGAGGTCCGACTCTCTGCGCGGAAGGCGGTCGGCGAAACGGGAGGCCGCTTCGAGGTCGCCGCCGTACAAGGCCAGGCGAAAGAGGGTAGAGGCTTCTACGTACTCGGTCGGATCCAGCCCGAGCTCGGCCGCCAGGCTCCGCGCCCGGTCGGCATCGCCGGTGCTCAGGAATGTGGACCAGACCTTTTCAGCTCGGACATTCGGTATCGACGGGCTGACCTGTAAGGCACGCTCGAGTACCCGGTCCGCCGCAACGAACCGCCCCAGCGATTGCAGGGTGTATGCGTATCCACTGAGAAACGCTGGACTCCGGGGGTTCAGCTCGAGCGCCCGTCGGTGAGCGGACACCGCTTCGTCCCACTGCCCGAGACGGCGATGGAGAGCGGCAATCGAACTGGAAAGGTCAGCGTCGGACGGAGCGAGACGCTCGGCCTCCAGGAGTTGCTCGAGTCCCGTCGAATACTCCTGCTCCACGTAGGCCGTGTAGACCGCCCGGGCGGTGATCGCCTCGACGCTCCCGGGCGCGAGGTCCTCGGTCCGGATCACGGCCTCCAGGGCCGGCCCGGCCTCCGCGTTGCCTCCATACGCGTTGGATGTTCGAAGCCGAGAGAGGAATGCCCAGGCACTCACGAATTCCGGGTCCAATTCGACGGCCCGCTCCGCGTAGACTATCGCGTCTTCGAACTCGTCCCCTCGTCCAGGCGTGTAAGCCACCTCGCGCGCCCGATTGTATGCTGCGAGCGCCGCCAGGTCATCACTCGGCGGCCCGGCGTCGAGCGCGGCGAGATCGGACGGGCTGAGCTCGCTCGCCAGCTGCCCCGCCACCTGCCGTGCGATGTCCGACTGGATGTCGAACAGAGTCTCCGCCGTGACTTCACGGTCGAATTGATCGGTCCACAGGTTCTCGCTCGTCTCCGCGTCCACGAGCTGCACGAAGATGCGGGCCCTGCTTCCAGAGCGGCGCACGCTGCCGCGCAGGAGGTAGTCGACCCCGAGCTCGGTGGCGATCTCCTGGTCTCCCTTCTCCGTCGCCTCGTACTCGCGAACCGACATCGGTGAGGTGACTCGCAGTGCGGACAGGCGACCGAGTTGATCCTGCAGGTCCATGTGCAGCCCCGAGGCGAGGACCTCGTTATCCTCGTCGTCCCCCACGTTCTCGAACGGCAGGATCGCCAGCGTGGACACATCCGATGCGTGGGCCTCGGGAACGGCGAAGTTCAGATTCCGGACGGGGGCTGTCTGTCTCCCCACCCAGACGGATCCAACCACCAGGGCTACGATCCCGGCCAGTGCCAGGAGACCCGCGGGCCAGCGCCGGGAGGCGGGCTGTGAGACGATCGCTTCAATCTCGCCCGGCGCCGCAGACTCCGCCTTTCGCACGCCCTCCGGCGTGAGTTCGAACGCCCAGGCGAGCACCAGGGCGACCGGGAATCCCAACAGCAGAAGTGCGACGACAAGACGCAGGAACGTGTCGGGGAGGTCGAGCGCACCGGCCAGCGGATCGGCCACCTGCAGGATGCCGAAGGAAACCGCCCCGTAGATGGCGGTCACCTTGAAGACCTGGCGTCGCTTGAGCTCGGCGAACAGCCGCTGGTAGCCGTGGGTGTCGTTGGACATGCGCAGAAGATCGCCAGAGAGGTCTTGATTGCCAAGCAGAGGGTGACGAACCTGCTGGATCACATCGTGAATACGGCGGCACGGATGCTGCTCTCTCTGGTGCTCGAATGCAGACCGAGGCCTTTTCGTCCCGGACTATCGGCAGGGAGTTACCGCCATGCATGCAAATCGTAGCCTCCTCGTCAGCCTTGTGCTGGGCGCCACGCTGTGCGCGACCGCTGCGGCTCCCTGCTTCGCGCAGGGGAACAGCAAGAAGGCGAAGGACCCCGTTCTGACCGCTACGGCGTCGATCACGCTGACGAAAGACATGCAGGTCGAGATCAGA
>CBDTXM010000002.1:0-53636 GCA_965364445.1 uncultured bacterium | reverse complement strand
GCTGCCGGCGCTGACTCCCGCCCGACCGCTGGCAGCGCAGGCGCTGGAGGCCGGTCGGCAGACAGCCTTCAGCGTGCAGTCGTTCCCGTCCGGCCAGGCGGCCGGGCGTTTGGGACGGGATCGTGGAGCTGTCAACTCCTCGATTCGTGAACGATTCGAGGATGGCCGAGAAAGTCCCCGATTCCGTCGCGTATGTGTCGGCGAACTCAGAACGGCATGTCATCGTCGCCGGGCGGAGGCACCTCGTACTCCGGCGCGGCCACGGCAGACTCTCCACTCCCGTCCGACGCCTGCTCCTTCTCCAGCCGCCAGGCCTTCACATCCGTGTACCATCGGCCGTTGTACTCCCGGCTCCGGATGTCGATATGGGCCGTGAGTCGCTCACCTTCCTCGAGGGCGGCCTTGTCGATCTCGTCGCCCCATTGCACGAGGCAGACTTTGGCGGGGTAGTTTCCTTCCGTCTCGAGGATGAACTCCCGTTTCCTCCAGGGACCGTTCTTGCCCTCTCCCGACTGCTCTTCGAGGATCTCCACCACTCGTCCGGATATCTTCAGGTCCACGCACCTCGTCCTTTCTGATTCAGATCTTCTGGTCGAGCCGTTACGGAAGAACGTCTCGATCACTCACTGGCTGCGCGCCCTGCTGCGCTCGCTTCTCGTTTGCTTCGCCCATGAATAGGGATATCGACTCAGAACCGCGAGCCCTCCAGGTCCACGTCCGCGTCCCGCCACGCTGCCGAGAATTCGGTGCGAACCTTCGTCGCCTCGTCATGACGGCCCTGCGCGTCGAGAGCCATGGCCAGGCCGGCGAGCGACCACCCGTTGGCCGGAAACCGGACCAGGTCCTCCCGGTAGACGGACTCCGCTTCCGCGGGTCGGTCCGCCTCGAGCAGAGCGCGGCCCAGCGTGTGGCGGATCGGCAGATACCAGACGGGAGGCTCCTCGTAGACCATCCCGTCCTCCAGCCGCGCGGCCACCGCGAGGTGCCCGGCTGCGGCCCCGGCATCGCCCGTCCGAAGGGCGATCTCTCCCGCGAGGGCGTGTGACGCGATCGCGACGACGATCTCCGGACCCTCGCTCTCGTCCGTCGCACCGATTCGGGAGGCGATCTCGTGGATCGCCTGCAACTCCGACTCCGCCTCCGAGGCGCGGCCCGTGGCGGCCAGGGCCGTGCCTCGAGCGTAATGGGCCATCGCCGTGGCGTTGTCGAGATCGGCAGAGGGCATTGGCGCGGCAAGAACGCTCTCCCAGTCGCCGAACGTGGCAGAAGTCAGCATCGGGAGGATCAGCACGTTCTGAATCCAGTAGATCTCTCGGGCGACCTCCAGCGGCACCTTCGGTGCGACCACGCGAGCGGCGTACATCGCCTTCTCGCTCATCCCGGCCATCGTCGCCGCGAACCACATGAAGTGGTAGTTGTGAGGGTAATAGCCGGCCGGGTAGAGGCCGCGCGGATTCTGATCCTGGATGTACGTCTCATCGGCGTGCACCGCGTGCTCGTTCTGCTCCACGGCATCGGCGTACCGACCGACCCGTATGTAGATATGCCCCGGCATGTGGACGATGTGACCGGCCCCGGGCATCAGTCCGGCGAGCCGCTCGGCGCATTCCACGGCTTTCTCGGGGTAGGCTGCCTCTACCGAGTGGATGTAGTAGTGGCAGGCTCCCGGGTGCTCAGGATTCAGCGACAGGGCTTTCTCCAGGTTCTCCAGCATGGTCGGCGTGGCGGGACGCGGCTCCCGGTTCGCGTAGTCTCCCGTCCAGTAGAACCACGGGCTCAGATTCATCAGCGAGGCGGCGTACAGCGTCAGAGCGTCGGGATCGCTCGGAAAGCTCTGGGCGACGATGCCCATCGCATTCGCATACGCCGAGTCCAGCGGCGCTCGATCGGCCGTCGGGTCCTCCGCGTATCGCTTCGCGAGCGCTTCGATCAGGGCGCGCTCGGCCGCAGGTCCGGAATCCGCCAGCCTCTGCGCCTCTCGAATCGATGCGACTGCCAGGGCCCCCGACGCCGAATCCATCGGTGCGTTGATGTTGGGGCCCCGTGCGAGCGCGATCCCCCACCAGCACATGGCACACCCGGGATCGAGCCGGATCGCCTCCTCGTACGAGCGGATCGCCTCGGCGTGATTGAAGGCGTATTGCAGCCGGAGGCCCTGGTCGAAGTAGGCCTGGGCGCGATCCATCTCGGTATTCACCGATCGATGATAGTCACCGAGATTGTCGTATAGCGGTACGGAGTCGGCGGCGGCTCGGGTAGCTCCGTCCTGCGCTTCGCCTCGCTCGCAGCCCTGCGTTGCGAGCGCGGTCGCGAGGATGACTCCGGGGACCAGCAACCTTCTTCTCATCTTCTCTTCTCCTGACCTGACCCGGGTCCCGTCGCATCCCGGCGACCGGACCGCTCAATTGTCCACACTACATCGATGTGCGAAAAGCGAGTAAGGTCTGAGACATCGGACGAGCCCGGCCGGAGAGCGCAGCCGGCACGGTCGCCGCTGGCCGAGGAGGAGAGCATGACAGGCGAGGAACGCACGCTGGAGTTGCTGACCGAGATCCGGGACCTGCAGCGTATCCATCTCGAGAGATACGAAGAGGCGCTGCGCAACCAGGCCGAGTCGATCGAGGCTCAGAGGGACGCGATCGAGTACCAGAAGAGAACGATCCGCAGGGTGCTGATGGCGCTCGTCCCGTTGATTGTTCTCTTCCTGATCCTGGCGCTCGGAACGATGGTCGGAATGGTCATCTGATGCCGGTTTCCAGGATGACCCCGGTCGGATCGGCCGACCGGACGCCGGTCGCGGCGGCGGCGCTGTGGCTGATCGGCGTCAAGCTCGCCGCCCACCTCGTGACGGCCTTTGCCACGCCCTACGAGTTCCACCGCGACGAGCTCCTTTACTTCTCGATGGGCACCCACCTGAAGCTGTTCGGGATGGACTTTCCCCCGTTCATCGCGCTGCTCTCGGAGGCGCTGCGAAACACGGTCGGAGTAACGGTCGCGAGCTACCGGATCACCCCTGCCCTGTTCGGGGCGGTGGTGATGCTCCTGGCCATCCTCATCACCCGGGAGCTCGGAGGCGCGAAGCGGGCGCAGCTGCTGACCGCCTTCGCCGTCCTCCTGAATCCCCTCTTCCTGCGCACGGCCTCGCTCTTCCAGCCGGTCGTGATCGACCAGCTCTGGTGGCTGCTCGGCTTCTGGGCCCTGCTCCGCCTGATCAACACCGAGGATTCGCGCTGGTGGATCGTGCTCGGAGTCGCGGCCGGACTCGGACTGCTCAGCAAGTTCTCGATCCTGTTCTTCGGGCTCGCCGTGCTTGCGGCGCTGCTGGTCAGCGACCGGCGGCGGGCACTGGTCGGGCCGTGGCCGTGGATCGCGCTGGCGATTGCACTCGTGATCGGAAGTCCCAGCATCATGGGTCAGATTCGTCTCGGCTTTCCGGTCGTCGAGCAGATGTCGGGACTGCGGGAGGGCCAGCTCAACCGGATCACCCTCGGCGAGCATCTGTTCGAGCAAGCGATCTGGGGCCCGCAGATCCTGCTGGCGTGGGGCGGCCTCGCCGCGCTCCTGTTCCGAAAGGACATGCGGCCGTACCGGCTCCTTGGCTGGGCGGCCCTCGCCGGTCTCGTCCTGTTCGCAGCGCTGAAAGGGAAGTCGTACTACACGGGTCCGATTCATCCCCTCCTGTACGCCGCGGGAGCCGTCGCGCTGGAACGCATCGCACGCGAGCGCCTTCGGATGCTTCTGACCTGGGGTCTCGTGGCTGCGGTCACGGGGTGGGGACTGTTCATCCTACCCTTCGGCCTCCCGATCCTGCCGCCGCAGCCGATGGCCGAGTACGCGGCCATGACCGGAATCACCGCGGGAACGAAGACCAACTGGGGTGCACAACTCGAGCTGCCGCAGGATTACGCCGACATGCTGGGCTGGGAGGAAAAGGCCGAGGCCGTAGCGAGCATGCTTTTCGTTCAGGAGCCCTCGCTCGTTCGACACGGGGCGGTCCTGTACGGCGCGAACTACGGGCAGGCGGGAGCGCTGGATCTGTACGGCCGCCGGCTCGGCCTGCCTCCGGTCGTCAGCCTCGCCGGGAGCTGGTACTTCTTCGGACCGGGCGACCGGCCCGGCGATCCGATCGTGCTGCTGGGCGTCGAGCCCGACGAGCTGGACTCCGCTCTCTGTGGCCGGATCGAGCTCGCGACGCGCGTGGAGAACCGCTGGGGCGTCCCCGAGGAACGGGACGTTCCGATCGTCTTCTGCAATGAGCCCGCCACCACTCTCCAGGAGCTCTGGGAGAGGGAAGAAGACTAGACGCCGAACTGCCGCAGGTGGTGGTCGAGGTGTTTGTAGGCGGCCCAGCCCCGCTCCTCGCGGCTGAGCACGCCGAAGATCGGGTGGCGGGCCGGCGACTCCTGCTCCGTGGTCCGGAAGGCGGCCAGCAGGCCGAGCAGGCGCGTCTTCTCCCGCTCGAAGTCACGAGGCTCGCGCTGCTCGTACTGGGGATGCGTCCGCGCCTCCCGCGGATACGGCTTCTCGCTCACGACCATCCGCCGGATCAAAGGCCCGAACAGCCGGACCAGGAATGGCGTTCCCTCGAGCTTCCGGCTTCCGTTCCCCACCTCCTGGACCTCCGCACAGTGCGCCAGCATCTGCGCGGCGGTCATGGTGCCCCAGACCGGCGCCGAATCGGCCGAGAGGCGATCGATCCGCTCCAGGCACTCGTGGTAGACGTCATCGGAATACAGGCTCTTCGTGCCCAGGCTGTCCTCCCTGCTCCCGGTTGATCGTCGGACGTTTGCGTCACATTCAACGTACGTCCGGAGATCGGCCCCCGGAACCGGGGTCCGTGTTCCGGGTTCACTCAGCTACCGAGGCCGGAACCGGGGAGCGAACGCGGCCCGTCGCATCACCCCGGGTTTCAGAAGAGTGAACGACTGATCCCGGAGGAGCATATGTCGGACAACAAGATCATCGCGGTGGTCGGAGCGACCGGGGCGCAGGGTGGCGGACTGGTCAGGGCGATCCTCGACGATCCCGCTGGCGGGTTCTCGGTCCGGGCGCTCACCCGGAATCCGGACTCCGACAAGGCGAAAGCGCTGGCCGCCGCAGGGGCGGAAGTCGTGGCCGCCGACCTGGATGATGAAGCGAGTCTCGTCGAGGCGCTCAATGGCGCCCATGGCGCGTTCTTCGTCACCAACTTCTGGGAGCACTTCTCGCCCGAGAAGGAGACCGAGCAGGCCGCGAACCTGGCCCGCGCCGCGAAGAAGGCCGGGTTGAAGCACGTGATCTGGTCCACCCTCGAGGACACGCGGAACTGGGTGCCGCTCGACGACGACCGGATGCCGACCCTGATGGGGTCGTACAAGGTGCCTCACTTCGACGCGAAGGGCGCGGCCGACGAGATCTTCCGGCGCGAAGGAGTGCCGACCACGTTCCTCCTCACCTCCTTCTACTGGGACAATCTCATTCACTTCGGCATGGGACCCGCCCGAGGACCCGATGGCCGGTACGGCATCACGCTGCCGATGGGAGATGGCAAGCTCCCGGGCATCGCGGTCGATGACATCGGACGCTCCGCGTACGGCATATTCAAGCGAGGCGATGAGCTGATCGGGGAGACGGTCGCGATCTCGGGCGAGCACCTGACCGGTGCGGAAATGGCTGCCGCGATCGGTCGCGCCAAGGGGATGGAGGTCGTCTACAACTCCGTAGAACCGGAAGCCTACCGGGGCTTCGGCTTTCCGGGGGCCGAGGATCTCGGGAACATGTTCCAGTTCAAGCGCGACTTCCAGGAGGCGTTCTGCGGACCCCGTGATCCCGACATCGCCCGTTCGCTGAATCCGAGCTTGCAGTCGTTCGCTGACTGGCTGGAGGCCAACGCCGACCGGATTCCGCTTCAGGACTGATGTCCGGTCTCCTCATCATCGTTTCGCTTCTCGCCGCGTCCGTCGGCACTGCGCTTCGCGTGCCGACGGACGCGACCGCGGGCACGGGGCCGTCGGTCGCCCTCGGGGCCCCGAGCACCGAGCTGTCCGGGCGTCTGGTGGCTACCGATGGCCGACCGATCGACGTATCGCACGTGCACCTCCAGGGATACGTAGACGGGGCGATCCTGGCTTCCGTCCGCGTCGATCCAGACGGCGACTGGACCCTCGAAGCCGACACGACGGGCCTCTTTCTTCTCTGGTTCTCGGGTGTCGGATACCGGGGTGAGCGCGTCGGCCTGCTGCTTTCGGGTGCGGAGCAGGCGATCGAAATCGAGGCGCGGCTCGCGAGACACGAGATCCTCCCGTTTCCCTGGCAGGCAGAACTGATCGGTGACTTCAACGACTTCCGTACCGATCGAGGTGGGATTCCCCTGAGATCGCGGAACGATGGATCGCTGGCGGCCGAGGTGGCATCGGGCTCCGACACGATCGCGGTCCAGGTGAAGGGAGCCGCGGTCGCCGCGGTGATCGAACTGCCGGACGCGGACCGTTACGTATACGACGGGGCCGGCGGCTATCGGGGGGTCATCGACTCCGCGGGTGCGTTCGCCCGCGTCGTGCTCGATCCGGGCCGGATCCCCGCCGGTAGCGGCGCGGGCGAAGTGACGTTCACGGACCCGGATTCGGAGTCCGGCCGATTCGGACGCTATTCGCGCGATCTGTTCGCGAGGGTCGATGCCTACTTCGCGCGCAGGGCTCGCTCCAGCGCGGCCGGAGCGACCCTGACGCAGATGCGGACCATTTACGAGGAGTACGATCCTGCGCCCGACGCGGCCATGCTGGCGTCCAACCTCGCCGTCGAGGCCGACCCCGTCGTCAGGGACCTGATGCTCACGACGTACATGGGAGCACCGATCAAGACCGATCGAGCTACGGCGCGGAAGGCCCTCGACGAGATCCCGCCCGCCTCGCGGGCATGGCGTGCTCAGCCGCGCGGGCTCTCGGAAGCGCTGAGCGCCTCGGACGATCCCGACCGGGCGCGCGAATACGCCCTGGCCCTGCTCGCGGAACCCGCGGCGCGAAGCGGGGCCGACGAGTCCGTCCGCTCGACCGCTCTGGGCTGGCTACTGGAGGACGCGCTCGGATCCGATCGAACGGGTGAGCTGGCCGCGTACCACGCCTGGCTGACAGGAGAGTACGCCGGCACCCGGGCGGCCGAGAGGGCCGCCGCGTTGTACGCACCGGACAGGAAGATCCAGCCGGGCAATCGGATTCCCGACTTCACGGTCCGCTCGATGGAGGATCCCGGCCTCAGCTGGTCCCGGGACGGACTCGAGGGGCAGGTCGTAATGCTCGACTTCTGGGCCACGTGGTGCGGCCCGTGCATCACCGAGATGCCGTATCTTCACGAGGCATACGAGCGGTGGCGGGACGACGGATTCACGATTCTGAGCCTGTCGTTCGATCTGGCTCTCGAGGATGTCGAGAGCTTCCGCGCCGAAGGAGATTGGCCGATGCCGTGGTTGCATACGTACGTGGAGGACGGCGCGGAGAGCGATCTCGCGGAGGAGCTGGACGTAGTAAACATTCCTCGGGCGATCCTCATCGGGCGCGACGGGACGATCCTCGCGACGAACGAGGCCCTGCGGGGCGAGAAGCTGGAACAAACGCTGGCCCGCGTCTTCGAACGGGAGAACTGATGCTTCGGGTGAAAAGCAGTCGCGGCCCGTATCGTGGGGTGGCTCTCTCCTGCCTGGCCCTGCTGTTCGCCGGCACCGCTGCACGGGACGCCTGCGCCCAGGGTGTGCGCGGAGGCGCCGATTCCGTGCGCGTTCGACTGGCCGGAGTCGAGCGACTGCCACCTTCCGGCTCCGCCGACGCCGGATCGAGCGGCGCTCGGCTCGAAGTTCGAGTCGCGATCGTTCATGCCCGGCACTTCCATTCGTGGCCCGACGAACCGGTCGTACCGCCCGAGCTCAAGGGGCTCAACCCGATCGCCACTTCGATCCGCGTAGCCTCTGCCCCGGCGGGCGTCGAGGTCGAGGAGATCGAGTGGCCCGAGCCCGTGACGGTGACCGTCCGTTATACCAGCGAACCGCTGGACCTGCTGTCGTTCGTGGACACCACGGTCGCCCGGCTTCGAGTGCGTCTGCCCGAGGATCCGGTCGATGCTTCAAGCGGCGCCGGCCCGGCATACGTCGAACCTCTCGAGCTCCGAATTCAGTTCCAGTCCTGTGACGAGGAATACTGCTATCCGCCCCGGCGCGAGACTCTCTCCGTCCCGCTCGCTCTCGATCCCTGATTCGACCCGGAGGACGTCGTGCGCTCTGAAGCGAAGACCGTCGAGGAGTACCTGGCCGAGCTGCCGGACGACCGCCGCGAAGCCATCTCCAGGGTTCGCGAGGTGATTCTGGAAAACCTGCCCCAGGGATACGAAGAGTCGATGAACTGGGGGATGATCGCGTACGAAGTTCCGCTCGCGACCTATCCCGATACCTACAACGGGCAGCCGCTATCGTACGCCGCGCTCGCCTCGCAGAAGAACCACATGGCCGTCTACCTCTCCGGCATCTACATGGACGAGGCGGCGCGCGCGAAGTTCGAGGCCGACTACAAGGCCACCGGAAAGCGGTTCGACGTCGGCAAGTCGTGCGTGCGGTTCCGGAAACTGGACGACCTGCCGCTGCCGGTGATCGGCGAGGCGATCGCTTATCTCCCGGCGGATGAGTTCGTTGAGCGGGTGAAGGCGGTCCACTCACCCCGGAAGGCGGCTCGAAAGAAGTAAGACTCGACGCGCGAGAGCACCATCACCCGGTGGCAGCCGGCTGAACTGGAGCGCTACTCGGGACTGTCGTGACTCACCCGTCGGATCCCGAACCCCGTCCGCTCGTACGTGGCCGCGATCAGCAGCGAGAAGATCGGCCCCCCGAAGCAGAACAGCGCCCACGGCGCGTACTCGAGCGTGGAGACGCCGAGGGTTCCGGCCATGAACACCGCCGACACCGTCCACGGCATCAGCGGCTCGGTGATCGTCACCGAGTCCTCCAGCGAGCGCGAGAGGTTCACCGGCGCCAGCCCGCGCTCTTCGTAGGCCCCCTGGAACAGTCCCCCGATGACGAGCGCCGTCACGCCGCCGTGACTCGTGAGCGCGATCGTGGTCGCGCCCGCCGCCATCGTGGCGGCGATCAGTCCGAACACCGAGCGGACCGAGGTGAGCATCCGCTCGATCAACAGTTCGAGCGAACCGGAGGCGCTCATCGCGCCCGCCAGCAGGAAGGCGGCGATCACCACGATCAGTGTGTTCGCCATTCCGTAGAGGCCCCCTCGCTCGACCAGGCGCCGGAAGTCCGACCCGAGAGACCCCGGGTCGGCGCCGGTCGAAGCCACCATTTCGAGGTCGAAGCCGGCCACGGCCGCCCGGATCGCCTCGTCGAACCCGAATCCCTGCAGCCATACGCCGAGTCCGATCGCGACCACCGATGACACCGCGATCGCCAGGGCGGCCGGCACCTGTCGAGCGATGCTGATCACCACGATGGCCGGCGGGATCAGTACCAGGGGACTGAGCACGAACACCCTTTCCAGCTCGGCAAGCAGTCCGATCGCTCCCTCCGTCATCCCATCGGCCGCGACCGGAGTCAGCCGAGACGCCAGAGCGTACACGAGGAACGCGAGAATGAACGACGGTAGCGCGGTATACGACATGTGGCGGATGTGTTCGTACAGGTCGGCCCCGGCCCCGATCGCGCAGATGTTCGTGGAGTCGGAAAGGGGCGACATCTTGTCGCCGAAATACGCGCCGGAGACCACCGCGCCCGCGGTCGCCGCCATCGGGGCCCCGAGCGCCGCCGCGGTGCCCATCAGGGCGACTCCGATCGTCCCGGCCGAGCCCCAGGAGGTTCCCGTGGCGAGGGACATCAGGGCAGTGGCGAGAAACGCCGTCAGCACGAGCCAGCGGGGGCTGATGAATTTCACGCCCCAGTAGACCAGGTACGGGATCGTGCCGGACAGCACCCAGGTGGCGATCAGCAATCCGATCGCCAGCAGGATCAGGATGGCCGGAAGCACATCGGCCAGCTTCTCGCCGGTCGCCCGCTGAACGTCATCCCACCCGTGTCCGTGTCGGGCCGCGATCAACCCGGCGACGGCGGCGGAGGCGAGCAGCACGGCTACGAGAAGCTCTCCGCTGAGCCCGATCGTGAAGGTCCCGAGCACGAACAGCCCCAGCATGGTCAGGATCGGCGCCAGGGCCTCCCCGACCGACAGGGGAGTTTCCGTGCGGAACGTTGTCACGAAGAACTCACGCGAGCGGGTCCAGCGCTGCGGCCAGGTCTTCGATCAGCACGTTCGCCCCCTCGAGGCCCACGGAGATTCGAATCAGCCCGGTCGGGATTCCGAGCTCCGACAGGCGAGCTTCGTTCGTTCCTCGGTTCGGCGTGATCACCAGACTCTCCACGCCGCCCCAGCTGACCCCGATCCGAAAATGCCGGAGAGCGTCGATGACCCGGCGGACCGCCTCGAACTCGTCCCTTACCAGCTCGAAGCTGAGGAGCCCGGTGAAACCCGTCATCTGCTCGGCCGCGAGGCGTCGGCCCTCTGCGACGGACGGGTGGTGCACCCGGCGCACCGCCGGGTGGGCCGCCAGGAACTCGATGACCCGGAGCGCATCCGCTTCGTGCTGCGCCAGGCGGACGGGCAGGGAGGCGAGCCCTCGAAGGAGCAGCCAGGCATCGAACGGGGCGAGAACCCCCCCGTTCAACAGGTACGTCGAGTAGAAAATCCTCTCCGCCCGTTCCGCGCTCGTCACGAGGGCGCCGGCGATCACATCGCTGTGGCCGCCGATGTATTTCGAGCAGGTGTGCATCACGATGTCCACGCCCATGGTCAGAGGCTTCTGGCAAAGTGGCGTGGCCCAGCTGTTGTCGATCGCAGTCGCGATTCCCCGCTCGCGTGCCATGCGCGTCACTGCCGGAAGGTCCATGACCCGGAACAGCATCGTCCCGGGGCTCTCCAGCCACAGCAGCCGGGTGTTCGGTCGGATCGCCGCCTCGATCGCCTCTGGATCGAGATCCAGCTGGAGATCGTGTGCGATGCCGAAGCGCTCGAGGTGACCGGCGAGCTGGAGGGTCGGGCCGTACGTATCGTTCACGAACAGGACATGGTCCCCGGTCCTGAGCTCGCTGAGCAGCACGGCGCTCACGGCGGCCATTCCAGAACCGAAACAGAGGCAGGCTTCCCCTCGCTCCAGCGACGCCAGCTTCCGCTCGAGCACCTGCACCGTCGGGTTTCGGCCTCGGGAGTAAAGGTTCGTTTCATGCTCGGCGGTGAATCCGGCCTGCAGGGCTGCGAGATCGGGAAAGCTGAACAGCGAGCTCTGGACAATCGGCTGCGAGACCGGTTTGGAGCGGCCTGTTGCCTCGCCTGCCTGCCATTCGCCCTCCGGACTCCGCCCGAAACCGGAGTCCGTGCAGATCAGCCGATCGTGCGGATCGATGTGCATGGGTCAACCTCCGGGCGCATGCGCTGAGGCGTCAAGCCATGGAGGTGACATCGAGGGAACGACGCCGGTAGAATGGATGCGCCTGGCAGAAGTTCACCTTTGACCGGATGGAAGGAGGGCTGGAGATGGCGAAGCCCGATCACCCGCACGAGGTTCGATTGCGGATGGCGATGGAGCGAGCGCTCGAAATGCCCCTCGAGGAGCGCCAGAAGTTCCTTCGCTGGCTCCGGTCAGCCGATCCGGAGCTCGCCGCACATGTGCTGGTCGCGCTCGGCGACCGCGACTCGGAGTAGTCCGGAGAATCGGACAAGGAGTCCGCGGTCCGCCCCGTCAACTGCCCCCGTCGTTCAGAACCAGCAGGTCGATCTCGTCGAGCGCCGCCGCGCCATCGAACAGGAACAGAGTGCGAACCGAGGCCGATGGCAACGAGATCGGACCGGAGTCGAATACCACGTCCTGCGTGCCCGGATCGGTCAGAACGAGCGTGATTTCTCCGCTCGTGAATTCGCCGTAGAGGGTAATGTTCAACCAGTCCAGAGCGCCGACGGTCGGTGTTCCATCCACCTGCTCGCCTGGCAGGAGCAGGTAAACGTCGACCGGCCCGATCTGCAGCCCGCCGTTGGCCACGCGCACGTATGCCTGCCCGACATCGGGTTCCCCCGGGTCATCGCTGAGGAACATCGCGCGCGGCAGGTCCGACTGACCGGTGATCGCGAGGGTGTGATCCGTGCCTGCGGAGAGGAACGCGCTCCCGTTCACATCCAGGGGTCCCGCTTCGTCCTCGACGAAGACCACGTAATCGCCGGGACGCAGGGCCTCGTACGCGGTGACGTCGCCGAACCCGACGACATCCGACGGACCGTCGCGCAGACCGATCTCGACCGCACCGGTCGTGAATTTGACGACATTCACATAGCGAATCCGCGCGTCGAGGGTGTTGTCCGTTCCGTTCGAGTCACTGCATGCCCCTGCAGCGAGCGCCGAGATCAGGATGTATGTCAGAACAAGGGGCGAGCGTTGGCGCATCAAGCCTCCTCAGTCGAGAAGCCGCAGGGGCATCACGAGACAGAGATAGTCGGGTGCCCCGGAAGCCGGCAGGAACGTCGCAGCCCGCTCGGGTGCCTTGAATTGCAGAATCACGTCTTCGTCCGGCATGTAGCGCAGCACCTCGAGAAGGTAGTTCGCGTTGAACCCGATCTCGAGCTGCTCGCCCTGGTAATCCACGGGCATCTCCTCTTCCGCTTCCCCGAGGTCGGGAGTCTGAACCCGGAAGGAGAGGGTTCCTTCACTGAACGCCATTCGAACCCGGTGTGTCTGATCACTCGCGACTACCGCCATACGCCGAATCGCGGCCGAGAGGTTGTCCCGGTTCGCGGTAGCGGTCTTGTCGCTGTCGCTCGGAATCACCTGCTCGTAGTTGGGATACGGGCCCTCGATCAAGCGCGTATACACCTGGCGGTCCGACGAGCGGAATCCGAGATGGTTCCGCGATCTTGCGACTTCGACGTCGCCTTCGCTGCCGAACAGCCGCTCCACCTGCTGCAACGCCTTGGGCGGAACGATCAGGTCGGTCTCAGGAGCTCCGATGCCATCGAGCTGGATTCTCAGGCGGGCGAGACGGTGACCGTTCGTCGCCACCATCGTCGCCGAGTCGGGACGGAGCTGCCACAACACACCGTTCAGAATCGGCCTGCTCTCCTCTGTCGAAACCGCGAAGGAGACCCGGCTGATCAGCTCGTGCAGATCCGTCGCCTTCATTCGCCAGCTGTCCTCGAACCCAACCTCCGGAAAACTCGGGAACTCCTCGGGTGCCAGCCCGAACAGCTTGAACTTGCTCTTTCCGCCCTCGATTCTGATCTCGACGCCATCGACCTCGATGTGTACCGGTGCTGCCGGCAACTCTCGCGCGATCTCTGCGAATTTCCGGGCCGGAACGGTTACGGATCCTTCCCGCTCCACTTCGGCGTCGATCTTCACGGAAACGGAGATGTCCAGGTCCGTGCCGCTCAGGGCCAGTGATCCGTCTTTCGCCTCGAGCAGAATGTTCGAAAGAACGGGGAGCGTGGTCTTCGCGGGAATCGTCGCCGCGACCGCGCCCAGGCCTGCGTGAAGGCTGTCCCGTGTGATCGAGAGCTTCATTCTTCAACCTCGCGGTTCAGATCGGGATACGGATATCCCCGAAAAGATGTCTTCTCAGACTCTATTGATACATCAACAGCAGTAACAGTAGGCAGCGTGGGAACGGGGAAAACTGTCCCGCTCTCCCGGCCGGAGCCTAATGTACGGTACGAAAGCGGCGACTCGGACCGTGTGAATCCTGCGGGGGAAAGTACCCGGGCAGTCACCGGCGTTCCACGGGTGTTGCCGAAGAGCGACGGATTTCCCCGCCGGTCAATCCGTTCTCCACACCGGTTATCCACGACCGAGTTCTTCCCGAAGCGACTCGATCCGGTCGCGAAACTGCGGCCGCGCCGCCATCTCGGCCTCCACCTTGTTCACGGAATGGATGACGGTCGAGTGGTCCCGACCACCGAAGAGCGATCCGATTTCCGTGTACGGGATGTCGAGCATGGTCTTGATCAGGTACATCGCCACCTGGCGCGGAACCGTGATCGGCTTGTTGCGTCGCTTCGAGACCAGGTTCTCGACGCTGACCCCGAATCGTTCCGCAACCCGCTCCCGAATCTGTTCGGGCGTGACCTGCAACCGTTCCTCATCTTCGAGCCGTGGTCCCAGCGCTTCGCGAGCGAGATCGACGCTGATCTCACGCCGCGTGAGCGAGCTGTATGCCAGCAGCTTGATCACGGCGCCCTCGAGCTGTCGGACGGAGGTCCTTCGGTTTCTCGCGATGAACTCGATCACCGCATCCTCGAGTACCAACCGGTCCTCCGCCGCCTTCTTCTGGAGGATCGCCACACGCGTCTCGAAGTCGGGCGGCTTGATATCGGTGACCAGGCCCCACTCGAAACGGGACACCAGGCGCTCCTGGAGCCCGGGGATTTCCTGCGGCGGGCGGTCGCTGGTGATGACGATCTGCTTGTGGGCGTCGTAGAGGGAGTTGAAGGTATGGAAGAACTCCTCCTGCGTCCCCTCCTTGTTCCCGAGGAAGTGCACGTCGTCGACCAGGAGCACGTCGATCTTCCGGTAGCGCTGCCGGAACTCGGGTGTCCTGCCGCTCTGAATCGCGGCGATCATCTCGTTCGTGAACTGTTCCGACGGAACGTAGGCGACACGAGCCGACCGATTCCGCGAGAGAATCTCGTGTCCTACTGCGTGCATGAGGTGAGTCTTGCCGAGACCCGTGTCACCGTAGATGAAGAGCGGGTTGTAGAGCTGTGCTGGACTGTCGGCCACTCCGTTGCAGGCAGCGGCGGCCAGCTGGCTGTTGGCGCCGACGACGAATCGGTCGAAGGTGTACCGGGAGTTGAGGCCCGATGCCCGAGCCGCCGCCTCGTAGGACGCTTCGCCATCCGCCTCCGCTCGGCTGTCGGTCTCGTCTGCCCCGGCAGGGCTCGTTACCGTCGGAGGCTCGACCGGATCGCCGAGGTCGGGAATGACCAGCCGATCTCCCGAGCCGTGGTGCTCGAATTGAATGTGCAGGGACCGGCCCAGCTCGCGACGCGCCAGATCCCGGAGCAGGTCACCGTACTTGTCCTCGATCCACTCGACGGCGAATCGGGTCGGGGCGGCGACGACGAGCGTTCCCTCGGCGAGGGCTACGGCCTCCGTGGAAATCAACCAGGTGCGGAAGGTCTGCTCCGGCAGCACCTCGCGAGCAGCGGAGGTGATCGAGGACCAGGCTTCGGCAGCCGTCAGTTCCATCGCGCGTTGACCGTAAGAGGGAACGGGTGCACCCCGGAAGGGAGCGGGCAGGGATGCTACGAGAAGTTTTCCACACTGTCAACGCGAAGCGGGCAACCGTGAATCTGGTTTGACAGAGTGGTCGTATCCCCCTAGTCTCAAGGGCTTTTTTCGAACGACGTCACGAACGGAGACGACGAGCAGATGCAGCCGACGTATAGAAATCCCAGCCGGAAGAAGCGGGTCAAGGACCACGGGTTCCGCGCGCGCATGAAGACGAAGGCGGGCCGGAAGGTACTGGCGCGGCGCCGTAAGCGGGGCCGCCATTCCCTGACGGTCAGCGACGAAGTAAACCGCAAGCATCGCCGCTGAGGCAGGCGCGGGAGTCCGGGCGCGTGTCCGGTACATTCGCATATCCGCGCGCCAGCCGACTTCGGCGATCCAGCGAGATCCGCAGCGTGTTCCGATCGGGCCGACGTCATCGATGCGGTCCGATCGATCTGTTTCTGGCCCCTGGCCCTGGCGCTGTGCCCAGAGCTGCGATCGTCGTGCCCCGACACGGACACACGGCGGTGGAGCGGAATCGGCTGAAGCGGCGTCTGCGAGAGATCGTTCGACTCCACTGGCTCCCGACGGGTGCGACAGGGGACCTCGTGGTGCGAGCGCGGCCGGCGGCCTACGACAGCGACTTCGACGATCTACTGACGGCGATGACGGATTGCCTGCAGAGGATTCCATGCTGACCCGACTGCTGGTTGGAGTGATACGACTCTACCAGGCGGGCGTTTCGCCGCTTCTCCCCTCCGCATGCCGATTCGATCCCAGTTGCTCCGAGTACGCCAGGATCGCGATCGAGCGACACGGTGCGGGACGCGGGCTGTGGCTTGCCGCACGTCGAATCGGCCGTTGCCACCCGTTCGGCGGATTCGGACCGGATCCTGTGCCGGAGGCTCGCTCTCCGAACCCAGAACTTGAAAGAAGCGGCCCATAGATGGAGAAACGTGTCGTTCTCGCCGTGGTCCTCACGATCGCGGTGATCTTTCTGACCAACATTCTGTTTCCACCGCCGGCTCCGCCGCCCGATAGCGGCATTCCGGAGGCGGATTCGCTTCTCCAGGACGCAGTGCTGCCCGGCGCCCCGGAACAGAGTGGGCGGGACGCGGAAACGGCAGGCGACGTCTCCGGGTCCGGCGATCGTGCCGCCGGCCTCGTGGAGACGGATCCAGGTCGGCTCCCCGGAGTGGTCGAGGCGATCGATCACGACACGATCGTCGTGAGAAGTGACCGCTACGAGCTGCGGTTCACCACGCTGGGTGCCCGGATGGTGGGTGCCCGGCTGCTGGGCTACGAATCGTATGCGCCGCGCGAGAACGGCGACGACAGAGTCCAGCTCGTGCGGTCCGGCGATGCGGTCTTCGGCTGGCGCGTGGCCGTTGCGGGCGACACGGCTTCGCTGTCCGGGCGGCTGTTCACCGCGGATCGGCAGGGCCTGACGATCGATGCGCAGTCGGGCGCCGACTCGCTGCAGCTGTCCTACGACTTCCCGGGCAGCCAGGTCCGATTCGTGGTCGTCTACCACTTCCGTCCGGACAGCTATCTGGTCGAGGTAGCCGGTCGCCTGGAGGGATTCGGTGACCAGGGCTGGTCGGTGATCACTTCACTGGGCTCCGGTCTGCCGACGAACGAGAAGGACCCGAAGGACGACTTCACGCAGCTCGCTCTCGTGACCAACGGACAGGCCGGAGGCATCGAGAGCGTGCAGGTAGACAAGATCGAGCCAGGCGAGATCCGAACTGCCGACGGCGGTCCATTTCACTGGGTCGCGGTGAAGAACAAGTATTTCCTGATCGCGTTCGTGGCACCCGATGGGGCACCCGATTTCGGGGGCCTTGTCGCGAGGGGGGAGCAGGAGGAGCACGTCGCTTCGACCGCTACCTCGATGCCGGTTCCGGCGGGCAGGGCGGGTTTCCGGTTCGACGCCTACCTCGGTCCACAGGAATACCGTCGCCTCGAGGCCGTCGGACAGGACCTCGAGGGGGTGAATCCTTACGGATGGAGTTGGCTCAGGCCGATCATCCGGCCGCTGGTCGGAATCGTGATGCTGATCCTCGGCTGGATGCACGAGACGCTGAATCTCGCCTACGGTTGGGTGCTGATCCTGTTCGGCGTGATGATGCGAGTGGTTCTGTTTCCGCTGTACCAGAAGTCGATGCGCGCACAAATGGCGCAGATGCAGGTCCAGCCGCTGATGAAGGAACTGCAGGAAAAGCACAAGGACGATCCCCAGAAGCTGCAGACGGAGATGATGAAGCTGTATCGGGAGCACGGGGTGAACCCGCTCGCCGGCTGCCTGCCGATGATGCTTCCGATGCCGATTCTCTTCACCCTGTTCTTCGTCTTCCAGGGCACGATCGAGTTCCGTGGCGTGCCGTTTCTCTGGCTGCCGGATCTGTCGCTGAAGGACCCGTATTACATCATACCGCTGCTGATGGGCGTTTCGATGTTCCTGCTCTCGTGGATTGGACAGCGAGGCATGGACCAGATCAATCCGCAGATGAAGATGATGACCTACGTGCTGCCCGTCGTGTTCACCGTCATGTTTGCGGGATTCCCCTCCGGACTGAATCTCTACTACACGACGAGCAACATCGCGTCGCTTCCGCAGCAGCTGTTTCTGTCGAAGGAACGCCAGGCGGCCCGAGCGAAGATGGGGACCTCCGCTCCCAAGCCCGACCGCAAGGAGTCGAAGGGAAAGCGGCCGGGGCTCGAGCGGAGCCGGAAAGGCGATCGCGGAAAGCGCTGATTCCGGGAGGGCGGCGGTAATGGTACGGAGCTCCGAGTCGAACACCGGGAACGATACGATCGCGGCGATCGCGACGGCTCCCGGGAGAGGGGCCATCGCCGTCGTGCGTATTTCGGGCCCCGACACGTCGAACGTCGCCCGTCGCCTGGGCTTGACCGGCCTCACCCCCCGCACTGCGTTTCTGCGCCGTCTCGAGCATCCCGAGGGCGGCCAGCCCGTGGACCGGGTGCTGGCCGTGCTCTTCCCGGGTCCTGCTTCGTACACGGGAGAGGATCTCCTGGAGATCAGCTCTCACGGCGGAACGCTCCTTCCGGAACTGGTGCTGGACGCCGTTCTCGCGGCCGGAGCCCGCCTGGCGAATCCCGGCGAATTCACCCGGCGCGCCTACCTGAACGGGCGAATCGATCTCCTGCAGGCCGAGGCGACAGCCGACCTGATCGAAGCCGCATCGCCCGCGCTCGCGGGTGCTGCACTCCGGCAACTCGAGAGAGGCCTGTCCCGGAGGATCGAATCCCTCCGAGAGCGCTTGATCGCGGTGCAGGCCCTGCTGGCCTATGACATCGACTTCCCGGAAGAAGACGACGGTCCGCTCGAGCGCACCCGGGTCGATGAAGCCGTGGCCGAGTTGCACCACGACCTGGACGCGCTCCTCGCTCTCGCCCCCGAGGGCGAGATGCTCCGAGAGGGCGCACTCACCGTGATCGCCGGCCGGCCAAACGCAGGTAAGTCAAGTCTTTTCAATAGTTTAGTGGGGTTTGAAAGGGCGATCGTCACGGAGCATCCGGGCACGACGCGGGATGCGATCGAGGCGGTCGTCGGCGTGGAAGGGTATCCATTCCGGCTCGTGGACACGGCCGGCCTGCGGGAGGCGACAGGAGCCGTCGAGGAAATCGGGATCGAGGTCGCACGCAGCTATCTGGGGCGGGCCGATATCGTGCTCTTCTGCGTCGAGTCAGGACGGTCTCTCGCACCGGATGAGATCGCATTCCTGGATCAATGGCCTTCGAACGGAAGGACGACGATTCTGGTCCGCACCAAGGGAGATCTGCATCCCGCAGGTAACCCGGAGTCGCCGGCGGACATCGATCTTGCCCGGCCGCAGGTTCGTCTGTCGGCTGAGCAGGGTGAGGGTATCGAGAAGCTGAGAAAGAAGATGCTCGACGCCGCCTGGTCCGGCCTGCGAGCCCGTCCGGAGGCGCCCCTCGTTACACGGCGCCGCCATGTCCGGGCGCTCGAATCGGCCCGAGGCTCGGTTGAGGAGTTCTCAGCAGCGTGCGAGGCAGGTCTGCCTCCGGAGATCGCGGTCACGCACCTGCAGGATGCCACCGTCAGACTCGAGGAACTGCTGGGATCGGTGTCCACTGAGGATCTGCTGGACCGCGTATTCTCCAGCTTCTGCGTCGGAAAGTAGCCGATCGGTCTCTGCCGACCGGCTACGACCGCGTGATTCCGGTCAGGCGACCCGCTGGCAGCGGGGGCAGAGATACGTCTTCCGGCCCGATACGCTCATCGACTTCAGGGAGCTCGAGCACCGGGGGCAGTTGCTGCCCGGGGCGCGGCGATTGATCAGCCAGCCCGGATCCGCGTGCGCGGCCTGCCAGTGAAGTGTCGCCCTCCGCAGAACCCGTCGAAGATACGTGTGGACCCGTTCCAGTTGCTCGACCGTCATGTCCTTGACCTTCAGGTCGGGCCGATATCCTGCCTGGAAGCAGATCTCGTCCGCGTACTCGTTCCCGATCCCGGCCACGATCTCCTGGTTCATCAGGACGCCCTTGAGTGAAGTCCTGGGCTTTTCAGCTGCGAGCTTCACGAACACGGCTGACGTGAATTCCTCGCTGAGGGGATCGAGGCCGAGTCGTTCGAAGGTCCCCAGTCCGCTGAAGTCCTCGCCGTCCACGAGGTGGATCTCGCCTTCGTCCGCGGGAGCGGCAAACCGGAGTTCGCGTCCCGCGGCGAACTGGAGGCGAATCCTGCTGTCATCATCGGGAGGGGTCGTCTGCGACTCCAGGAAGATCCGCCCATCGTTTCCCATGTGGAAAACGAGATTGGCACCGGAACGGAATCGCACGACCACGAAGCGTCCGTGACGCTCCACGGAGTCGATCGCATGTCCCTGGATCTTCTCTTCGGTCAGCTCCGGGTCGATATCGACGGATTCTTCGTTGTCGATAAGCACGGCCGAAACAGTCTTTCCGGTCGCGTACCCGGCGAAGGCGTCGATCATTCGCTCGACGTCGGGGAGCTCTATCATCAGTTGATCCTCAGAAGGCATTCAGAAGTCCGTTTACGAGGGCGCAATACACCCTGAATCCGAAAAGGTGCCGTCAGCGAAGAACCGCTAAATCCCGGGGCAGATCGCCTTCTTCAGGGATCTCCCGCACCTCGGTGACCACCGAGAACGGAGAGCCTGCGCGAAGGGCTGCGCACAGCCGGTCGATCGCGGTGCGGCTACCCGCGACCCGAACCTCGACGGAGCCATCCTCGCAGTTTCGAACCGTACCGCGCAGTCCGAGCTCTCGTCCGACCTGCAGAGTCCACCAGCGAAAGCCGACTCCCTGGACCCGCCCGATCACGCGATAATCGGCTCTCACCTCGTCTGTTTGGTGCGACATGGCCTCCCTGCCTATCTTCGCGATCTTCGAGGGCGATCGCCCGTCTCGAGTCCCGGGGGTCGGACCGCGAACTCGAATCTGGCGACGAATGGAGGGGTACGCGACGGCATGGACTACGACGTAATCGTCATTGGTGGGGGACATGCGGGGAGTGAAGCCGCGAATGCGGCCGCACGACTCGGTGCGCGCACGCTCCTGATCACATCTTTCCTGGCCCGGATCGGACAGATGTCCTGCAATCCGGCAATCGGGGGTGTCGCAAAGGGAACCGTGGCCCGCGAGGTGGACGCGCTCGGTGGATTGATGGGCAGAGCGACGGATCGCACGACGCTGCACTTCAGGATGTTGAACCGTTCGAAGGGACCGGCGGTGTGGGCCCCGCGGGCACAGTGCGACCGGGGTCTCTACCCGAGGGAAGTGCGGAGGCAGCTCGAAGAACGCGAGTCGCTGGACCTCTTTCAGGCGACCGTCGAGGCGCTGCTGGTCGAGGACGGCCGTGTGTCGGGCGTCATCGCCTCCGACGGCAGCCGATTTCGAACGCGGGCGGTCGTGCTCACGGCGGGCACCTTTCTTCGGGGCCGGATCCACCTGGGAACGGACAGGCACCTGGAAGCCGGACGCGCCGGAGATCCGCCATCGATCCGGCTTGCCGAGCAGCTTTCGGACCTCGGAATGAGGGCCGAGCGATTCAAGACCGGCACGCCACCGCGGATCGATGGGCGCACCGTCGATTTCGAGCGCTTTCACCGGCAGGATGGCGAGGTGGAGGGCCATCGATTCTCTCACTGGGAGCGGGCGGCCGGGCTTCCTTCCCTTCCCTGCTGGATCGGGAGCGCCGGACCGGAGGTGAAGGAAATCGTCCGCGAGAGCCTCGGACTTTCGGCGCTTTACGGCGGAGCGATCAGCTCGATGGGCCCTCGCTACTGCCCGTCCATCGAGGACAAGGTGGTGAAGTTCCCTGACGCCGACCGTCACCAGGTGTTCCTCGAGCCGGAAGGCCTGGAGACCACGGAGCTGTACGTGAACGGCCTCTCGACCTCTCTTCCCCCCGATGTGCAACGGCGATTCCTCAGGGCCGTTCCGGGACTGGAGTCCGCGAGGATGACCCAACCGGGATACGCCATCGAGTACGATTTCTTTGCACCGGAGCGTCTTTCGGCGACCCTCGCGCTTCCCGACTTGCCGGGACTGTGGCTCGCCGGCCAGATCAACGGGACCACGGGATACGAGGAGGCCGCCGGCCAGGGTGTGGTCGCGGGGATCAATGCAGCGCTCCAGGTTCAGGAGCGCGACCCCTGGGTGCCCGCGCGTGACGAAGCGTTTCTGGGCGTCCTCGTGGACGACCTGGTCACGCGCGGAGTGGACGAACCGTATCGGCTGTTCACCTCGAGGGCGGAATTTCGACTTATCCTGCGTCAGGACAACTGCTTGACCCGTCTAGGGCCCGTTGCGGAACGACTCGGTTTGCTGACCGACGAAGAGAGTCGGCACCTGCACGAGCACCTGGGTCTCGTAGATCGAACCCGGGAATGGGTGGAAGAAGCTCGGTTGAGACCCGAGCAGGTGAACGACTGGCTTCAGGCGCGAGGTGGCTCACCCATTCTTGAGCCCCAGCCGCTGGAGCGACTGCTGCGGCGGCCCGAGGTGAACCTCGAGGCGCTGCTCACAGCCGGCGGACCCCTGGAGGGCGCGGCATTCGATGCCGACGCGTGTACCACGGTCGAGATGGAGACGAAGTACGCCGGGTACATCGAGCGAGACCGAGCCCGCGCCGATTCTCTCCGTCGAAGGGATGAACACCCCCTTCCCTCGGACGCCGCGTACCTGGAGTTCGGATCCCTGTCGTGGGAAGCGAGGCACAAGCTCGAGAAAGTCCGCCCTGAAAGCCTGGGCCAGGCGGCCCGAATACCCGGCATCTCTCCTGCGGACCTTCAGAATCTTCTCGTCGAGATTCGGAAGCGCTCGGGAGGCGATGTTGCACGTGAAACACCGACCGAGCTGCCGCCACCCGGCGAAGTGTGAGTCGGGGCGGGCCCGACCGTAGCTGTTGCACGTGCAACAATTCCCTGTTTGTTGGCGTCTCGACCCCTCTTGGGTATATTCGGGGCCCGGCGAGACGGGCGCGTGCGAACGCGCCCGGGCTGAGGGCGTGAGGACGGCGAGGCGCCGGCCCCACCGGACGTTGCTGTGTGCCACATCATACGATCTCGAACCAGGAGCCACGGGGCGCCGATGGGACGTGTCATCGCCATCGCGAATCAGAAGGGCGGTGTCGGCAAAACGACTACCGCGATCAACCTCGGCGCATCTCTCGCCGTGGCCGAGAAGCGCACACTGATCGTCGATTCCGACCCGCAATCCAACGCCACCAGCGGGCTCGGGATTGCCCAGGATCCGGGGCTTCCCGACATCTACGACTGCCTGATCAACGAGGTCCCGGTGTCGGAGGCGCTCCGACAGAGCGTTCACTTCCCGATGCTGGATGTCGTGCCGGCCAGCCGTGACCTGGCGGGTGCAGAGATCGAGTTGATCGAGCGGCCGAATCGGGAGCGAGTGCTGCGTAGTGCTCTCGAGCCGGTGCGTGATGACTACGACTACATCCTGATCGACTCCCCTCCGTCGCTGGGTCTGTTGACCCTGAATGCGCTCGTGGCGTCCGACTCGGTGCTGATTCCCATCCAGTGCGAATTCTATGCACTGGAAGGGCTCAGCCAGTTGCTCAATACGGTGCGTATCGTGCAGCGGAACCTGAATCGGGAGCTGGGGATCGAAGGCGTTCTCCTGACGATGTTCGATTCGCGTCTCAACCTCTCGAAGCAGGTGAAGGGAGAGGCGGAGGAGTACTTCGGAGCGAAGGTGTTTCGGACCGCGATTCCGCGGAATGTCCGCCTGGCCGAGGCCCCGAGTTTCGGGCAGCCGATCGCTCTGTATGACGTCCTGTCGACCGGCGCCCGGGGCTACCTGAGCCTGGCATCCGAAATCGTGAGGCGGGACACGAGGAAACGGAGGGCGGGAGTTGCCTGACACGAAGAACAGACTTGGGCGCGGCCTTGGGGCGTTGCTGGGGGACATGCTCGATGAGCAGGAGCTGGACGAGCAGCCGGTCCGCGATATCGAGCTGAAGCGAATCCGCGCGAATCCGTTTCAGCCACGCCGCGAATTCGACCCTGAGGCTCTGAGCGAACTCGAGGCTTCCATCCGCGAGAACGGTCTGCTGCAACCGCTGGTTGTTCGTCCGACAGACACGGGCTACGAGCTGGTTGCGGGCGAACGCCGACTGCGTGCTCTCACCGGCCTCGGCCGGAAAACGGCTCCGGTGATCGTCAGGGACCTCTCGGACGAGCAGATGCTGCTGCTGGCCCTGGTGGAGAACCTTCAACGTGAAGAGCTCAATGCGATCGAGGAGGCGGTGGCTTATCAGCGTCTGATCGACGGATTCGGCCTGACCCAGAATCAGGTGGCGGGTCGGGTCGGACGCAGTCGATCGACAGTCGCGAACAGCCTTCGTCTGCTCACGTTGCCACCCGAAGTTCAGGAGATGCTCGCCTCAGGGGCACTCAGCGCCGGGCACGCTCGGGCCGTGCTGTCGCTTGACTCGGACGCCGCGAAACTTCAGCTCGCGCGACGGATCGCCGCCGAAGGGCTGTCCGTCCGCGAGGCGGAGCGACGCGCACGCGGCGGACCTGATCGTGCCGGGGGCGCCGGACGGAACGCTTCCGGTCGTACGGGCGGCGGTGAGGGCGATCCCGTCGCGCGCAGGGCGGCGACGGCACTGGCCCGGTACTTCGGAACCGACGTGAAGGTCAGGCTCCGGAGCAAGGCGGCAGGGGAAATCAGGATTCCATTCCACGACGCCGAGGACTTCGAGCGGATCATCAGGCGTATGCTCGAAGCCCGCGATTCCGCGGAGTTGTTCGAGGACGTATGACGTCATCCGGCGGCCGGTGGAACGTGCTGTTCGTGCGCGAAGGTGAGGCGCAGTCGCACCGGTTCGTGCTCAGCCCTCTCAGGATGCTTCTGCTCGGGTTCGTCGCGGTCGCCGGCGTTCTCGGCTCCTTCGCCGCCGGTCGATGGGCGGCGTCTCTGCAAACGCCAGCCAGGGTGGCGGAACTGGAATCTCGCATCGACTCTCTTCAGGGGGAGACGGCGAAGATCGAGCGTCTCGCGGCGACCCTGACGGAGATGGAACGCTCCTACGATCAGCTGCGAGGCGTCATGACCGGTGAAGTCGAACCCTCCGCTGGAGACATCCTGCTGCCGGCGGTTGGATCGACCGAGTCGCGGAGTGGAGGGACGACACGGCCCGAATCCGAGTACGAGCCCGGTCCGCGACTCTGGCCTCTGGTCGAGCCCGGCTTCGTCACGCGGGCCTTCGGAGATACGTCTTCAGTCCGCGATGGCGGCCATGTCGGACTGGATATTGCCGTGCCTTCGGGCTCCTACATCCGTGCGGCGGGGGCCGGCGTGGTCGATGAAGCGGGCGAGGACAGGGAGTATGGTCGCTATGTCAGGATCGAGCACGGCGATGGTCTTCGCTCACTGTACGCACACGCATCCTGGGTGTTCGCCGCAGAGGGCGACACGGTGGAAGCCGGCGAAGTGATTGCCCTGTCGGGCAATACGGGTCGATCTACCGCGCCCCACCTTCACCTGGAGATCGAACAGGACGGAGAGCCGGTGGATCCCTTGCCCTGGGTCTCCGGCAGGTCATGACCGAACAGGAACTGCAAACGGGGGGAGGCAGCTCATGATGACGAAGGGTCTCGGCAACGGCTCGCCGCGCGAGCTCGGCGACGTCGTGTCGATCATCGGACCCGGGATGAAGATCACGGGAGACTGCGAGAGCGACGGGACGATTCGTGTCGAAGGCTCCATAGAGGGAGCCGTGAGAGCAGCCAAGAGCGTGGTCGTCGGGAAGGACGGACTGGTGGTCGGCGACGTCAGCACGCAGGACGCGATCATCGCCGGTCGGGTGAACGGCAGCGTCACGGCCGAGAGCCGCGTCGAGCTACAGGCGAGTTGTCGGATCGAGGGCGATATTCGCAGTCGCCGGGTGAAGCTCGAGGAGGGCGGCCAGGTCGACGGAGCACTGCACATGGGTGCCAACGTTCAACAGAGTTCGGAGGCACGTGCGAAGGCTGGCGAAGTGGCCAAAGCCAAGGAGTCGCGGACGGGCTGAGCGGAGCGCCTCGGACTACATAAACCTATATCTAACAGTGTGTTATGGTATCTGAGCTTCAACCGGAATCAGCTGTGAGGCGCTACGCTCTTCCTTTGCGACGAGTTGCGGCGCGCGGGAAGTTATCCACACGCTATCCTCATCCTGGACGCAAGGCTGAGATGCGGTCCCGGAGCGCCGGTTGATCCTCGAGCTTCTCCTGTTCGCGGTCGGCCTGACCGCGCTGACTCTGGGTGCCGACTGGCTGGTCACAGGCGCCGCTCGGGTCGCCTCCCAGCGAGGCGTGAGCCCGCTCATGGTCGGTCTGACCATTGTCGCTTTCGGGACCTCAGCCCCTGAGCTCGTCGTGTCCAGTGCGGCTGCGCTTCGCGGACAGTCGGGCCTGGCAATCGGGAACATCATGGGATCGACGGTCGCGAACGTGGGACTGATCGTCGGTCTGGGAGCTCTGATCCGGCCGATTTCGGTGCACCGCAGATTGATTCGGAGGGAGGCTCCGCTCCTCATCGGCTTTCTACTCGTCGTGATGATTCTAGCCTACAACGGCACGGTTGATCGATTTGACGGATTCCTTCTGTTGAGCGTCTTCGGATTCTACATCTACTATCTGTTCCGGTGGGGGCACGCCTCAGGACACAGCGAGGACATGATCTCCGCCGAGATCGAGATCGCCAGGGAAAAGGGAGACCCCGAAGGCCGGCGTCCATGGCTGAATTGGGCGCGCGTCGTCCTCGGACTCGTAATGCTGCTGCTGGGGGCCGACTGGTTGGTCGACTCGGCGGTCAATATCGCCCGTGCGTTCGACGTACCCGAAGAGGTCATCGGAGCGACTCTCGTGGCCGTGGGCACGTCGGTGCCGGAGCTGGCCTCCACGATCGCCGCCGCCGCGCGCGGCCTGGGGGACATCGCGATCGGAAACGTAATCGGTTCCAACATCTTCAATCTCGGGCTCGTACTCGGCACGGCCGCGGTCGTCCGCCCGCTGGAGTTTTCCCACCTCGCCGTGCAGACCGAGCTTCTGCCCGCGTTCCTGTTCTGCCTCGCGCTGATCCCCATCGCGTACACCGGCGCGCGGATCAGCCGTGCGGAGGGCGGGTTCCTTCTTGCAGGCTATGCGCTGTTCATCTTCATGGTAATCTGACAGGCTTTACTGTAAAGTATCAGAGTAAAGAGACGGGGTCGTGCCGCAGCCCCGACCACCTGTTCGAAATTCGTGGGGAGGTCCATGTGCCTTCAACGGTGAAGATCAGCAGCAAGCACCAGATCGTCGTTCCTCGCGAAGCCCGTGATGCGCTGGGACTCGGACCCGGAGATCGACTGCTGGTCAGCGTCCGTGACGACGGAGTCATCGAGATGCGGCGCCGCCCGGAGGACCCGGCGGCCGAGCTGGAAGGGCTGATTCGGGTTGACGCAGACAACGGGTCGGTGGTTCTCTGGCCGGAGGTGCGCGGTGAGTGAGCACGATCGGTTCGAGGAGTTACTTCGAGACCCGGCGCTGGTGCACCTGGACGCGAGCGTCCTCGCCCTGCATGCGGCGGGCATCCCGGGCTCCCTGCCGCTGACCCGCACCCTGTTCCGCTTGATGGAATCAGGTGAAGTCGCCGCGCAGACGTCGGCGCTCAGCCTCTATCAGTTGCTGATGGAGTCGTATCGCCGAGGAGAAGAGACGACCGCTGACCGGGTCGAGCGATTGATTGGCGCGCTACCGGGCCTGGAAGTGATTCCCCTCGACGGACGTATCGCCCGTCAGGCGGCTCAGGTCAGGGCGCGGATCGGCGGCAGTCTGGAGCGATCCGTTCAGCTCGCCACGGCGCTCTCCGAGGACGCCGATCTGTTTCTGACCCGTCATTCGTCGCTGCGCCGGGTGGCCGGCATGGGCATCGAGTCGCTGGATGCGTATGCGGCACTGCCAACGAATTCGGACTGAGCCGGTTCCGTATCTCCCGGCTCCGGAGTCAGGCTTCCGGGTCGTCCAGCGGCCGAAAGAGCAGACCCGAGGGAATCTTGGGCTCGTAATAGGTGGACTTCGGCGGGAGGCGGCGACCCAGCCCGGTTACCGTCCATACGGCCGAGGGACTTACGGCGGGCAGCAAAAAGGCCGCCCCCTGCGCTCCGGCGGCGGACACGGCCGCGGCCGGTTCGCGAACGTAGACGAGTCGGTCCACGTGTGCCGCGGTATCCGCATCCGATCCGAGGATGGCCTCGACCACCAGACGATCGAGCACGACGCTCGGAATCGCCAGATCGTCGTCATCGAGGCCCGCATCTGAGGCGACGCTCTTCCTGGGTTGCAGGCGCCAGGCTCCGTCGGGCGTGACGACCACCATGGAACCGGTTCTCTCCGCCTCTGCAGCAAGTGCATCCGGGCTCGCCTCGGAGTCTGGAATCGGGCTCAACGTGAAACTCTCGCGGAGACGATCGATCCAGCCGTCCTCTCCCGGTCCCGGCGGCGGGCCGATCAGCACACGGTGGGTTGGCTGGATCCGAAGACCCGGATCCTCGCCGCTCACCACGCAGGCCAGAACGCTTCCGGCCTCGGTTACTTCTTCTCCGAGCTGCCGTCGGACCTCCAGCGCAGTCTCGTACCTGTGGTGACCGTCCGCGATCAGAAGTGGGCCGGTTCCCGCGATTCGGCAGAGTCGGTCACAGGTCTTCGGGTCCATTACTCTCCACGCTGCATGTGCGACGCCGTCCTCGGTCTCGGCCCGGTAGTCCGGCTCGGAGTCCGCCGCAATGCCGCGCAGCGCCGTGAGAAGCTCTCCTGCCTCGTCGCGTGTGGTGAGGAAGACGGGTGACAATTGTGTGCGCGTGGCGAGCGTCAAAGCCAGGCGGTCCCGTTTCGGTCCGGAATGTGTGCGCTCGTGGGGCAGCACCTCCCCCTCTCCGAACGGACTGAGCCTCAGGGCCGCGAAGAGCGCGTGGCGCGTGACCGGACCCGTCGGTCCCGGGAAGCTCTGCCGGTAGACCGTGACCGCCGGTTCGGAATCGAGCTCCAGGATTCCCGATTCGATCCAGCTCCCCAGAGTCCGGGCCGCGACCTCGTATCTCTCAGGGACCTCGCCCTCGGGCAGTACCAGGCGTACGCTGTTCGAATCGTGTCGATTCCGGAGAGAGCGTGCCTGCCGTGGATCGATCACGTCATACGGCGGAGCCAGGAGTTCCGAGAGACTTCCGGCCCGGGGGCTGTATCGCAGAGCGCGAAAGGGTCTGAGATCGGGCACCGCTACCTCACACTGGTGGAATTGACGATCATCCCCTGTAATCTCGAGCTTGATCCGTCGGGGCCATGACCGGAACATCCGGTGCCCGAGCGCGGGCTGCAAGTCGGAAGTCGCACACGGGCGACAGGATTTCGTCGATCCTGCGATCGTGAGCAGAAGAAGCGACAGAAAGGGATATCGTGGCGTGAAAATGAGCTCGATTCGCCCGGTACGAGGGCTGTTGATCGATCTGGATGGGACCGTCTACGAGGGGAGTTCGCTCGTCCCCGGAGTCGTGGAGGCGATCGAGCGGCTGCGGGCAGATGGGATTCCGTATCTGTTCACCACCAACACGAGTCGGAAGTCACGCGCCGATGTCGTGTCGGACCTTGTTCGCATGGGCTTTCCGGTGTCGGCCGAGGAAGTCCTGACCGCGCCGGTCGCCGCCGCCGCCTGGCTGCGGTCCCGGGGGATCGGATCCGTTCAGCTGCTCGTTGCGGACTCCACGCACGAGGACTTCGAGGGGATCGCCGTCGCGGACCGAGATCCGGAGGCAGTGCTCGTCGGCGATCTGGGCCCCGGGTTCACCTTCGAGTTGCTCAACTCGGCATTCCGCAGCCTGCGCAACGGTGCAGATCTGATCGCCATTCACCGGAATCGATTCTGGCTTCCCGACGCGGGACCGACGCTCGACGCCGGTCCGTTCGTCGCTGCACTCGAGTACGCTTCAGGCCGGTCAGCCACTCTGATTGGCAAGCCAGCGCCCGCGTTCTTCGCGATGGCGGCCGGGATCCTGGACCGGGAAATCGATCAACTCGGGGTGATCGGAGACGACCTGGAGAGCGACATCCGGGGCGGGCGGGACGCAGGTCTGATCACGATCCAGGTTCGGACCGGCAAGTTCGACGAGGCGATGACGCAGGCCGCGCCTGCAGCGCTGTCGCCCCATGTGGTCGTCGAATCGCTCGCACGGCTGCCCGACCTGGACCTCGGGGCACTCAGGGGGTTGGAATAGCGGAATCCGGCCGGTGGGGCGGGTCGGCCTTGGACCGGCCAATCGGGAGGCGGACCAGAGCCACGCACCCGGGCTGTGAGGCACGATTTCTCAGCGTCAGGCTTCCCCCGTGCGCCTCCGCGATCTGACGACCCAGTGCCAGGCCGATCCCGGAGCCCTTCGGCTTCGTGGTGAAGAACGGCACGAACAGGTTGGCCGTAGCGGCCAGCCCCGGTCCCTCGTCCTCGACCCAGATCTCCACGGTGCCGTCTGAACGTTCCCAGCCCACCCGTACGCCCCCACCCGTCTCCAGTGACGCGTCAGCCGCGTTCTCGACGAGATTGATGAGGAGCTGATCCAGTTGATCGCTGTCGGCCTCGATAGTGACTTCGCTTCCTTCCACCACCTGCACCGGCAGTCGCGTTTCGAGGTTGGAAATCCGGCGGATCCATGCGCCTACCTCCAGCGGCTTCAGCTCCGGCGCAGGCAGCCGGGCGAGGCGCGCGTAGGACGCCATGAACCGGCCGAGTGCCTCGGAGCGTCCTCCAATGACTGCCAGACCCTCGCGGAGGTCATCCTCGTACGACTCGAGCGGTTCGTCCCGCTCGAGAAGTCCGGCCAGGCTCTCTGCAATCGACTTGATGGGCGTAAGACTGTTGTTGATTTCGTGGCCGAGGACACGAATCAGCCGCTGCCATGCGACCCGCTCCTCCTCCCGGAGTACCTGGCTCAGGTCGGTCAGCACGACGAGACGATGCGGTCTGCCATCCCAACGAAAGGTCCTTCGTCGAAGCTCCCATCGACCCAACCCCTCCGAGACTAGAAGATCGGTCACCCTGGGCGTCGCACCTTCAAGGCAGTCAGCGAGTTCGAGTTCTGCGGCACTGCGTCCGATCAATCGGGATGATGGTTGCCCGAGCAACCGTTCACCTGCCGGATTGACCAGTTGAAGCTGGTCATTCTCGTCGAAGGCGAGCAGCGCCACGTCGATCACGGCCATGATGCGCGACAGAAGATTCGACGCCTCCATCGCGTCGAGACGCTGATCGTGGAATGACTGGGCCAGCTGGTTGACCTCATGCAGGATGAGGCCCAATGCGTCATCCCGATTCGGGGTGCGCGTTCGCAAGGAATAGTCCCCCTCTCGCAGCGCCTCGAGCATGTTCGAGACGGCGTGCAGGGGGCGTACGAGTCGCTCGCGCAGATGGAAGAGAAGAATGGCCCAGCTGCCGAGCACGAAAATGGTGACGGTCCACTGCGTGCGCCCGGCGAAATCTCCGGTCCAGACCAGCAGGAGGGACACCGCGGTCGCCGGCGCCCCGGAGGCGAGCGCGAGCAACGGCAGCAATCGCTGATAGGTCAGCCAGCGACGGATGCGCCCGATGCGCGAGGATTGAGTCACCGTTCCGGGCTCGACGCCGTATGCCTCAGGCCTGAAGCCCGTGGCGCTTGAGACGTCGGTAAAGGGCGCTTCGGCTGATTCCGAGATCCTCGGCGGCCCGGCTCACATTTCCGCGGTTCCGGGCCAGTGACTTCCGGATCAGGATGCGCTCTGCATCGTCCAGCTGCATGTTCTCGAGCCTTAGCGAGCCCTCGGGCGAAGTTCGCAGTCCCAGGTGCTCGACGCCTACTTCGTTCGTCTCGGCCAGAAGGACCGCTCGCTCCACCGAGTGTCGGAGTTCTCGGACGTTGCCCGGCCACGGGTGCCGAAGCAGCGCTTCCACGGAACTGGCGCTGAGTTTCAGTTCCGGACGACCGTACTTCAGGCCCGCGGCCGCCAGGAAGTGCGCCGCGAGAATCGGGATGTCTTCCCGGCGCTCCCGGAGCGGCGGGAGACGAATCTCGACGGCGTTCAGTCGGTAGTAGAGGTCCTCGCGAAATCGACCGTCGGCGACCGCCTGGTCCAGCAAAGCGTTCGTGGCACTGAGGATCCGCACGTCGACCCGACGAGTTTTCGATGACCCCACCCGTTGGAGTTCGCCGGTCTCCAGCACCCTCAGCAGCTTCGCCTGCTGGGCCATCGGGACATTCCCGATCTCGTCGAGGAAGAGAGTTCCGCGGTCGGCGAGCTCGAAGTATCCGATCCGGTCGGCCTTCGCGTCGGTGAACGCCCCCTTCACGTGCCCGAACATCTCGCTTTCGAACACGCCCTCGGAAAGTCCGCCCGTATTCACGGTGACCAGGGGTCGCTGTCCTCGCTTCGATCTGTGGTGGAGCCAGCGGGCCACGACTTCCTTTCCGGTGCCCGGTTCTCCCGTGATCAGCACGTTGGCGTCGGACGGGCCTACCTTCTCGATCAGCCGGAGGACAGGAGCCATGGCCTTGGACTCCGAGATCAGCTCGGGAACGTCGTCCCCCGTGCGGAGCATCTCGTTCTCGGCCTCGAGGATCTGAGCCTTACGCACCGCGCGGACGAGATCCAGCTGCGTACGGACGGTCGCGACGAGCCGGTCGTTGTCCCACGGCTTCTCGATGTAATCCCGGGCGCCACGTCTGATCGCCTCAACCGCGCTCTCGATGCTGCCCCACGCCGTCATCACGATGATCGGCAGTGTCGAGTCGAGCGCCAGAACCTTCGGGACCAGCTCCAGGCCTTCCTGGCCGGAAGTCGTGTCGCGGCTGTAGTTGAGATCGAGCAGGAGAACGTCGTACTCGTCCGACTCGAGCAAGTCCAGGACCTCAGCAGGAGAGGCCGCCGTCGTGACTTCACAGCCCTCGCTCTTCAGCAGCAGTCGAGCCGCCGCCAGGACGTCGGGCTGATCATCCGCTACGAGGATGTTCGGAGCCGTGCGATTCAAGGTGTGCCTCCGGATCTTGTCCGATTCAACTCCGCGACTGACTCCTCCACGATGCGACCATCGAACAGGTGGACGGTGCGCTCCGCGAATCTCGAGTAGCGCGGGTCGTGCGTCACCATCAGGATCGTAGTGCCCTCGCCGTGCAACTCGCGCAGGAGCTGCATTACGGCCTCCCCGTTGGTCGAATCGAGATTCCCGGTGGGCTCGTCGGCGAGCAGGATTCGCGGGTGTCCGACTACGGCACGTGCCGCTGCCACGCGCTGCTGCTGCCCACCCGACAGCTGGCCCGGATAGTGGTCCATGCGGTGCGACATCCCGACGCGCTCGAGGGCCTCGAGGACGGCCCTGCGCCGCTCCGCCTGACTCATGCCCCGATACGTGAGCGGCAGCTCGACGTTCTCGAACACGGTCATGTCGGCGATCAGATTGAACGCCTGGAAGATGAAGCCGATCGACTCGTTGCGGACGCGGGCTCGCTCGCCAGCCGACAGCTCGTATACGGGGCGACCATCCATCCAGTACTCTCCGGCGCTCGGAGTGTCGAGCAGACCGACGATCGCCAGAAGTGTCGACTTTCCGCAGCCCGAGGGTCCCATCACCTCTACGAATTCGCCACCTCGAACCTCGAGGTGCACGTCGGACAGCGCGTGGGTCTCGATCTCGTCGGTGTAGAATACCTTGCGTACGCCGACGAGGCGGATGAGCGGATCGCGGTTCTCGTTCATCGGAGCCGTTCCGGGAAGAGTTCAGTCACTGGATCCTGACGCACTCCGCTTCGTCGAATCGCGACATGTCCGACACAATGATCTCGTCGCCCTCCGTCAATCCCTCGAGCACTTCGACCCGCTCCCAGGACCCGGCGCCGAATCGGACCTTGACCCGCTCGGCCGACTTCCCATCGCTGGCAACGCGGAACACGGACGAGACTCCCTCTTCCCCGGTCCAGGCCGGTCGCTTCACGAACAGGGCCTCTTCGATGACGCCGAGTTGAATGACCGCGTCCACGCCGGCGTCGACCGCGGCGTCCGCCCGAGGCGGCGCATCGAGCCGCACACTCACCTGCAGGTGCTTTCCGGTTGCGCCGGGCACGGGGTCCCCGATCGCCTGCACTTCGCCGCCGGTCGTATCGCCCACGGCATCGACCAGAAACACAACGCTGCCGGTCCGGACCTTCTTGGCGGCCGGGTACGGCACCTTCAGGTCGGCGCGCAGACGCTCCGGACGGATGAGGCGAACGAGTCGGGTACCCGGAGTCACCCAGTCGCCAGTTGAGACGTCCACCGACTCCACCACCGCGCTTCCGGGGGCTTCGACGGCCAGAGCCGCCAGTCGCTCATTCTCCCGGTGCAGCACATCTGCGAGTGCGACGAGCTTTTCCTTCTCGAGCATTACCTGCTCGTCGCCCGTCTCTCTCAGCAGAGCAAGCATCTCTTCTTCGACACGGATCTGCTCTTCGATGGCGGCGGCCGCATCGATCGCAGCCACGAGTTCTTCGACTTCGGCGTCGCCTTGCTCGAACCGGGCCCGCAGCTGCTCCACCGACCGGTTGGCCCGCGCCATCTCGGCACGCCGATCGACGAGAGACGATTCCCGCTCGAGTTGCTGGGTGCCGATGGAACGCCGAATCGCGGAAAATGCCGCCCGGGCAGCTGTGAACTCCTGTTCGGCGCGAGCCCTGTCCAGCGCGAGATCGGGGCTGGCGAGCTCCACGAGCGGTGTGCCGGTGCGAACCACATCTCCGGGCTCCACGTGAATCGAGGCCACGCGCCCTGAGACTGTGGCCTCGATCTTCTGCACCTGGTCGGTGGCAAGGATCCCCCAACCGCGAACCTCGATCGGGAGAGCACCGCGCTCCACCACCGACGTGACGATCAGATCCGCGTCCACGACAGGCGCGGCAGGCCGCAAGCGACCTACGACCACCGTGACCGCCAGAAGAGCCAGAATCGCGATGGCCACCGCCGCGGCTTTGCGTCCCGGACTCTTCCGTTCTCGTCGGATGTCCATTCCGGGGCCTGCGGGACCCATCTCGCGGTCGGTACCCTGCTCGGCGATTCGGAGATGACGATCCCCCTCCCGTCGGCCCCGACCCTGCGGACCCACGTAAGGGACTTCGTTTCGTCCGGTACCGTCGGCGTCCAGCATCTCTACCCGTCTCGATCCCGTCACGTTTGGAGGTCCGACTCGGACCCGCCTCTCCGGATGACTCTCGTGCAGCAGCGGTAGCGGGCAATCGGCGTGCCACCCGGTATCGTAGCGACTACGCTCGTAAGTGACTTCAGGACATGGATCTTATGGCTTTCACGATACCGCGTGCGCCAGCTCCGACTGTTCGGAGCCGGAACGCCATGTGTCGCATCCGGACAGTCGGAGAGCCGAGGGGCCACCGCAAGTCCGGGATGTCGGTGCAGATGCGAAGACCCCGCGATCCGGTCGGGACGCGGGGTCTCCAGGAATGCAGGAGAGGGCTCTTCCGTCAGACGGCGTCCTCCGGGAAATTCTCCAGGACGTCCTTCACCTTGTTGAGGAAGAACGCGGCCATCGCTCCGTCCACGACACGATGATCGTAGCTGAGTCCGAAGTACGACATGTGCCGGATGCCGAGCGCGTCGTTGCCCATCGCATCCCGGATGACCACGGGACGCTTCTCGATGACCCCCGTGCCGAGGATGGCGACCTGAGGCTGATTGACGATCGGGGTTCCGAACAGGTTCCCGAACACACCCACATTCGTGATGGTGAAGGTTCCCCCCTGGATGTCGTCGAAATCCAGAGTCTTCGTGCGCGCCTTCTCGGCGAGTTCGTTCGCACCAGCTGCCAGGCCCATCAGCGAAAGGCGATCGGCATTCTTGAGCACCGGGACGATGAGTTCCTTGCCATCGTTCACCGCTACGGCGATGCCGATGTTGATATCGTTGTGGTAGACGATTCTCGTGCCGTCGACGGACGAGTTGAGAATCGGATACTCCTGCAGGGCCTCCGTGACCGCCTTCATGATGAACGGACCGTAGGTCAACTTGACGCCCTGCTCGGCGAACTTGCCCTTGAGGGTCCTGCGGAGGTTCACGACGCGCTCGAAGTCGATCTCGTTGACCGAGGTGACGTGCGCCGAGATCCGCTTCGACATCAGCATGTGCTCCATCGTGCGGAGCCGGACCCGGTTCATCTCCTCGACCCGGTCCCCATCGCGAATCGGTACGGCGGGAATCCGAATGTCGAGCGTCGCGCCGTGAATGGGCACCTGCATGTGGCCGGGCTGTGCCGGGGCGGGAGCGGGAGCCCCTCCTGCGGGCGCGCCGCCGGTCGTCGGGGCCGCGCCACCAGGCGCTGGAGCGGTCACGGCGGGTGTCTCGCCCCTGTCCCGGGCGTCGATGTACGCGGTGATGTCGTCACGGGTGACCCGGCCTGAGACCCCCGTGCCCTGAACGGCCGATATGTCGACCCCATGCTCTTCCGCGATCTTCCTCACGAGCGGGGTGCTCCGCGTCCGCAGCCTCTCCTCCTTCGAGCCCGGCTCGGATGGCGGCGCGGGGGCGGCTGCGCCGTCGTCAGATCCACCGGTCGCCGCAGGAGCGGGAGCGGGTGCAGGCCCGGCTTCGGCCTGCGGTGCTTCGGCGGCCGCGGTCTCCGTCTGGCCCTGTTCGGCAGCGCCAGCGGGAGCCGCCTCCGTCGCGACCGCCGCGTCAGCGGCGCCGGCCTCGGTCTCGATCCTCGCCACGACCGTGTTCACCTCGACGGTGGCTCCCTCCTCGACGAGCACCTCCACCAGCGTGCCGCTCGCAGGCGAAGGAATGTCCGCGTCCACCTTGTCCGTCGAGATCTCGAACAGGTCCTCGTCGCGTTCGATGCTCTCGCCGACCTGCTTGAGCCACTTCGTCAGGGTGCCCTCGGCGATGGACTCACCCATCTGGGGCATGATCACGTCGACCTTTGCCATCTCACTCTTCCCTTCTGGTCAGTATGCGAGCAGCCATCTCGCGGCCGCGACGATGTCCTCGGTCTGCGGTAGGTAACGATCCTCCAGGGTCGGCGCGTAGGGCACGGGCGTATCCATGGCCGTGACCCGCCGGATCGGCGCGTCGAGCCACTCGAATGCCTCTTCGCAAACCTGCGCCGTGATCTCGCCGGCGAATCCACCGAACCTGGGGGCCTCGTGCACCACGAGCAGGCGACCGGTGCGGCGCACGCTCTCCACGATCGAGCCGATGTCGAGCGGTCGGATCGAGCGAAGATCGATGATTTCGATCTCCGAACCGTCTTCCGACGACACACGATCTGCCGCTTCACCGGCCTTCCAGACCATGGCCCCGTAGGTCGCGATCGTCAGATCCGTGCCCGGTCGGTGTGTGCGCGCTTCGCCCAGTGGCACCACGATCTCCTCGCCGGGCTCGATCTCTTCCTTGATCCGCCGGTAGAGGAATTTGTGCTCGAAATACAGGACCGGGTCCGGATCGCGAATCGCCGCTGTCAGCAAACCCTTGGCGTCACGCGCGGTCGCGGGCGCCACCATCTTCAGGCCCGGCACGTTCGCGAAGAACGACTCCACGTTCTGCGAGTGGAAGGGACCCGAGCGCGCCCCACCTCCGCACGGCCCGCGGATGACGATTCCGGCGCCGATGCCCGTCCGGTAGCGGGACTTGGCCGCGAAGTTGACGATCATGTCGAAGGCCGGCGCGATGAAGTCGATGAACTGCATCTCGGCGATCGGACGCATGCCCATGTGGGCGGCGCCGATCGCCGCACCCACAATGGCGGCCTCGCTGATCGGAGTGTCGATCACCCTGTCCGGACCGAATTCCTCCAGGAACCCATCCGTGATCTTGAATGCGCCCCCATACAGGCCGATGTCCTCGCCGAGAATGAACACCGATTCGTCGCGCTGCATCTCTTCACGCATCGCGTCCCGGATCGCCTCGAGATACGTCGTCTCGCTCATCGTGCCTCGGATTCGGTGGCCAGGATTCGCGTCCACGGCTCGGGCGGATCCTGCTCTGGGTCCGCGTATACACGCGTTCGACTCGATTCGGCCGGCGGATGCGGTTCGGAGAGCACGGTGTCCACGGCTCGCGTGAGCTCCTGCTCTACGTCGTCGCGTATCTCCGCGAGCCCGGCCTCCGAGAGCCAACCGTCCTGCTCCAGCACGCTCTCGAACCTGCGGATCGGGTCTCGCGCCCTCCATTCCTCCAGTTCTTCGGGCGGAATGTACTTCTGGGAGTCATGCTGCGCGTGCCCGGACATCCGGTAGGTCTCGGCTACGATCACGCCGGGCCCCCCGCCGGACCGGGCACGATCGACCGCCTCACGCGCCGCTTCGTAGACCTCCAGGATGTCGTTGCCATCGACCGATCGAACCGGAAGCCCGTACGCGCCCGCGGTGTCCGCCCAGTCCTCGACGGCCGAAGCCCGGTAGCTGGGCGTTCCGAACGACCACCGGTTGTGCTCCAGAACGATCACGATGGGCAAGTCCAGTGCGGCTGCCATCGCGAAGCCCTCGTGGGACGTGCCTGTCCGGGAGGCCCCCTCGCCCTGGTAGGTCATGCAGACACGCGGTTCACCCCGCTGTCGGAAGGTCAGGGACACGCCGTTGAGCACGCAGAGCTGGGTGCCCAGAGGGCTGATCGGCCCGAGCAGGCCCAACTCCGGAATCGTGAAGTGGTTCGTATTGTCCTTCCCGGCGCAGGGGGAGGCCTCGCGCGCCGTGTACTGGCGGAGCATCGCGATCGGCGGCAGACCCCGCACGTAGAGTGCGCCCGCATCGCGGATCGAGGGAGCGAGCCAATCTCCCTCCTGCAACGCGTAGGCACTGCCCACGGCCGTCGCCTCCTGGCCGAGCGAACGGTACAGACCGCCGACGATGTGTCCCTGTTTGAACAGGGTCTCCAGCCGCTCCTCGAGCATCCGCGTGAGGACGAGGAAGCGGTAGAGGGCACGCATGTCTTCACGACCGAGCGAACTCAGGCTCACAACCTCTCGAGTGCACGCGGCCGGGACCGGGCCGTGTTCGTGGGACAGTTTCTCGACCGAAGCGCGAAACTATGGGACCTGCCGGCAAATGACAATCGAGCCCGGAGACGCTTTACGTATGCGTAAAGGGAAGGGTGCGCACCTCGATCGTCCGGGTGCCCCCGGCTGACGTCGCCAGCCTGGCTCCCGGCTCGACTTCGCGGCGCACCATTCCGAGGGCGATGGAGCCGTAATCCGGCGACGTGGCCGAGCTGGACACACCGCCCACCCGGCGGTCATCCTCGAAGAGCTCCGTGCCGATCGCGATCGGGGTCTCGCCGTCACGAGCCAGGCCCACGAGGCGTCGGTTCACGTGGCCCCGGTAGTGGATGCGGGCGACCACTTCCTGGCCGGTGTAACAGCCTTTTTCGAAACTGACCATTCGCTCGGTCAGTCCCGTTTCCTGGGGAAGATTCTCCATCCCGAAATCGACGCCGTAGCGAGGGATGCCAAGTTCGATCCGCATCACCTCCCAGGTCTCAGGGGAAATCGAACGGCCGCCTTCGGCCTCCGCGGCCGCGGTCAGTGCCGATTCGAGTCGATCGGCGTCGTGAAGTGCGAGAACATCCCACCCGCCGCCCTCACTCTCCACTCGGCCCGCGACGAAAACGATCCCGGATTCGAATGGGAATTCCGCGACGCGCTCGGCGGACGGGAGCGGCGACTCCGAACCCAGAACCGCGGCCAGGACCGCCGGAGCGGCGGGCCCGAGTACTCTCAGCAACGCGGCATCCTCCAGCGATTCGACCTTCGCGAAGCGAGGCGGCAGGTATCGACCGAGGTGTTCCCGGAGCGCCTCCTCTCCCGCGGCCGCGATATCCAGCAGCAACGGCCCGGACGCGGGGCTCCGCTTCCAGACCTGGAGATCGGCGAGAGGACGCCCCTTCGGCGTCAGCGCGAGACAGGGGATCACGGACCCGGATTCCGGCGTCCGAAGATCGTTCGTGAGCAGCCCGTTCAGGGCATCGATCGCTCGGTCGCCGGTGATCTGCCAGCACCTGCGCGCCGGATCCCTGAAGAGAGACACGGGAACCGCGCGCGGGTTCGATTGTCCATGCTCATCCCGAGTGCTGGAATGCAAAGTCACCCCCCCAGAGGAACTCCGGATCGCCGGCTCGAAGATGGTCGGTCGGCGGATCGGGCGCGAGATCGACTCGCAGGCAATCGCCGGCGTTCATAGATTGTGCGCCCTTCCGGCGGGACCGCCACGCGCGGATGGGACCGCCGGGATCGCGCCCCGGGCTGGCCCGGGAGGTTCCGTCAACGGAGACGTTCTATGCTCGACACATTGCTCGCCCGCGAAGTGAAGAAGCGGCCATCTACGGTTCGCCTCTCCGGACGGATCCTCTTTCTGACCGAGGATCCCGAGCTGATCCGCCGCCAGCTTGCAGGCGAGGACCTGGAGTGGGATCCCTCGATCCCCCTGCGCGACAACATCTCCACAGACGAGATCACCCCGGCCTGGGTCTGCTACTACTACGACGAGACTCTGGGGCAGTACCCCTACGTCGGCCTGCGCTGCGAGGGCGAGCAACCGATCGGCAAGGGCGATGTCATCGGCGGAGGATTCGTGGCGGCCGTCTCCGGCAAGCGCCGGGGGAAGGGCTCGAGCCGGGAGGCCTCTCCGTATGCCGAAAGGGCGGCAGGGATTCGCGTGGTGATCGCGGAGAACATCGAGCGGATCTATCGCGAGAATTGCGAGAACCTCGGAATCCTGACGACGACGGACTTCTCGGTCATCGACCGGATTCGGAGCGGCGAGGAGATCCCGCTCGAGACGTTCATCGGAGAAGCCGGACAGATACAGCGCGACATCATCGAGTACGGGGGGCTGCTCGACTACGCGGTTGCCCGGCTGAAGGGACTCGTTCAGGTACCGGCCGTCATCACCGATGAGCAGCGACCGATGACCGTCGCCGAGAAGATTCTGGCTCGTCACTGGGTCGTGGACCTGGCTGGCGACGAAGTGGGCGTACCCGCCGTGAAGCCCGGCGACGCGGGATTCGTCCGCTGCGACCTGCGGTTCAGCCACGAGTACGTGACCCCGATGGCCTCGACCTTCTGGGAGGAGTTCGCGGGCGAAGGTGCGCCGATCGCGGACCGGGACAGCGTCCTCTTCTTCCGCGACCACCTCGCGTTCCTCGACCAGGTCATCAGCGAGGAGAAGATCAAGCTCGGTCTGCTGGACGCAGCGCACGGTCTGCATGACCGTCAGCGGGAGTTTGCGGCCCAGCAGGGAGTCCGCCTGCACGGTGAGCTCCCGGACCGGGTGGGCAGCGAGGCGATCTGTCACGTGAAGATGCTGGACGAGTACGCACTCCCCGGGCAGGTGATCGTCGGCAGTGACTCTCACACGCCGCATTCAGGTGCGATCGGGTGCGTCGCCTTCGGTGTGGGGACGACCGCGATCGTCAACAGCTGGACTACCCGTGACGTTCGCCTCCGGGTGCCGGCGTCGGTACGCGTCGAGGTCACCGGTCGGCTTGCACCGGGCGTGACCGCGAAGGACCTGATGCTGGAGATTCTCCGGCACCCTTACGTTCGGGACGGAGAGGCGATCGGGAAGATCCTCGAGTACGGCGGAGAAGCCGTACGGGCGCTGAGCGTGGACGAACGGGCCACAATGACGAACATGGCGGCCGAGGTCGGCGGGTTCACGGGCATCGTAGCGCCGGACGGTAAGACGGTGGACTTCCTCGTCGAGCGCCGCGGGATGGACCCCGCGGAGGCGAGGGGACTCGTGAACGGCCTGGAGAGTGATCCGGGTGCCGAGTACGAGTGGACGATGACGATCGACGCCTCATCGATCGCTCCTATGGTGGCTACGCCCGGGGATCCGGGAAATGGCGTCAGCGTGAGCGAGGTCGGCGATGTTCCGGTCGACATCGTCTATGCCGGCTCGTGCACCGGCGCGAAACGGGATGACGTGGAGATGGCGGTACGCGTGGTCGATTCCGCGCTTGCCGAGGGCCGCCGGGTGGCGGACCACGTGGAGGCCTACCTGCAGTACGGCTCCCTGGATGTGGAGAAGTATGCGCACGAGCAGGGATGGCACGACCGGTTCGTGGAATCGGGAATCCGCGTTCTGGCTCCGGGTTGCGGGGCCTGCATCAACGCGGGACCGGGCGTGAGCGGATCGCCGGACCAGGTGACCGTGAGTTCGATCAACCGGAACTTCCCGGGTCGAAGCGGTCCCGGTAAGGTCTACCTCGCAAGCCCCTTCACGGTGCTGGCGTCGGCGTTCGCCGGGAAGCTGGCCGGTTTCGATCCCGGCAGCTGAACCTGAGGGCCGGGCGCCGGGAGAACTTCCTGGCGTCCGAATTCACGGATCCGCTCAGCGGGCTTCGGAGATGGCCCGCATCCCCCGCGCCGTGATCCACCGGCGCACCACCGGCTTCCACGCCCAGCCGAGCGCCGACGCGACCGCACCGGGCTCGAATTCCGCGATCAGCCGATCGGCTTCGGCCGCGACCGCCGCCTCGACTTGCCTCCGGCTCTCGGCCGGAACCTGACTCCACGCGGGCGAGACCTCTGAGACATCGTAGACGGCGGGCTCGGCCGGCCGGTAACGAACGACGTCCGACAGGCCCGTCTCTACCATCCGACGCGCGTCGCGTCTGCCGGCCGCGAAATCATGCGCCCGCCAGTCTCGATGCAGGAATCCGCCGAATCCACCGAGGTAGTCGCCGGCCAGCTCCCGGTCGGACTCGGGAGCGACCAGGTAGAGGCGCATGATGTCCTTGTCCTGAAGCCCGCTCGCCGCCTCGAGTACGAAGATCAGCTTGGCGAGACGCGAACGACCCGCCCGCGCGTCCGCTGAAGCGAGCACCTCGGCGTATCTCGGATCAGACTCGATCCGATCCATGTTCCGATCCAGGAAGTCACCGGCTGGATCCGGACCCTGAACCAGCCGGCCCGTCGGATCCGCCGTGACCTTCATCTCGGCCACCCGCTCGGCGAGCTCGCCGATGTAGCGACCCAGCATCAGCTCGTCGGGATCCGTGATACGATCGTCCATCTCCGGAAGACGCTTGAGCAGCGCCTCGAGAATCTCCAGTCGGGCGTTGAGCTCGTTGGCCCGAATCCAGTCCTGGGCGGCACCCTGCCCGAGCACGGCACCGGCGAGGTGCTGCGCGAGCGAGGAGACCGAGTCGGGAGCGCCCGACGGGGATCCGTGCTCCGTGCCCGTGCTTCGCAGGGAAGGCTCGACGACGATGAACCGCCAGTCCTGCGACCGGTAATCCGCATCCCTTTCGACCAGGTCCTTGGCAAGCCCGAGGGGTGCCGCGTCGAAGAGTCCGCCGTCCACGTACCACATCGGAAGTGGGTCCACGCCGCCGGCCAGTCGGGCGCCCGGGTACTCTGCACGGGTCCGTTCCAGCTGCCGCGGCGGAAAGGCGAAGGGAAACGCCGCCGAGGCGACGGCGGCGGCGCGAAGCCGCTCCCAGCTCTCGTGCTTGGGGCCGATGCCCGCTGGCAGTTCGAACTCGATCGAGTCGGAGTACGTTCGCGTGCCGTAGGCACGGTCCGGCACGTTCAGGAAACCGTAGCGGAAGTCGTATCGAACGCCATGCAGGTTCGACAGCGTGATGCCGACGCGAAGCGGAGTCCCGAGCGAGGCCGAAACGGCATCGTCGGATGCCGGCTCCGCCGTGATCAGGGCGCGCGAAAGATCATCCATCACCGTCGCGTCCAGCGCTCCCAGCCGGTTGCTTCGACCCGGGTTCAGCAGGTGTCGCGCATCCGCCGCTTCGACCCACGCTTTCTCGATCCAGGGAACGACAGCCGGATTCACCGCGAGCGCCCGGGCGGCGAGCCCCGCATTGAGCGCGCCGGCGGAGCCGCCCGTGATGACGTGGATCCTGACGGGCCGGCCCGACTCGTTTCGAGCCAGGGCCTCCAGGATTTCGGTTACGGCGCCGCCTATGTAGGAGCCGAGAGAGACGCCGCCACCGAGTACGAGTGCGATCCTGATCATAGTGCTTCGCCGTGTAGGTGAATTCGGAACGGGAAAGTGACCGGCACCACCGGGAGGGGCAAGCGGGAGCCTCTTGAATCAGGGAGTCTCGCCGGCGACCGGGACCGACATCTCGAGCAGGCTGCCCGCGTCCAGGCTCGTTCCCCCGACCCAGAGCGACCAGTGAAGGTGTGGTCCCGTCACCCGACCCGTCGCCCCGACTTCGCCCACCAACTGGCCGGCTTCGACCAGTTCCCCCTCCTCCACCAGGATTCGGGACAGGTGAAAATACCCCGTGTACACACCCCGGCCGTGATCGAGGTACACACCGTTGCCCGAGAAGTAGAGATCGCGGGCGATCATGACCCTTCCGCGGGCTGCAGCGCGGACCGGCGCACCGGTCGCACCCCTCAGATCGAGCCCGGTGTGACGGCTTCGAAGCTCCCCATTGAACACCCGTTCCACTCCGTACGGGCTGGTCACGTCCAGGGGCCTGGGTGCACGGAACGAGGTGTCGATCAGCCACTCGGCACTCGCGGTGTCCAGAACGGATCGAACCAACGCCCGCTCCTCCTGGATCCGATTCATCGCCTCGGCCGAGGGCGAGGAATACTTCGGTGCTACCGTGAGCTGGGACTTCTGGAATGTCCGCGAGGCGACGGAGATCGGCACCGTCTGCTCGTGGGCGGAGCCGTCGTCGAACTCGAACCGCAGCCGAAGCTCGGGCCGTCCCTCGGTGTCGATCGGGACGGCAGCGAGTCCGAACCAGTGTCCGTCCAGTCTCCCGAAACGAACGGGAAGGCCTGCAAATTCTCCCGAAATCGATGTGGGCTTGCGACCGGACGGTCTCTCGAGCACCCGGATGCCGAACGCCGAACCTTCCCGGGCGGCGGGCGCCCAGGTCACACCGAATGGCAGAATCGACCGGGGGCGTTCGGCCTCTGCTGCCCTTGCCGCCGCAGCCATGGCACGCAGATCGTCCGCGTCTCGCAGTGCGGCGTCGGCGTCCGGCTCGAAGGGTTCCCCGACCGAGTCGGCCGCCACGGACCCCGGTACGGCCACGGGCGACGGCAGTCCCGGATCGCCCGAGGAGCTCGATGCGCAGGCGCCAAGAGCTGCGGGAAGAAGGGCGACCAGGGCCCGCCGGCGGATCCACAGGACCGTCCGGGAGACGAGCCCCTGCGAAGTTGCATTCACCATTTTCACGCCGCGGAGGATGCTCCCTCCACGGCCCGCGGGCAAGCGCTGGCCCCCGGCTCGCTGCGGCACGGGACCGCTTCGAGAACCCGGCAGCGGTCTCGGAAGTCTCAGCCATTCCGCGAACTGACGTTTCTTGCCGGGCCCGTAGCGCTCGGGTAGCTTCTGCGGGTCGGATCGGGGCTCTCCACGGAGAGCGGCCCGGCCACGAAAACCCCTCCGGAGGACGCACCGGATGCACCTTTTCGACAAGTGCGCCGCATTCACCGCCGCGCGCGAAGCCCGCGCGGCGGGCATGTACCCCTACTTCCAGAAGATCACGGAATCGCAGGATACAGAGGTTGTGATCGACGGCCATCGGAAGGTGATGGTCGGCTCGAACAACTACATGGGCCTCACGCACCATCCCCAGATTCTCGAGGCGGCGCGCGTCGCTCTCGAGGTGTATGGAAGCGGCAACACCGGAAGCCGGTTCCTGAACGGGAACCTCGATATCCACGACTTGCTCGAAGAAGAACTCGCCGAGTTCACCGGCAAGGAAGCCGCACTGGTGTTCAGCACCGGGTACCAGACGAACCTCGGCGTCGTCAGCGCGCTCGTCGGTCGGAGCGACACGGCGTACCTCGACAAGCTCGACCACGCCTGCATCCAGGACGGTGCCAGGTTGAGCTTCGGGGATACCCAGCGATTCCGACACGAGGACTACGCGCACCTGGAAGCCCTGCTGCGGGACACCGACCCGGCACGCGGCAAGCTCGTCGCCGTCGACGGCGTGTACAGCATGGAAGGCGACATCGTCAACCTTCCGGAACTGGTGCCGCTGGTGAAGAAGTACGACGCCGCGATCATGGTGGACGACGCGCACTCGCTCGGTGTCCTGGGTCCCAATGGCGAAGGGACGGCCGCCCACTTCGGGCTCACCGACGAGGTCGACCTCATCACGGGCACGTTCTCCAAGTCGCTCGCTTCGATCGGCGGCTTCGTGGCCGGCGACGACATCGTGATCGATTACCTGCGCAACCACGCGCGCACCGAGATCTTCAGTGCGAGCATGCCGCCGTCTGCCGTGGCGACGGTGCGGGCGGCGCTCCAGATCATCCGTACCGAGCCGGATCGACGCGAGCGGCTGTGGAAGAACACCCGGCGGATGATGGCCGAGCTCACCGCGCTGGGATTCGAGATCGGTCCCACCGAGACGCCGATCATTCCGCTCCTGATTGGACCCATGGACCTGACCTTCAAGGTCTGGCGCGAAATCCTCGACGCCGGGGTGTTCACCAACCCGGTGGTTCCGCCGGCCGTGCCCGAGGGCAGCTGCCGGCTCAGGACCAGCTACATGGCGACGCACACGGATGAGCAGCTGGACTTCGTGCTCGAGGTTCTCGAGAAGGTGTGTACGAAGTACGGCGTCCTGTGAGCGGAATGCCGGGCCGCATCGAGGTACTCCCTGCGGATGACCGACGCCGGTTTCGAGACTTCCTGCACCTGCCGTATGCGATCTACGAGGGCGACCCCAGGTGGGTCGCACCCCTGTTGCGGGACGTGAAGACGGCCTTCAACAAGAAGAAGCATCCGTTCCATCGACACTCCGAAGTGCAGCCCTTCGTAGCCTACCGCGACGGCCGAGCGGTCGGGCGGATCGCAGCGATCAACAACCGGAATCACGTCGCCTATCACGAGGAGCCGGTCGGATTCTTCGGCTATTTCGAGTCGGAGAACGATCCCGAGGTAGCCGGCGCGCTCTTCGACCGGGTCGCGGGGTGGCTCAGCGAGCGAGACCTGGAGACGATGCGGGGTCCGACCTCATTCTCGCTCAACGAGATGGCCGGGCTGCTGGTCATGGGTTTCGATCGTCCGCCGACAGTGATGATGCCCTACAATCCGGAGTATTACGTCGACCTCGTCGAAGGGGCCGGATTCGAAAGATCGCAGAGTCTCATAGCGTATCATCTGTCGCACAGCGTGCCTCCCGAGAAGCTGGTCAAGCTGGAGTCGAAGCTCGAGAAGAGGCTGGGCGTCCGCACCCGCACCATCGACATGGCGCACTTCGAGGAAGAGCTGGAGCGGCTGCGCGTCCTGTACAACAAGGCCTGGGAAGACAACTGGGGATTCGTCCCGATGACGGATGCCGAGATCGATTTCATGGCCCACGAGCTGAAGCCGCTGGTGAAGCGGATTCCGAGCCAGGTGATCTTCGCCGAACGGGACGATGGAGAGGTGATAGGGTTCACGCTCTTTCTCATGGATGCGAACCAGGCCCTGATTCATGCCAGGGGCAGGCTGTTTCCCTTCGGCCTGTTCAAGATCCTGAAGTACCTTCCGAAGATGGACTACTGCCGGGTTCTCACCCTGGGGCTCGTTCCCGAGGCGCGTGGCCAGGGCATCGACAACCTCCTGATCATGGCCCTGTTCCGGCACGGCGGCGCGGCGGGCACGATCGGGGGCGAGTTCTCCTGGATCCTCGAGGACAACGCGGCGATGCGGAAGCCGCTCGAACGCATCGGATCGGAGATCTCGAAGCGTTATCTGCTGTACGACCGGCCGATCTGAGACGGCCGTGTCTTCGCTCGTATTCCTGACAGGCGCAACGGGGTTCGTCGGCAGTCACGTGGCCGAGTCCCTCGTGCGGGCCGGGTATCGGGTTCGCTGTGCGATTCGAGCGACGAGCGACACCAGGTGGCTCGAGGGCAGCGAGATCGAGACGATCACCATCGACCTGTCGTCGCGATCGATGCTGCAGGCTGCGCTCGAGGGGGTCGAGCACGTCGTGCATGCGGCCGGGCTCACGAGGGCGCGCTACGAATCAGATTACTTCTTCGTGAATGCCGAGATCACCGAGATCATTGCCACGGCAGCGGCGCAAGCGAGCGTGCGACGCTTCGTGCTGGTCAGCAGCCTCGCCGCGCGAGGCCCGGACGGCGGCCGTGGTCCGGCAAGTCCGTACGGCGCCAGCAAGCTGGAAGCCGAGCGACGGCTGGCGAGCGTGGTGGAATCGGCGAGCCGAATGCAGGCGCGGGTGCTCCGTCCGGGAGGCGTGTACGGACCGCGGGACACCGATCTGCTGCCCCTGTTCCGACTCGCAGCGAGCGGATTCGTTCCTGTCCCCGGGGTCGTTGGACGCCTGCAGCCGGTCTACGCAGCCGACGTGGCCGCGGCCGTCTTGCGGGCGCTGGGCGACGAGTCCGAGATCGCTGGACCGCTGGCTATCGGTGGACCGGATGTGCATTCCTGGGAGGAGATCGCGGCCGCGCTTGGTGCAGCCGTCGGCCGTGAGGTTCGCCCGGTGCGGATTCCGGCGTCTCTGTTTCTCGCCGCGGGCACCTTCGGCGAGCTGGCGGCGAAGTTGCTGAGACGGGCCCCTGATCTCGATCGGAGACGGGCCATTGATTTGACCCGTCTCGACTGGACCTGCGAGCTCGACCCGATCGAGCGCGCTCTGGGCTGGCGCCCCGCCGTGACGCTTCAGGAGGGACTGACGGAGTCCGCGGCCTGGTATCGAGAAAAGGGATGGTTGCGTCGATGAGGAGATCTGATGGCTGACATTCCGAACGCGGGATCCGTGGCTCATCTGCCCGACGACCTCGGGCTCGACCGCTCCGCCCCGCTGACCGTCGACGTACTGACCGCGGCATACCTCGCGGCGACCGCGATCATAGCGCTCGTATCGCGCACCGAGACCGGCGCATGGATCGCGCTGCTTCACCTGTTCGGGATCGGGGCCGTTCTCGTACTCGGAAAGCTGCCGCGACCGACCGGAACGATCGCCTCGTTTCTCAGGATCGCTTATCCCGTCGCCGTGACGCCCGTCTTCTACATGGAGCTGGCGACGCTCAATCAGCTCCTGTTTCCCGGATACTTCGACCCCGCCGTTCAGATCTGGGAGGAAGCGCTGTTCGGGGTTCAGCTCAGCGTCACGGCGAGCGACTGGATTCCGAATCGCTGGTTCTCCGAGGCGCTGCATTTTGGCTACGTGTCCTACTACCTGGTGGTGCCGGCCGCCCTGATCGCATCCTGGCGCGCCGCCGGGAAGGAGGGACTCGAGCGGGCCGCGTTCACGACCGCGCTGGGGTTTTTCCTCTGCTACCTCTGCTTCGCCGTGTTTCCCGTGGCCGGGCCGCGTTACGACTTTCCGAAGATTACGGGCCCTCCGTCCGACGGCGTGATTTTCGGCCTCGTGCACTCGATCCTCGAGAGCGGCTCCTCGAAGGGAACCGCCTTCCCGAGCTCTCACGTAGCGGCCACCTGTTCGGCCTGGTTCGCCTGCGGCTCGGTGAACAAGCGCGCATTCTGGATCCTGGCCCCCTTCGCGGTGTCACTCACACTCGGAACCGTCTACGGTCGATTCCACTACGGCATCGACATGGCGGCCGGTCTCGTGTGGGCCCTGACCGCGTTCTTCGCGACGCCTCCCCTGATCCGGAGGCTCGGCCCCCGGCCCTGAACGTGGCCGTCCCGATGCCGGTCTTCGAGCCGAACCCGGAGCCGACGGGCGCAAGGGCTGCGCGGGCAACCGTCCGGCCATGTCGAAGGTCCAAACGGTTGGTGAACATGGAAGACTCGACGGGTCCCCGGTGACCGACGCCCGGCTGCTCGCGGCAGCCCGCGCCGGCGATGCCCGGGCCATGGAGTCCCTCTACAGGGAGCACTCCGGCCGGGTGTACAGCGTGGTGCGCCGATTGGTCGGGGATGACCACCTCGCCGAGGACGTCTCGCAGGACGCGTGGGTCAGGGCCTTCGAGAAGCTCGGCTCGTTCCGCGGCGAGGCCGCGTTCGGGACCTGGATGCACCGCCTGGCCGTGAACACGGCGCTGAACCGGCTGCGCCGCCAGGGGCGAAGGCCCGACGTGGAATCGGCGGCCGAGCCTCCAGCGGTCCCGCCGGAGCCCGACGATCGGATCCTCAACCAGCGGGTGCTGGGCCAGGCTCTGGATCGTCTGCCCGAGGGATATCGAAAGGTGCTGGTGATGCATGACGTCGAAGGCATGACGCACGAGGAAATCGCGGAACAGCTGGGCGTGGCGATCGGTACGTCGAAATCCCAATTGCACAAGGCGCGCGCCCGGATGCGCGATCTGCTGTCTCCAAGAGAGGGAAGGAACGAAGCGGGATATCATGGTTGAGCACCTGAGCAGAGAACGGATCGCGGCCCTCCTGGATGGGCCGGACGAACTCGGTCCGGACCGGGCACACCTGGAGGACTGCGAAGCGTGCACGCACGAATACGAGCAGATGGTTCGCGTCCGCATGGCGCTTTCGGCGATGCCGGAACTCGAGCCGCCGGCCGACGAATGGGACCGGGTCAGCGAGCGGCTGGGAGCGGGCGTCGATCGGATCGGTCAGCGACGTTCGTTCCCTGCACGGCTCCCCATGCGACCGCTCTGGGCGGCGGCCGTAGTGGTTCTGTTCGCAGCGGGTCTGGGTGTCGGGCGTCAGATGGCGTCTACCGACGACGAACCGCCGGCGAGAACCGCCATCCTCGAGTCTCCCGGCGTCGATGCGCGTGCGGTAGGGTCGAGCGATGCGACGGAAGCGTATCTGCGAACCGTCGCGGAGATCGAACGGCTCCGGGGGGAGGGCGCGTCCGGTTCCGAGGCGTGGAGCGATCCGTCGGCGGCGACCGAGCGGCTGATGAAGCTGGATGCGCTGATCGAGGCGTCCCGGGAGGCGCTGCGGACGGCGCCGACAGATCCGGCGCTGAACGACTTCCTGTTCGATGTGGTGGACGAGCGAGCATCTCTCGCCGGGCAGCTGAATCGATCGCTTCGATACACGTCGGTGGAGTATTGATCGTGCGCGTCCGTCGTCTCTTTCCGGCAGCAGTGATACTGAGCGGAGTCGCTGCGGTCCTCGTCCCCGCGCTTCCCGGGCGGGATGGGGTGCGAGCAAAGCTCGTCGCCCAGGAGCTGCAGGAGCCGGCACCGGCTCCGATCGCAGGAATGCTCGTGTCTCCCGACGGTCCCGGGCGCGCCCGGCTCGGGCTATTCCTGAATCCCTTCTGCGCGCCCTCGGATCCCACGGCCGAGTGTGACAGTTCACCTGTCGTGATCTCTGTCGTCGAGGGCGGGCCGGCCGATCGGGCGGGCGTGCGGGCGCGCGATACGATCGTCGCCCTGGACGGAGTCTCCCTCGCAACCGCCGAAGGCAGGAGTTCGTTGCAGTCGCTGGTGTCGGGTCAGCCCGTCCGGCTCTCCCTGGCCGGTCCGGAGGGTCGCCGCGAGTTGGACGTGGTGCCCGAGGTTCGCACCCCGTCCCGGACGATGCGTTTCGAATGGAGGAGCCCGGCTCCCGATGGCGGTATGGAGCACGTCCAGGTGTACCGGTTTCCAGCTCCCGAGTTCATCGAAGAGCTGGAAATCCGGCTCGACTCACTGGAGGTGGGAGAAGCGGGTCGGGCATTCGTCCTCATCGAGCCCGATGCCGAAGGCGGGCTGAACGTCGAGATCGCGGATCACGATTCCCTGCTCGTGCGATCGCGAGCGCCCGCACCCGACGGCAAGCCGCGCGCAGCATGGGTCGTGCAGGGCAAGGGCCTCGCACGTCGGCTCGAATCCGTTCGCCATCGCACCCTCGAAATCGCCCGAGTGCAGCTGGACAGCCTGGCGCGAATGCACCGGGATGCCGTCTGGACGTTCACGCCGGAAGACACACACGGCAGGGTCGCCGGCGCGGAATTCCGGGAGATGACCCCGGAGCTGGCCGAGTACTTCGACGGACAGTCCGACGGTCTGCTCGTCCTCAGGGTGATTCCGGACACTCCTGCCGGTCGGCTGGGGCTTCGCGGTGGCGATGTAGTGGTCGAGGTGAACGGACGTTCCGTTCCATCCAGCGCGGACTTCCGCCGCGAGGTCCAGGAGGGCCAGGATGCTGGGATCAAGGTAAAGTGGATACGTAAAGGCTTGGTGCAGGAAGGGCTTCTGACACTTCATTGACCGCCGACCTCTGACCGGATGGGTGTCGCGCCGCACGCGGTCGCCCCAGATTCCCGCCATGAATCCGCGTTCTTCGGACCGGCCGGCACTCTCGACATTCGAGCGACTCTCTGAGCAGCTCATTGGGGAGTTCTCGTCCTGGACGGGTGGGGACTGGTCCGAGGACAAGTTCGCCGCTCTCGCGCACGACATCTTCGAGTTTCAATTCGAGAGTTGCACGCCCTATCGCAACTACTGCTCCGCACGCGGTGTTTCGCCCACGTCGGTGGACGACTGGCGCCGAATCCCCCCGGTTCCGACGGAAGCATTCCGCCACGTGGAGTTCAGGACGACTTCGACCCGCAGAGAGTTGCGGTTCCGGACGAGCGGAACCACGCGAGGCTCGACCTCGCGAGGTACGCACATCGTCCCAGATCCGGAGCTCTATCGGGCGTCGCTGCGTGCTGCCTTCCGACGCCTCGTGTTGGAGGTGCGCGAGGGCGGCCCGGACGGGTCACGGGGAAAGTCGCCGGCCATGGGAGCTCCACTCCTGATCAGCCTCGTTCCTCCTTTCGACCCGGCCGATGGATCCTCGCTCTCCTGGATGCTCGACGATCTGATTCGGAGCGCCGGTCGACCGGGCTCGCGCTCGGTGGCATCTGCGGTGGGCATCGACTGGCGAGCGCTGTCCGCGCTCTGTGACGCAGCGACGGGCGCTGCGGAAGCATCGGATCTGGCTGGTACGCCCATGGTTCTGCTGGGCACTACGCTCGCGTTCGACGCCTGGTCGGATCGGCTCGCCGGGACGGATCGGCTCTGGACGTTGCCGGCCGGTTCGTTGCTCATGGACACGGGCGGTACGAAAGGCCGGGACGGACTGGATCGAGATGCCACCTTTCGCGGTTTGCTGCCACGCCTGGGACTCGAGCCCTCCCACCTGGTCAACGAGTTCGGAATGACGGAGTTGCTGTCGCAGCGATATGGCCGGGGCATAGGCCTTCCGGCCCTAACAGGTCCACCATGGTTGCGGACCCTCGTCCTCGATCCCGTGAGTCTGGAGCCGCGATCCGAAGGTTCGGAGGGAATTCTCTGCCACTTCGATCTCGCGAACGCGGGATCCGTAATGAGCGTGCTGACGGAGGATCGCGGGATTCTCGATGGCGGCGGGATCCGGTTGCTCGGAAGGACGCCCGGCGCGCCCCCACGCGGGTGTTCGCTGGCCACCTCCGAGCTGCTTCGTGCAACGGAGGAAGGGTGACCGAGGACCGGAAGAAGTCCCCTGACTCCAGGCGGATCCCTGCCACGCCCGCCTGGCACCTTCCCGGCTATGGTGGAGTTCCGGAGGCGACCGGGGGGACGTCGGACCTGCCACGCGAGCCACGGGCGCCCCAGCTGACAGAAAAGGACGCCGCGGTGATTTCGGATACGGTTCGAGCCGCCGCGCTGAGGGCCCGAAGCGAACTGTCGCAGGCCGAGGTGATGCGGGCCGTTTCTCGCTCCGCGATGCGGCTGGCCGACCCGGGGGATGCCCTGGGAAGGGAGGCGGAGTTCCGACTTCAGTCCGGACTGGGCTGGTCGCAACGGACGACTCGTGAAGCCATGCGCGGAATGGCCCGGGAGTGGACCGCAGACGCTCTTGCGACCCTCGTCCGCCGCGAGCTCGGTGATGCCGGCTATCTCGAACGGTTCGTGGAGACTCCCGAAGAGCCCGGGCGCCACCGCCGGGCCATGGGCCCGCCCCTGATCTTCCAGGTCCATGCCGGCAA
>CBDTXM010000001.1:0-53949 GCA_965364445.1 uncultured bacterium | reverse complement strand
TTCCACGGCCGCATCGGGAGCCACGGTGACCTCCTCCTCGGCGATCTCGGCGGCGGCCTCGACGACTTCCGCCGGGGTCGGAGCCGCGGGAGCCACGTTGCCGCCCTCCCACCAGCGCCGCTCTCGCACCCGCGCCCGCTTACCACGACGCTCGCGCAGATAATAGAGCTTGGCCCGCCGCACGTGTCCGCGGCGGACGACTTCGATCCCGGCGATCGATGGCGAGTGATCGGGGAAGATCCGCTCGACTCCGACGCCACCGGAGATCTTCCGGACGGTGAAGGTCGCATTCAGGCCGGCTCCCCGGCGGGCGATGCAGATCCCCTCGAACGCCTGGATGCGCTCCTTCTGTCCCTCCTTCACCCGCACCATCACCCGGACGGTATCGCCCGGTGCGAAGGCGGGCAGGTCGGAACGAACCTGCTGCTTCTCGATTTCCGCGATTCTCGGATCCACTGTACCGCTCCTTCCGGGGCCGCCGATACGGGTCAGCCCATGAATCTAATCGTCGTTCCGGCCTCTGTCAGTCACCCTTCGGCTGCGGAGGGTCGCGACCCTCCGATCAGCACTCCTCCGTGTCCAGCAATTCCGGTCTGCGAAGCCGCGTGATCTTCTCGGCTTCCTCGTGTCGCCACTCGGCCACGCGCCGGTGGTCGCCCGACCGGAGCACGTCCGGGACCCTCATGCCCCTGTACTCGGCCGGCCTCGTGAAGGCCGGCGGCGCCAGGAGCCCGTCGTAGAACGAGTCTCCAGCCGCCGATTCGTGGTCGCTCATCGCACCCGGCAGCAGCCGGACCACGGCATCGACCACCACCAGTGCCGCCGGCTCACCGCCCGAAAGAACGTAGTCGCCGATCGACAGCTCCTCCGTCGCCAGGCCGGTCGCCACCCGCTCGTCCACGCCCTTGTAGTGGCCGCACAGCAGCGTCAGTTCCGGCTCCAGCGAGTACCGCACGGCGGTCTCATGGTCGAATCGACGGCCGCGCGGACTGAGCAGGACGATCGGTCCCGCCGGTTCCAGCGCGTCCACCGCTTCGAAGAACGGCTCCGGCTTCATCACCATGCCGGCCCCGCCTCCATACGGCTCGTCGTCCACCGTCCGGTGCCGGTCGTGCGTGAAGTCACGCAGGTCCACGACACGGTATCGGACGAGTCCGGCCGTCTCCGCCCGACCCGGGATGCTCGTCCCGAGCGGCGCTTCGAAGAAGTCCGGGAAGATCGTCACGACGTTGATCCGCACGGTCTCTCCCGGTTTCCTTTGCCGTCTTCGTCCGTCCGGGGCTACAACTCCAGCAGGCCCGGAGGCGGATCGACGCGGATCCGTCCGGCTTCCCGATCCACCGACCGAACCAGTTCGCGGTTGAACGGAATCAGCTTCTCGCTTCCGCCCACTTCGATTCCGAGGAGCAACTGGTCTCCGAGTTCATAGACCTCGATGACCTCTCCCACCCGCTCGTCGTCTTCCCGAAGGACCTCGAATCCGACGAGCTCGTGGAGGAAGAACTCGTTCTCCTCCAGCGGCCGCAGCGTGTCCCCCGGGACGGTGATCTCCCGTCCCTTGACTGCCTCGGCCCGGTCGCGATCGCCGATCTCCTCGAAGCTCAGCAGGTAGCCGCCCTTGTGGGGTCGCGCCGCCTGCAGAGTCAACGTTCCCGTGCCGCTTGCCGTCGCCGACCCGGTCAGCCCGAACTCCCGTCCCGGGATGAATATCATTTCCGGGTCTCCCGTCTCGGGAATCACGAGAATCTCACCCGCCAGCCCGTGTGCCTTCCCGAGACGTCCTACGACGATCCGGTCCATGATCGAGCGCCGTTCCAGGCCACCAGAGCGGGAAGACTCAGTCCTTCTTCTCTTCTTCCGCTTCGTCGGCGGGCTCTTCGGTTGCTTCTTCCGCCTCGGCAACCGGCTCTTCGGCTTCCTCCGTCTCCGCGGCCGGCTCTTCTACTTCCGCCTCGGCAGACGGCTCCTCGGCCTCTTCCGCTTCGGCCGCCGGCTCTTCGGCTTCCTCCGCCTCGGCGGCTTCGGCCGTCGGCTCCTCAGCAGCGGCCTCGTCCGCCGGCTCGTCAGCGGCTTCCGCTACCGGCTCCTCGGCGTCCTCCACCTCGGCCGCCGGCTCTTCGGCTTCCTCCGCCTCGGCGGCAGCCTTCGCGGCTTCTTCTTCAGCCTTCTTCGCCGCGGCCGCGTCGGCGGCAGCCTTCTTCGCGGCTGCCTCGGCTGCGGCCTTCTCCTCCACGCGGCGCTTCGCGGCTTCCTTCTGCGCCTCGGCGGCGAACTCGGCACGGCGAGAGGTGCCTCGCTGTCCCTCCGGCGGACCGAGCTCGATCACGGTTTCTTCGAGAGAATCCGCGGTGGCGCCGGCCTTGAACTTCTCCCAGACGCCCGTCTGGCGGAAAATCGAAACCACCGTGTCGCTCGGAGCCGCGCCTTCGTGCAGCCAGTTCAGGGCCGCTGCGGCGTCGAGTCGGATCAGGGAGGGGCGAGTCCGTGGGTTGTAAGTACCGATCGTCTCGATCGCCGGACCGTCACGCGACTCGGCAGAGTCGGAGACGACGATGCGGAACGAGGCCTGTGCCTTCCGGCCGGTGCGCTGAAGTCGAATCGTCGTGGGCATGCCTGTACGTCGTCCTTTTCCGGGCTTTCGCCGGCTCCGAATGTCTCGAAAGAGTCAGCGAAGCAGACCGTCGAGCCCGCCGCCACCCGCCGCGAGACGGGGCGCGAGCTTTCGCATCTGCTTCATCGTCTTCCGCATCTCCTTGAACTGCTTGAGCAGTCGGTTCACCTCGTGAACCGGTCTGCCGGATCCCCGGGCGACCCTCGCCCGGCGCGACCCGTTCAACATCTCGGGACGCTTCCGTTCCTCCGGGGTCATGGAGAGCACGATCGCCTCCATGTGCCGGATGCGCTTCGGGTCCACTTCGACCCCGTCGAGCATCTTCGGCTTCACGCCCGGAATCATCTTCAGCAGGCCTTCCAGCGGACCCATCTTCTGGATCTGCTGCATCGCCTGCAGGAAATCCTCGAGGTCGAACTCCTGACCTCCGAGGACTTTCTTCTCGAGCCGCTGGCTCGTCTCGACGTCGATCGTCTGCTGCGCCTTCTCGACGAGCCCGACGATGTCCCCCATCTGGAGGATCCTTCCCGCCATCCGTTTCGGATCGAACGGGGTCAGGTCCTCTACCTTCTCGCCGACACCGACGAACTTCACGGGGACGCCGATCACACCATGAATCGACAGAGCGGCGCCGCCCCTGGCGTCGCCATCCATCTTGGTGAGGATCACGCCCGTGATCCCGACCGCCTCGTTGAATCCCTCGGCGATCCTTACGGCTTCCTGTCCGGTCATTCCGTCGGCGACGAACAGCACTTCGTCCGGACTCAGGGCCGTCCGCAAGCGCGCGATCTCGTCCATCAATTCCGCATCGGCCTGCAATCGGCCCGCGGTGTCGAGGATCACGTGACTGCGCCCCTCGCGCCGCGCCGCGTCCACCGCTCGTGTCGCGATGGCGACGACGTCCTTCTCACCGGGCTCGAACGCGACCGGGACATCGATCGAGGCTCCGAGCGTCGCGAGCTGCTCTCCAGCCGCCGGCCGGTACGGGTCGCAAGCCACCAGCAGCGGCCGCTTTCCGTCTCGCAGCAGTCGCAGAGCCAGCTTCCCGGCGCTGGTCGTCTTCCCGGACCCCTGAAGCCCGACCAGCATCACGACCGTCGGAGGCACTGTGGCCTCACGAAATGCGGACGCCTGCTCCCCTCCGAGCACCTCGATCAGCTCGTCGTGCACGATCTTGACGACCTGCTCGCCCGGCTTGACCGACTTCAGGACGTCCTCTCCGACGGCCCGCTCTTCCACGCGCTTCAGGAAGTCCTTGGCGACGTGGAAGTTGACATCGGCCTCGAGCAGTGCGCGGCGAACTTCGCGCAGGCCCTCGCGCAGCATCGGGGCGGTCAGAACCCCCCGGCTGCGGAACCCGCGAAACACGCCTTCCAGGCGCTCGCCCAGTTGCTCGAACATCCGCCTCGCCCTCTTCCCGTCTTCTCGACCGTCGGACGCAAACGTCCCCGAAAATCAAAAGACGCGCCGTCGCGTTGCCGCGCTCGCGTCCGTCGGACGCCGGGCCGCGCTCCGCGACCCGGGAATCCGAGAGCCTAGAAGTATAAAGCGGAAATCGGGATCAGGCAACGCGGGGAATCGGCACCCGTACGATCTGGTCGCGGGCCGACCCCACCGACACGTAGCGGATCGGCACTCCGGCATTCACCTCGATCCTCTCGAGGTATGCCCGGGCCGCGCCGGGAAGGTCCTCCCAGCTCCGCGCTCCAGTGGTGTCCGCTCCCCACCCGGGGGTGGTCTCGTACACGGGCTCCACCCGTGCCAGGTCCGGCGCTCGGTCGGGGAAGGTCGCGAGATGCTCGCCCTCGAGCGTGTAGCCCGTGCCGAGCTTCAATTCCTCGAACGTATCCAGGACATCCAGCTTGGTCACCGCGAGCGCCGTCAGCCCGTTTACCGCCGCCGCGTGCCGTACCACGGCCCCGTCGTACCAGCCCGGACGGCGGGGGCGCCCGGTCGTGGCTCCGAACTCCGCTCCGAGCCGACGCAGGAGGTCCGCCTCGTCCCCCAGCAGCTCTGTGGGAAGCGGTCCGTTGCCCACTCGAGTGGTGTATGCCTTGACCACGCCGAGCACGCCGTCGATCAGGGTCGGTCCGATGCCGACACCCGCGGCTGCGGCTCCGGCGGTCGTATTGGACGACGTGACGTACGGATAGGTGCCGTGATCGACATCCAGCAGCGATCCCTGGGCCCCCTCCAGCAGCACCCTGCCATCCGCGTTCAACTCGGCGAGCAGAGCGGCACCGCTGTCGCCGGCCAGCGGCAGGATTCGAGGCACGATCGCCTCCAGGTCGGCCATGATACGCCCGGGATCGGCCCGGTCCGCCAGGTCCCAGCTCTGCAGGAGGCCATTCGCCGCCTGGCACGCAGCCCGGACGATCGCCTCGCAAGCCACCAGGTCCTCGAGATCACACACACGCAGGCCGGTCCTCGCCACCTTGTCCCGGTACGCCGGGCCGATACCCCGCTTTGTAGTGCCGATCTTGGCCTCGCCCCTCAGGCTCTCCCGCGCACCGTCCAGCATGCGATGGTAGGGCATGACGAGGTGCGCCCTCCGGGACACGATCAGTCGCCCGGTGATCCCTATGCCCCTCGCTTCGAGGACGTCGATTTCGTCGAGAAGCGTCCAGGGGTCCACCACGACACCGTTGCCGAGCACGCACTTCACGTGGGGAACCAGAGCGCCCGACGGGATCAGGTGAAGAATGAACTCCTCGCCCTCCACGAGCACCGTGTGCCCTGCATTGGCGCCGCCCTGGTAACGGGCGACGAGCGTCGCCTGCTCGGCGAGCACGTCGGTGATCTTTCCCTTGCCCTCGTCGCCCCACTGGGCGCCGACGATCACGATACAGCGACTCGAGTCCTTGAACATTCAGCCTCCGGTCGCCGGGTCACGCTCGATGAGACCGGCGGCCACCAGGGCCTCGGCCACATCCGCGCGAACGGCTTCGGATGGAGATATCAGTGGGGAACGGGGTCGTCCGCCGACCCGGCCCAGAAGATCCAGGGCATGCTTGATCCCGGGTACGCCGGTCGCGCCGACGACCCTCTTGTGAAGAGGTCCGATCCGTTCCTGCATTCGTCCGGCCTCGGATCCCCTCCCGTCACGCCAGGCCTGGAACAGCCCGGTGGTGGCTTCCGTGGCCAGCAATCCGACTGCCACGATTCCTCCGGCGGCCCCGATCTCGAGCCCCGAGTAGAGGTGAGTGCCGGCCCCGACCAGCACCGTCGCCCTGTCGGCGCATGCAGTGCACAGCGCGCCGAGCCCGTGGATGTCGCCCGAAGAGTCCTTGATCCCGATGATGTTGTCGTGTCCTGCCAGCTCGGCCACGAGATCCGGCTCCAGCCCCACCGGCACGAATTTCGGCACGTGGTAGAGCACGATCGGAACGGGCGAGGCGTCCGCCACTTCGAGGAAATGTACCCGAAGCGCCTCGGGCGTCATTCGGCCCTTGTAGTAGGATGGAGGCCTGACGAGCAGTGCCTCCGCGCCTGCCGCGGCTGCCTCGCGCCCGAGACGGATCGTCGCGCGTGTGGACTCCAGGCCCGTGCCCGTCAGCACGCTGGCGGATTCGCCGACTTCTTCGCGGGCACGGCCCGTGAGCGCCACGATTTCCGCGTCGGTCAGCAGCGGCGCTTCCCCCGTCGACCCGGCGATGACGTAGCCAGCGACCGGATACCGACCCCACGCAGCGAGATTCCGAGCGAATCCATCGAGGTCCAGCTCCCCGTGGCCGGCGTCGAACGGGGTGGTGACAGGAAGGTAAACGCCCTCGAGCTTCATGCGCCCCGCTCCTCACCCGCTGCCGGGACCTCGCCCAGCCGGCCCCGTTCGTCGGAAAGCGTCTGCATGATGAGCTCGAAGTCACTCGGACTGGTCGCCGCCGCCTTTGCCACTTCGTAGTCCACGAGGTCCATTTCGACCAGGCTCTCGAGGTGCTGCTGAAAGGTCTGCGTTCCGTAGGCGGCGCTTCCCTGCTCCGTAAGCTCGAGAATCTCCTCGCTCGGCTTCCCGTGCAGGATGCAGTCGCGCACGGCCCCCGTGATTCGCACGACCTCCACGGCAGGAATCAGTCGGTCCGAGTCCTTTCGCGGCAGGAGTTTCTGCGCGATAACCGCGCGCAGGGTATCGGCCACCCGCATCCGACCGATCTCGCGCTCATCCTCGGGAAACACGGTAATCATCTGGCTCAACGCACCGAGGGCCGAGGGCGAGTGCAGGGTGGCGATCACCAGCTGGCCCAATTCGGCTGCCCGGATCGCGGTTTCCATCGTCTCGCGGTCCCGCATCTCCCCGATCAGGATCACGTCCGCATCCTGTCGCAGAGCGGCGCGCAGCCCGCTTCGGAAGGAATCGGTGTCTACGCCGACCTCGCGCTGCGTGATCGTGCTCTGATCATCGTCGTGCAGGTACTCGATCGGATCTTCCAGGGTGACGATGTGCTTCTTCTGACGCTGGTTGATCCGCCCGATCATCGCGGCCTGCGTGGTACTCTTTCCCGATCCGACGGCGCCTGTGACGATCACCAGGCCGTGCTTCAGTTCGGCGATCTCGGCGAGCACGGGCGGCAGGTAGAGGTCCTCGAGGGTGGGGACGCTCCAGGGGATCACGCGCATGACGATCATGTGCGCCCCCCGTTGCCGGAGAATGTTGATCCGGAATCGGCCGACGCCGGCGAGCTCCCACGAGGTATCGTAGTCGGTGAGCTGATCGATGCGTTCCCGGTCGCGCTCGGTCGGGATGAGCTGCAGTGCGATCTTCCGCGTCTCGTCGGGTGTGAACACCTGGCTCGACAGCTTCACGACGTCGCCGTCGATACGCGCCCGGAATACGTCTCCCGCCTTGATGTGGAGGACGCTCGCGCCACGGTCCACGGCCGCCTTGACGAGTCGCTGCACTAGTAGCCGCGCTCCTTGTCGACCTGGTTCACGAGCGGTTCACCCGCCCGCCAATTCGCGAAATTCCGGCGCATCAGCGCACCCTGCCGGTCCCAGTAGCGGGGACTGATCGACCCCGCGTGCGGCGTGAACAGGACGTTGCCATGCTCGCGGAGAGGGCTGTCGGGAGGAAGCGGCTCGGTCCGGAACACGTCGAGCGCCGCCCCGCGGAGAGCTCCGTTGCCCAGGGCTTCGGAGAGCGCCGCCTCGTCCACGATGCCACCCCGGGAGAGGTTCATCAAGACGGCACCCTGGCGCATGGCGGCCAGTTCTTCCCGTCCGATCAGGTGCCGTGTCTCGTCGGTCTCGGGTACCGCCAGCACCACGTAGTCTGCACCGCCGAGAGCCTCGTGAAGGCCGTCCGGTCCGAGCTCGAGGTCTACCTCGGGAAGCAGCGCCCGTCCGGGACGGGCGCGCAGCGCGACCACCCTCATGCCAAGAGCTTTCGCGCGCATCCCGATTGCCCGCCCGATCCCGCCGTATCCGATGATCGCGGCCGTGCTCCCCGTGAGTTCCCGAAGCGGGCTCGACGCTCCGGCCAGTGCCTCGTAGGGCCACTCGCCCGACCGCATCGCCCGCACGGCGATGTCGAATCCACGGGAAAAATGCAGCATCGCGCCGATCGCCCACTCGGCCAGTGGATCCGCGTAGATCCCGGCGGAGTTGGTCATCTCTACGCCCCGCTCGCGCATCCCCGCCTTGAGGCTGCCGCCCACGCCCGCGGCTCCGGAGTGAAACCAGCGTAGGTCGGTGGCCGAATCCAGCAGCTCGCCGGTAATCCCGTAGCCGAAATAGACCTCGGCGCCGCCGATCGCCGCGACTACCGATTCTGGCGCCCTGTCGGGCCCGTCCCCGCCGGCGTCGGCCGAGACTCGGATCGACCGCACCGCCCACTCGTCGCCACCGTCCTCCGCCAGCCTCTCTACCAGTGTGTCGGGGATCCGCCAGGCGGGGAATCGGTCCGAATGCATCCAGATGAGGAGGGTGCGGCGCGATCCGTCCGACTCAGTCATTCGCCGAATCGTCCAGGCCCATTCGATCGTACACCTCGCCGAGCGTCACGCGCGCGATCTGCCTCGCGCGAGCGGCCCCGTCGGCAAGGATCTCGTGCACGCGGTCCGGATTGGACCTGAGGTCACGGGCCCGCTCCCGTATCGGGGCGAGCAGCCCGGAAATCCCATCGGACAGCATCCGCTTGCAGTCCACGCAGCCGATCGTCGCCGTCTGGCACCGGACCTCGATCTCTTCGCGCTCCTCCGGATCGGTGAAGAACTCGTGCAGCGCGAAGACGTTGCAGACGTGGGGGTTGCCCGGATCGTTCTTTCGAACCCTTGCCGGATCGGTCACGGCCGTCCGAACCGCGGCCCAGGTGTCCTCGGGCTCGCCCAGCATCGGGATCGTGTTGTCCCGCGACTTCGACATCTTCGAAACGCCATCCAGACCCCGGATCCGCTTTCCTCCACCGATCATCGGCTGCGGCTCCGGGAAGTACTCCCCGAATCGCGAGTTCCATTTCCGCGCGATTTCCCGGGTGAATTCGAGGTGCTGCAGCTGATCGTCACCGACCGGAACCAGCTCGGCGTGGTACAGCAGGATGTCGGCCGCCTGGAGGATCGGGTAGTTCAGCAGGCCGGCGCTGACCATCTCGGCACGTTCCGACTTGTCCTTGAACTGCGTCATCCGGCTCAGCTCGCCCAACGGCGTGACCGTGTTCAGCAACCATTCGAGCTGCGCATGCTCGGGTACCGCCGACTGCACGAACAGCGTGCATCTTTCGGGATCGAGGCCGGCGGCCAGCAGACCCACCGCCATGTCGAATACGCGCTGCTTCAGCGCCCCGGGTTGGTAGGGTACCGTTATGGCGTGCAGGTCCACGATCGAGTAGATGCACTCGTACCTGTCGGTCAGCTCGACCCAGTTCTGGATCGCGCCGAGGTAGTTCCCCAGGTGGAGGTCGCCCGAGGGCTGGATGCCGCTGAATACGCGGGTCATTCGTGGGATCGTCTCGGAGTTCTGGATGCGACGGATCGCGTGTCTGCGTCCGGCCTCTGGGGCCGATCGACGGTCGCGGCCAAGGTAGCCGGACGCCCTGAACCCGAGCAAGCGAGTACCGCGTGAGCCAGACTCCGGATCCAGCAGTTTTCCTCGACGTCGCGCGCCGGGCCGCCGACGCGGCGGCGGAAGCGCACCGCGAGGGACGGGGTCGGATCGACCCGTCGAGCTGGGGTGAGAAAGGCCGGTCGGACTTCGTCACCGAGGTGGATGTCGAAGCGGAGCGCCGGATCGTCGAGATCATCCACGCCGAATTCCCGAACCACGAGATCCTCGCCGAGGAAGGGACGGGCGAAGAGCTCCCGGACTCCGCCCGACCTCGTTCCGGTCCCGGAGCCGGAGACGAACGGATCCGCTGGATCATCGACCCGCTGGACGGGACGACGAACTGGCTGCACGGATATCCGGAGTATGCCGTGTCGATTGCCGCGGAGGATGGAGAGGGCCTGGTCGTGGGACTCGTGCTCAACTCGGCGATCGGAGAACGATTCGAGGCGATCCGCGGCGGTGGAGCGACCCGGGACGGAGCGTCGATCGAGGTCTCCCGTGTCGCCCGGCTCGAGCACGCACTCGTCGGCACCGGATTCCCGTTCAAGAAGCTCGAGATGATTCCGGCCTATCTCGCGACCTTCGAGCGCGTGCTGCGCCGGACGAGCGGCATCCGCCGGGCAGGTGCCGCCGCTCTGGACCTCTGCGATCTGGCCTGCGGACGCCTGGACGCCTTCTTCGAGTACTGGCTGATGCCCTGGGATGTGGCGGCGGGTGCATTGATCGTCCGGGAATCGGGCGGGACCTTCGAGCCGCTGGAGGTGCCAGGGCGGTCGGGCGGCGATCCGGATGCCGTCACCCGTCAGCGGATTGCCCCGGGAGGGTTCGTTGCCTCCAACAGAGACCTGGCGGACCGATTTCGAGCGCTCCTCGAGCATGACTTCGAGGGCGGATCCTGATTCGAGTCGCAACGGACGGAGCCCGCCGATGGCATACTCCGTAAAAGAGATCTACTACACCCTGCAGGGAGAAGGCTTCAATACCGGCAGGCCCGCCGTGTTCTGTCGTTTTGCCGGGTGTAACCTCTGGTCCGGACACGAGAAGGACCGGAGCACGGCCCTCTGCCCGTTCTGCGACACCAATTTCGTGGGGACGGACGGACCGGGCGGCGGCAAGTTCGCTACGGCGGCGATCCTCGCGGCGGCCGTCGCGACCGCGTGGCCGGGCGACACCCGGGCGATCCGGCCGGGACAGAAACCGCTCGTCGTCTGCACGGGAGGAGAACCGCTGCTGCAGCTCGACGAAGCCGCCGTCGAGGCACTTCACGAGGTCGGATTCGAGGTCGCAGTCGAGACCAACGGAACGGTGAAGCCGCCGGAAGGAATCGACTGGATCTGCGTGAGTCCAAAGGCCGGAGTGCCCCTGGAAGTCAGGCGGGGTCACGAACTGAAGCTCGTCTTTCCGCAGGCGGAAGCCAGCCCCGAGCAGTTCGAACGGCTCGATTTCGACCAGTTCTTCCTTCAGCCGATGGACGGGCCCGACCGGGAACGGAATACGCGGCTGGCCGTGGCGTACTGTCTGGAGCATCCGCAGTGGAAGCTGAGCCTTCAGACCCATAAGTACCTGGGGATCGACTGAGCCACGAGCCGAACCCAGCCAAAGGGACCCGGCCCGCCTGACTCAGCCCTTGTCGCGGCCTTCCTTCTCTTCGTCCTCGGCCCGGGTTTCGTCCTCGCTTCCCGCGGCGGACGACCCCGATTCCGCCTCGATCGCCTCCAGCTCCGCGACGAGCTCCGCGTCCAGCATCTCGGCTTCCACCAGCTCGGCCTCGGCCTCGGCGACCTCGGGCGGATCGCCTGCCTCGAGCGCCTTCGGCTCCTCCGGCTCGGCCGCCGCGAGCAGGCCCATGTCCCGCTTCAGCGCCAGCAGCTTGTCCTCGACATCGGACTCGCCGCCAACTTCGAGCATGGCGAACTCGGCTTCGAGGCTGTCTCCCTGCAGATCCTCGGTGACCTCGGCTGAGGCCAGCGCCCGGCGTTCGGTCTCCTCGATCTTTTCGACCATCTGATCGAAGGCTCGGAAAGCGCTCTTGTCCTGCAGGCCGGCCATCGTTTCGTGAATGCGCTTCTGGGCCTGTGCCCGCTTCTGCTTGGCGATCAGCAGGTTCTTCTTCCGCTTCGCTTCCTCGATCTTGGCATTGAGCTGACGCAGGGAGTCTTTGAGCCGCTCGGTCTCCTCCCGGTGGCGGAGCCACTGCTCCTCGAGCTCGGCGGCGTGCCGGGCGTGCTCCTGCCCGCGCATCAGTGCCTGTTTGGCCAGATCGTCCCGCTCCTGGCCGATCGCGAGCCTCGCCCGGCGCTCCCAGTTCTGCGCCTCCTTCCGTTCCTGCTCCACCTGCGACCTCAGGCGGCGTTCGTCCGCGATGGCCATCGCGACTTCCTGCTTCGCCTGCGCGAGCTGGCGACGCATGTCCTCGATGACCTGTACGAGCATCTTTTCCGGATTCTCCGCTTTCGCGATCAGGTCGTTGATGTTCGACCTTAGAAGCCGGGACAGCCGTTCAAAGAGACCCATGGCCCTGTCAGTCCAGTCCGAGTGTGTGTCTGTGCGAGGTCACGGCGAGCGCAAGGCTCTCCAGCGACGCCAGGAACTCCGAGTAGTCGAGATTCTCGATCTCCAGTGCGTCGGTGAGGATGACGTCGCCCTCCTCGAGGCCGTAGGCTCCGTGCACCAGATCCGTGGCGTTCAGATTCAGCAACTGTTCGTACAGCTTCAGCCTGTCTTCGGTGCCCTCGGGCACCGATCCGATCTTCGCCCTGAATACGACGAGGGGCGGCGAGTAGGAGAGAACCACTGCCGGTTCCCCGGTCGCCGTCCCTCCGGGCGGGTCCACGATCCAGAGATTCTCGCCGATCTCCTCGTATTCCATCTCCGTGCGGATCAGGAAGCTCTCGAGGTCTTCGCGACTGATCATCGGTCTCCATCCTCTGTAAGGGCGGCCCGTCGGCTCTCCGTGTTTTCCTCGAGCAGCCGGGTCAGAAACTCCTGGTGCTCCGCCAGTACCTGTACTTGCTCCACGAGAGCGTCGATCTGTCCTTCGATCTGTGCGATCCGCTCCGGGTCAGCGGCATCGGGAATCGCCATCGGTCGAGCGGGTCCGGCTTCGATGCGCTTGGCCACGGCCGCCGCCACCGGTACCACCACGAACATCACTACCAGGATCCAGACTATCGGGGTCATCGGCTTCCGTTGCGAACGTTCCGATCCAGGCCCTCGTGTCGTTCCGTCCTACGCGACCGGCAGGCCCGGAGTTTCAGGTGGGGGCTCCCTTCCTCACCGACTCCGGCCCGAATCGTAACGTCAGTCCGGCCGGTGAATCAACGCCATCCCGCCGTCCGCGACTCGAATCAGCGACCCGATGCCGCCGCCAGAGACTCCCGAAGGAACCGGCCGGTATGGCTGCCTTCATGCGCGGCTACGTCTTCCGGCGTACCCGCAACCACGACCTCGCCTCCCCCCGTGCCGCCCTCCGGACCCAGGTCCACGATCCAGTCCGCGGTCTTGATCACGTCCAGGTGGTGCTCGATGACCAGCACCGTGTTCCCCTTGTCCACCAGTCGGTGCAGAACCTCGAGGAGGATCCGGATGTCCTCGAAGTGGAGACCGGTGGTGGGCTCGTCCAGGATGTACAGCGTCCGCCCGGTGCTCCGCTTGGCCAGCTCCGAGGCCAGTTTCACCCGCTGCGCCTCGCCACCCGACAACGTGGTCGCCGACTGGCCCAGGGTAATGTAGCCGAGTCCCACGTCACACAGCGTCTGCAGCTTCGTGCGCAACGTCGGAACGGCGTCGAAGAACTCCCGCGCCTCGGCGACCGTCATCTCCAGCACGTCGGCGATGCTTCGCCCCTTCCAGAGAATCTCGAGGGTCTCGCGATTGTATCGCCTGCCCCGGCAGACATCGCACGGAACGTAGACGTCGGGCAGAAAGTGCATCTCGATCTTCACGAGGCCGTCGCCGCGGCACGCCTCGCAGCGACCGCCCTTCACGTTGAAGCTGAATCGACCGGGCCGGTAACCGCGGATCCGCGACTCGGGCAGCTTGCTGTACAGATCCCGGATCGGGGTGAACACGCCCGTGTACGTGGCGGGATTCGACCGGGGAGTCCTGCCGATCGGGCTCTGATCGACGTCGATCACCTTGTCGATTCGTTCGATTCCCTCGATTCGGTCGTGCGCGCCGGGCATGGACCGCGCCCGGTGCAGCTCCCTGGCGAGCCGGCGGTAGAGGATCTCCTCCACGAGGGTGGACTTTCCCGAGCCCGACACGCCGGTGATGGCGATGAAGGTGCCGAGCGGAAAGCGGACGTCCACGCCGCGGAGATTGTGCTCCCGGGCGCCGTAGATCGTCAGCTCCTCGCCCTCTCGACCCGGCCTGCGGACCTCCGGAACCGGGATCTGACGGTCCCCCCGCAGATAGGCCGCGGTGAGTGAATCGTCGGAAGCGAGCAGGTCGTCCACCGTGCCGGAGACGAGCACTCGACCGCCTCGCCGACCCGCACCGGGGCCGAGGTCGACGACGTGATCGGCCGCGCGCACCGTCTCCTCGTCATGCTCCACCACCAGGACCGTATTTCCGAGGTCCCGCAGGCTCTCGAGGGTGCCCAGCAGGCGGCGATTGTCCCTGGGGTGCAGCCCGATGCTCGGCTCGTCCAGGACGTAGAGCACCCCGACCAGCCGGCTGCCGATCTGCGTCGCCAGCCGGATCCTCTGTGCCTCGCCACCGGCGAGCGTATCCGCAGAGCGACCCAGTGTCAGGTATCCGAGCCCGACCCGGGTCATGAACCCCAGCCGGTCGCAGACCTCCTTGAGAATCGGGAGCGCGATGTCTGCATCGAGGGAGGCGGATACGGGGTCATCGCGCAGGCGTTCGAAGAGGGCGAGAGCCTCTTCCACCGGCGCTTCGACGACCTCTGCGAGTCTGACCTCCGCCACCGTCACTGCCCGGCTCTCCGCCCGGAGACGACCGCCCTCGCAGGTCGGGCAGACCCGGGCGGTCATGTATTCGTGCAGCTGCCGGTGCAGGGTCTCGCTGTCCGTCTCGTGATAGAGGCGGCGGACGTTCTCGAGCACGCCTTCCCACTCCAGATCGGGATCGCCGGTGAGCAGTGCCTCTCGTGCCGCATCCCCGAGTTCACCCCACGACGTATTCAGGTCGAAGCCGTGCGCCTCGGCCACGGCGGGAAGGGTGATGCGTCGAAGGCGTCCGGTCGGCCCGCCCCAGGGGAGTATCACCCCTTCGAGCACCGACAGACGGGCATCCCCGAGAATCAGCTCTGGATTCGGTTCGAGCCGGATCCCGAGTCCGTCGCAGTCCGGGCAGGCGCCGTAGGGAGAGTTGAACGAGAACTGCCGGGGCTCCAGCTCGGGGATGTTGATCCCGCAGCTGGCACAGGCGTATTTCTCGCTGAACAGGTGCGCTTCCCCTTCGACGTCCGCAGCGTCGGCGTAGCTCCGCACCTCGACGGTGCCGCCGGCCATCCGGAGAGCGGTCTCTACGGACTCCGCGATCCGGGCCCGCTCGTCGGGGCGGACCACCAGCCGGTCGACCACCACCGCGATGTCGTGGTTCACCCGGCGGTTGAGCTTCGGGGGATCGCTCAGATCGATCAGCTCCCCGTCAACCCGGGCCCGGACGAACCCCTCCTGGAGCGCTTCTTCAAACAGCTCCCGGAATTCGCCCTTCCGTCCCTGCACCAGCGGCGCGAGGACCTCCGCGCGGATGCCCTCGGGCCAGCCGGCGACCTGCGCGGCGATCTGTGTGGCCGACTGCCGTCGGACCGGGCGCCCGCACGAGGGACAGTGTGGCGTTCCGGTGCGAGCCCAGAGAAGTCGAAGGTAATCGTAGACCTCGGTGACCGTGCCGACCGTGCTTCGCGGGTTTCTGCTCGAACCGCGCTGCTCGATCGCGATCGCGGGCGAGAGCCCCTCGATCCGGTCCACGTCCGGCTTCTCCATGACCCCGAGAAACTGCCGGGCGTAGGCGGAGAGCGATTCCACGTATCTTCGCTGCCCCTCGGCGTAAATCGTGTCGAAGGCGAGCGAGGACTTGCCCGATCCGGAGAGTCCGGTGACGACGGTCAGCGAGTTGCGCGGGATCTCGACGTCGATGTTCCGCAGGTTGTGCTCGCGAGCGCCCCGGACGACGATCCGGTCCGCTGCCGCACCGGTCCCGGGTCCCGATCGCCCGCTCACGGAATCACCTCGCCCCGCCAGAGGTCTTCGAGGCTCTCCCGGGGCCGAGCCACCTTCCATTCGTCTCTCTCGACGATGAGTTCCGGGGGCCGGGGCCGGCTGTTGTAGTTGGAGGCCATGACGAATCCGTACGCACCCGCATCGCGCAGAAGGAGCAGGTCTCCAGGCTGCACGGTGCCCAGTCTTCGGTTCGTGCCCAGTACGTCGCCCGATTCGCAGGTCGGTCCGAGCACGTCGACCGTCGGGTCGCCGGCCAGTTCACCGTCCACCGGGACGATCGCATGCTCGGCGCCATAGAGCGCGTTGCGGGCGAAGTCGGTATAGCCCGCGTCGCAGACCAGAGCGGGACTCCCGTTCCGCTCCCGGCGGTAGAGCACCCGGGTAAGGAGAACGCCGGCTCGCGCGACCACCGAGCGACCCGGTTCGAACCGGAGCTCGATCGGCGCGCCCTCGAGCCGGGCCTCGAGCGCCTCGACCAGCATCGCTGGCTCCGGGTCCCTGTCGCTCGCGTAGTCGATTCCGAGCCCTCCGCCCACATCGAGCTCCACCACCGGGCAGCCCGCGCCCGCGAGCGACTCCACGAGAGCGAGCATCAGTTCGACCGCTTGTTCGTAGGGATCTACCGCGTCCAGCCCCGATCCGAGGTGGAAGGCGAGGGTCCGGGGCCGGATCCGCTCGGCCGACGCCAGGCGCTCCCACACCTCCGGAATGCGTTCCGGTCCGAAGCCGAACTTGGCGTCGGCCCGGCCGGTCTCGAGCGAGGGGTGCGCTCCGGCCCTGATCCCCGGTCGGACCCGGAGGCCGACAGGGAGCGGGCCGCGCGGATAGCTCGCAGCGTGCCGGATCGCGGCATCCACCTCGATCTCGGACTGCAGAACGATCATTCCCGCCCCCGCCTGGATTCCCTCCCGTACGGCCGATTCGGACTTCGGGACGCCCCCGAACACGATCCGGGCCTCCGGAAAGCCGGCGGCGCGCGCGCGGGCGAGCTCCCCGGGAGTCGCGACTTCGATCCCCACCCCGCTCCGTTCCAGCGTGGCGAGCACGGCCAGGTTCGTATTCGCCTTCGCGGCGAAGCTGATCCGCGCGGGCTCTCCCACGGCATCGATCCATCGGGCAATCCCGGCCTCGAGTGCCCGCACGTCGTAGATGTAGGCCGGAGTCCCGACCTCATCGGCGATCGCATGGAGCATGTCGGGGGAGAGCCGGGCGGCGTGCGGCAGGTTGCTCATGTATTCCGGGGAACGATGATGCGGCCGGCGAGCGGATCGATTTCCGCTTCAATCGGAGTCTCGCCACGGGCCTCGCCGTCCACCTGCGCGGCCACCGGCGGATCGGATTCCACCCGGACCCGCTGCGCCTGCAGAAAGATCATTCGCTCATCGCCCGAGTAGCGCTTGAGCGCCACCTTCCAGAGCATCGCGGCCATATCGGGAAGGTGGCGTGGGGCGAATACCGCCACGTCGAGCAGCCCGTCCTGGAACGATGTCTTCGGTGCGACCTGCACCTCCACTGGAAGTGATCCTGCACCGAGCAGGCCTGCGTTGGCGAGAAGTACCATCACCGCCTGGACCTCGATCTCCTGGTCGTCGGCCGTGATCCGGTACGTGATCGGTTTCGCCGTCACCACGTTCTTGAGACCGGCGTAGAAGTACGCGAGGACTCCGAGTCGACTCTTCATCTCGGTCGTCGTCTCGGCCATCACGCTCGCGTCGAGGCCTGCTCCGGCGATCAGGGCGAATCGCTCGTCACCGATCCTGCCCAGGTCGATCCTCTCGATCGCGCCCTCGACCGCGACGCGGATCGCCTCCTCCAGCGAGAGGGGAATGCCGAAATTCAGCGCAAGCTGATTGCCGGTCCCGAACGGCAGGATGCCGACCGGGGTGGTGCTGCCGGCGGTGCCACGCAACGCCAGCGCGATCGTGCCATCCCCACCGGCGGCGAGAACCGCCCGGAACCCTCTCAACGCGGCCGTCCGAACTACCGCGAGACCCTCCTCGGGCGTCGAGGTCTCGACGATGTCGAACGGGACACCCCGGGCCGCCATGGCGCCACCGATCCGCCGTCGCAGGGCCGCCGGCTGGCCCCCTGCGGCGCGCGGATTCACGAGCACCAGGTAGCGTTCGGAATCGGGTATCGGAAATTCAGCCAATGTATTCAGCCGTCGATCTTGAGGTTCGCGCGATTGGGGTACGTCGGCGGCCGTGTCGGGAATGTATCAGAAGGCCCACTCGCGAAACAGCAGGAAGCCCCACGTACGGTCGCTGTAGGTACTGAAACTGTAGCCGTAGGAGGCGTAACGGTTGAACCTGTCCTCCGTCTTGAATTCGAGTCGCCAGGAAGGCAGGAACGCCCAGTCGATCGTCATGCCCGGAAGCCGTCCGCCCAGGGGCTGGGTGACCTTCACGAACAGATCCGGCGTCAGGTAGCGGCCGATGTCGATCTCGGTTCCATACAGGAGATTCGACTGACCCGACTCCAGCTCCCGTTCCGTCGCGCCGGAGGAGCGAATGTCCACGTAGTCCACCAGGCCGACGCCGCCGACGAGCACCTGGGACACCTGACTGCTGACCGAACCCAGCAGGCCTTCCCGGACCAGGGACGTGGCAAACTGACCGCCCTGGTTCGACGCCCCGAAGCAGGCCGAAGAGAAGAGCAGGTAGCAGATCCGATCCGATTCAGGCAGGGGGGGATCGCTGCTGGTCGTCATCGTTGGCGCGAGCGCCGACCCTCCGACGTGTACACGGATCGTCACCTGTCCGATCTCTCCACGCGCCCTGTATTCGGCATCGATGTCGAGGTTCGGGTCGAGTCCCGGAGTTCCGACGAAGGTGATCTGGCCCCGGTCGATCTGCAGCTGGCGGGAATACAGGCTCGACAGATCCGTTCCCGTGCCTGAAACGTATCTGAACTTCCCGCGGGGCAGATTGAGGGTGCCGAGCGCCGTGAGGTCACCCCGTGCCCGATCCATGTGCAGCTCGACGTTGCCCGACAACTCCACGTCCAGGGCGCTCGATCGCAGCCAGAAATCGGGTCCGACCGCGAGATTCACGTCGAGCTTCAGATTCTGCATGAACGGGTTCTCGATCCGGCCGAGAATCCGCTGGTCCCGCACGATCACCGTATCCAGCAGGGCGTAGACCGAGGGATCGGTCAGGTCCACCACCTGTCTCTCGCGCACGAACCGTTCGGCCTGCACTTCGCCGCGCGACACCCGGAAATCACCGGCCACCTCGGGTCGGTTGTAGGAGCCCTGCAGGGTCCCGGCGCCGTCGAGCGTCGTGCGCATGGTCCGCCGATCGATTCCGACGAATCGATTGGCCGAGAATGCGAGATTGAAGGTGATGTCGGTCGGGTCCTGAACGCCGACGTGACCCGCGACCACCGCCGTCCCACCCGCGGAAGAGCGCACGCTCAGCGTATCGACCCGGGCGTCGGCGCCTGCGTACACCAGGCGACCGATCGCGTCCTGCAGCCGGATGCCCAGCGAGGGCACCGTGGCCGCCGCGTTGTGGAACCGTGTCTCGCCGTCGAAGCGCAGCTCTCCGGGCTTTCCGGTGACACGGAAGCTCCCCAGGGCGTACCCCTCGACGTCCCGGAGAGACTCGACGCGCAACTCGACCGCCGTCAGCGGCATGCTGTCCACGACGACCATCAGGTCGATCGGCTCGTCCAGGATTCGCCGCTCCACCTCGCGGAACGAGAGATCCAGGCGGAGGAAGCCGTCGACCCGGGCGATCTCCGTGTCGTTGGTCACCAGCGCCGAGTTCACGGCCAGCCGGCGGCCGGCATAACTCAGATCGGTGGTCAGTCTCTCGTATCCGATCCCGCGGATCGACGGGCCATCGATCGTCGCGTCCAGCTCCGCCAGCGGGGCATCCGCGGTTCCGCGCACCTGGATGTCGATGTCGATTCTTCCCCGCAGGTCGAGCGGGTTTCCCGGCGCTTCGAGGAAGTTCTCGAGGTGGAGGCTTCGGGCCGTCAGATCGAGGGCCGCCTGCCCGGAATCGGGGATCGCGCCCTCCAGTTCGAGAAACGTGCCGTCGCTGCCGTCGAGACGAACCCCGCGCGCCGTGAGACCGGTCTCTCCGTACGTGATCAGGGCCGTGTCAGAGAGCGTCAACCCCCGACCCGCACCGACGAGCCGCAGTCGGTCGAGTCGGAAGGCCTTCTGGCGATCCGTCCACAGGATCCCGGTGTCGGAGTCCACCTCGAGCGTCGAATCCCGCAGCGCGTAGAACGAGACCTCGTGGCTTTCGGTCGTGTGCCGCGTCCAGCGCACGTCCAGCGTGTCCAGGCTCCGACCGTAGATGCTCGACGCGAACGCCGAACCGTGCGCCACCAGGGAATCGGGCTCCCTGGGGTCCGGAAGATCGAGCGTCACCTGGATCGAATCTGTCTGGATCTCCCCCCACGCGAGATCCCGGGCGAATGCCCGCCCGCCGAAGGAGAAGTCGGCCACGTTCCCGTAGAGGACGCCGAGCGCCTCGAGGCTTCCCGAGAGTGTATCGGGAAGCGCCTCGAAGGTCTCCGGCACCGGCCCCTCATCGGTTGGCGCAAAGGCTTCGAACAGCTCCGAAACGTCATCCTCGATCCGTGCCGGATTGCGACCCTCCACCAGCCATGCGTTCCATTCCGAGAGATCGGGAATCGCGATGTCGAGGACGAGCGAACCGCTGGTGCTCTCCGTGAGACCGAAGGCTCCACGCCCATCCACGGCCACCGCCTGCGAGCGGATCGCGAAGGTGTCGGCGCGGGCCAGCCCATCTGCGAGGGTGAATCGGATGATGCTCGTGTCCACCCGGGCCCCTTCGAACAGCGACGGCAGGAGACGCAAGTCGAACTGGGCTTCGAGAGTCGCGGGATCGGTGCCCGTGCCCGAAACCCGCCCCTCGACCGCGAGCCGTGTCTCAGGGCCTGCTTCGATCCACTCGGAGAGCTGGATGTCCCGGGCGAGCAGGGTCGCGTCGTAAGTCTGCGGCTCCGAGACCAGGTCGAACTGCCCCGTGAAACTGAGCTGGCCGCGGGGAGTCTCGAGATCAGTTTCGATCTTCAGGTCGTCCAGCGGACCCCGTGCCGAGAACGGTCCGCGGACCTCGCTCAGTACCGATACGCCTTCCGGAAGCACCGGCTCCACGATCGCCAGCACCAGGGGATCGAACTCGAACGCGACATCCACCTCGCGGTCGCCTTCGAGATCGACCATTCCGCCGCCGGCCAGAACCGATGGCTGATGGCCCGGGAGCGTGTGCGACACCTCGGTGTCGAAGCGGAACCGGTCGCCCGCGATCCCATCGAACGTCGCATCACCGGTGGCACGACCCGGCAGCTCGTTGCGCAGTCCGACGATCCCGGCCCAGCGAGGCTCGAAGTTTCGCAGGGTCAGTTCGAGCTCCGACATTCGGCGGGGCTCGACGATCGCGATCCCGCCACGGGCCCTCAGGAATGACGGAGCTCTCGGCTCCTCCGCAGGCGGATCCCGAATCGTGAGGTCTGCGTCCACCGTGAGCAGAGTGATCGGGCCACTGCCCGCGACCGGGCCCTCGAGAAATCCATCCAGCCCGTCCTCGATCTCCAGCACTTCGTTTACGAGGGCGAGACGGAGGGGCCGGAGGTTCACGTCCAGTCGCTCGAACCGGGGCACCGATTCCAGCGCCGCGGTGAAGTCTCCCTGCACCCGCGAGTCGTCCACCCGGATGTCGCCATTCGTGGCTTCCACGACGATCGTCTCGCCGCGGGTATACAGGTGCAGGTCCGCCGGTCCACCTCCGCGCGCCGGAATCGGAAGCGGAATCCACTGCAGGTCCGCGAAGCCCATCGGCCGGGCCTCGAGATCGAACTCGAACTGTACGGGATCCACCGGGTGCACCCAGCCGGACCCCGACAGCGCCGATTCGCCGAGTTCGACGGCATCGAGACGGATGTCCACCGTATCGGCGATCTCCACCGACCCGTCCAGCGAAACCACGTCGAGGGTCTGCGTCACGACCGCCGCCTCCGCCGATACGCCCTCCATGTCGAAGCGCAACGGTCGCACGGGGTCCACGATCCGGATCAGCGGAAACCGGCCGGACAGCCGGTGGAGCAGCAGCTCGCGTTCGTAACGATCCGGGCCCGTAGTACGAACTCGCCAGAGTCGATCTCCCCGCAGCCCCTGGGCGATGGCGCTGTCCCTCGCCGAGCCCGTCAGGCCGGTGGCCCACGGAACGTGCACCTCCACCTCTCCGTCCCTCACGAGCACATCAGAAAGCAGGATGCGATCGTTACCCTGCCGTCCATCGTCGATCGTGTCGGATTCCGCGGCTTCCTCGTCGCCGAAGATCCGGTCGAAATTCCAGCGCCCATCTTCGTGCTGTCGAAGAACGAGCTTCACTCGCTCCATCGACACGTCGTCGAATCGGAACGTCCCGAGGGCGAGGCTGAGCGGGTTGTAATGAAGGCGCACACTGTCGATTCCGACGAACAGGCGACCGTCGGGATCGGTGATCTCGAATCGCTCGACCAGCGCGTGGGTGAACAGGTTTCCGCCGAGAATAGGTCCGATCCTGACGCCCCCGTTCACGGAACCCTCGAGGGCGTCCACCACCAGGTCCGCTACCGCCTGCCGACCGACCACCGTCTGACTCAGCAGCAGCAACGAGCCCGCCGCGGTCAGGAAGGCGATGCCGATCAGGCCGAGGGTGACCCGGGTGAGCGATTCCGCCAGCCGCCTGGCCGCGCGCGACACCTTGGAGAAGGCCTCGTTCGCCATCTCAGAAGGCCTCGCCGATCGAGAACTGAAGCTGGATCCGGCGCCACACCTCGGTCAGCAGCGATGGATCGTCCCAGGTGAACGGGTCGTAGATGACCTCGTCCTCGAGCTCCACGATCTCTCCGGTCTCGGCCCGGACCGCAACGACCGGCTTGAACTTGGTTCCCGTCGTGTTGTATCCGAGGTCCATGCGCAACGGTCCCACAGGACTGTTGAACCGGATGCCGACGCCCGGTGTGGCGACGAGCTGAACGTCGTCGTCCACGCCCTCCCAGACCTGTCCCGCGTCGATGAATCCCACGACCGTAAGCCGACTGCTGACCGGGAACCGGAGTTCCGCCGATCCCTCGAACAGCACATTGCCGCCGACCGGTCGTTCGTCGAAATCGTTCGGGTCGAGCGCGTTCGCGCAGGCCTGGAGCTCCTCCGGCGTGAGGTCCGACGAACCGCAGTCCTCGAGGTCCGAGATGACGAGTACGGTCGGACCGAGCAGGTTCAGTCCGAACCCCCTTACGCTCTGCGGCCCGCCCGCGAAGAAGCGCTTCGTGGGATGGATGATCTCTACGCCTTCCTCGTCGCCGCCGAACACGCTCGACGACACGCCCTGCACGCCACCGAATCGCAATCGCATCGCGAGCACGGCGTCTCCGAACACCGGCCGGAAGCCCGCGGTCTCGACGCTTGCCCGCAGGTACCGGTAGTCGGAGCCGGTGAACGCGGCCGCCGCTTCGCCATCCGCGGCCACGTAATAGCCCGACGTGGTCCACAGCGGACTGTCGGTCCGGTTCAAGGCCCAGAGTGCCCCGAGGGGCGACAGCCAGTTGCTTTCCGTGAGGAGCGCGATGTCGTCGGGCGTGCAGAGGCCGAAATTCACGCAGAAGTAGATGTCCGCCGATTGCCCGCCGAAAGAGGTCAGCTCCGGCCGGAAGGACGGCCTCAGAGACATGCGGGGAGCGAGGCGGAAGTTGAATGCGAGTTCGCCACCGACCGAGGTGCGGACGTAGAGATCCGGCACCGTCTCGCGCTCCGTGAACACCCGGGCCTGGAGCGAGTTGCGACTGTCCGAAAGGACGGGCTGCAGAAAGGAGAAATTGAGCAGCCAGTTGAGTTCCTGGTATACGGGGTCGCTGCTCGTTCCATTACAGGGAAACGTCCCGTCCAGCTGCTTCGCGAGCAGGTTCGAGACCCGGCCCGTGATCCGCATCGTCCGTCCGCCACCGAAGAAGTTCCGGTTGATCACCTGGGCCTGCAGCTCGACGCACTCGTCCGTCTGCACGCCGAACCCGGTTCGCACGGCTCGGCGCGGGGCGGTGGCCACCTGGACGCTCAGATCGATCACCGAGTCGCTCGCCCTCTCGGACGTGATATTGGCGTAGCGGAATGCCTCGAGGTTGAAGAGACGGCGCTGGCTATCGATCACGCGCGACTCTCGAAACCAGTCGCCGGTCTCGAAATCCAGCAGCGACCGGACCACCTCGTCCCCGACGTCGGCGGATCCCTGGATCTCCACGTCCCCCACGCGGACTCTCGGACCGGGATCGACCCGGAGCGTCACGGCAGCGGTCAGGGAATCGCGCGGGATGAAGTAGTCCCGAAGCACGGCAGCATCGATGTAGCCTTCCCGCCGCAGCTCGTCCGCGATCGCCGCCTCGCCCTGCTGCAGGGCCACGAGGTCCAGTCGATCGCCGACACCGATCGGGAGGCTCGACACCACGGCGGCCGAGTCTGTCGCGTCACCCCGGACCTGGACGTCGATGCGAGAAATCAGAGTCGGGTCGTTCTCGCGGACCTTGAAGACGACCTGGGCCTTGTCGTCCATCCGCGTCACGACCGTATCGACCCGCGCCTGGCGGAATCCTCGTTGACGGTAGTAGAGCTCGAGTCGCACCACGTCGAGAGGAAGCTCGCCTTCGTCCAGGAATTCACGGGAGTGCGCGAACCCCCAGTCGGTCAGGGGGCAGAAGGGAAAGGGAAACTGAAACAGGAAGCTCTTACAGCGTGTCTGGTCCGTCAGGATCGCCCGGCGCAGGTCCTTCTCGGGGAACGCCTGGTTTCCCTCGAAGGTGATCTCGGTGATCTCCCTGTCTGCCAGGCCCTGAGATCGCAGCGGGGCCGGTCCGGCGAGCAGAATGCCGAGAGACAGAACGAAGAGCGCACGGGCCGAAGGGCGCACGGGCCTGTCGTCATGCCCCCGGGGACGATTCCCCGGCCGACGGACGTTTGAGCCGGACGAAGAGCCAGCCTCCGAACAGGATCAGGCCGATGCTGATCAGCTGCGCCAGCGTGAGAAATCCGAAGAAGCGATCGTCCTTGGCCCGGAAGAACTCGACCACCAGTCGTTCGACACCTGCGAGAGCCAGCCACAATGCGAACATACGACCCGCTTTCCACGGCTCGCGCCTCAGTCGCCAGAGGATTGCGAAGATCAGCAGCGACATGCCGATCTCGTACAGCTGTGTCGGGTGTACGGCCAGCACCGTGGAATCAGGAATCGACGCGGGCACGTCCACGCCGAACATCCGTCGCAGATTGCCCGCCGTGCTCGGGGGGCTGCCGTTCGGAAACGCGATCCCGACCCAGCTGTCGGTAGGCCGCCCGTAGTCGTCGCCGACCAGAAAACAGCCCATTCGTCCCACTGCGTACGCCAGGGCCAGGGCCGGCGCGCATACGTCGGCCAGGACCGGTACCGGTGCTCCTCGCCTGCGGATCGCGACGATCACCCCGATCGCTCCCCCGATGAATCCGCCGTACCACACCAGGCCCGCGCGCGAGAAGAGCATGCCGAACGGATCCTGGACCGTCTGGGGCCAGTTCAGCAGCACGTAGTAGATCTTTGCGCCGAGGATCCCGCCGATGATGGCTCCCATGAGCACGTCGCCGGCGAGATCCTCGTCCATTCCCTTCCGGCGCAGCTCGACTCGAACGATCCAGAATCCGGTCAGGAAGGACAGCGCCATCATCACCCCGAACGAGGTGATGGTGATCGAACCGAGGATCGGGAGGTTGAGCGTGATCAGTTCCGGATACATGAGGCTCCTTGATTCGACCCGTGCCGCGGCGCATTCGGATCACGCCTGAACAGGCCGGGAAAAGCGAGCGAAGGATCGGCGTTGAGGTCCAGCCCGGACCGTTCTCCCAGCGACAAACGGTGTTCCGCGAGACGCGCCACCATCGCGGCGTTGTCCGCGGCAAGACGGGGAGAGGGAGCGAACAGCTCGCCTCCGTGCGATGCCAGGGCGACCTCGAGCCGCGATCGAAGAGATCCGTTGCGTGCGACACCCCCGCCGAGAAGCACGCGGCGGCAGCCCGACCATTCAACGGCCCGCATCACTTTTCCGACCAGGGTATCGACCACGGCTTCCTGGAACTCCGCGGCGAGGTCGGGGACCAGGTCCTCGAAACCCGTATCCGCCTCCGCTTCCAGCTCGGCGGCCAGCAGCGCGGTCGCCGTCTTGAGCCCGCTGAAGGAAAAGTCGAAGAATGCGGGGTCGCCCGGCGAGTCACGTCCGGCGAGCATCGGGCGCGGGAGCGTGAATCGCCCGGGTTGTCCCGCCCGGCTCACGCGCTCGATCTCCGGTCCGCCCGGATATCCCAGACCGAGCCGGCGAGCCACCTTGTCGAATGCCTCGCCGGCCGCGTCGTCGCGCGTCTCGCCGAGCAGCTCGTAGCGACCCCAGTCCTCCGCGAAGAGCAGCAACGTGTGCCCACCCGAGACCAGCAGCGCGACGAAGGGAGGACGGGCTCCCGGCGATTCCAGCGAGTTCGCGAACAGGTGAGCTTCCATGTGGTGGACGCCGAGCAGCGGCAAGCCGCGTGCCCAGGCGAATCCCTTCGCCCAGTTCAACCCGACCAGTAGCGCGCCGATCAAGCCGGGCCCGGCCGTGACACCCACTCCGGTCAGAGCTTCGGCACCGAATCCGGCCTGCGAGAGGGTGGCCTCGACCACCGCGTCGAGCTGCCTCAGGTGGGCGCGAGCCGCGATCTCGGGAACGACGCCGCCAAATCGCTGATGGGCGTCCTGCGAGAGTATGACGTGCCCGAGCACCTCCCCGTCCGATACGACCGCGGCCGACGTCTCATCGCAGGATGATTCGATGCCCAGTACGGGCCCGAAGACCGGGGCAGGCCTCACGATGAGGGTCCGGGCTGAACGAAGACTTCCGGGGGCATGAACCGAACCGAAACGAAGCCCGAGTCGGCGATTGCCGGGTCAAGGGGAATCCGGGTCGGTAGATCCTCGACGCTCTCGGCACGCGCCTCCACGTACTCGAGTGCCTGGAGCCGGCGACGAACCGCTCTCGCCGCACCGCGAATCACGGCATCGACGCTGTCGGGTGTGACGAGGAGACCTTCGGTTCCCGGGCCAACCAGCCGAACGGGCACGCGGCGCGTCAGAATGAGGAGCGAATCGACCTCCACCGTGACGAGCGCAGACGCAGGATCCACGCTGACGCTTCTCACTCCCGTGGGAAGCTCGATCGGCAGGTCCCGCATGATGGTGTTCGCGACCTCTTCGAGCTGGATCCGGCGAGTGGCGACCCGCGTGATGCTTTCCACCTCCGAAGCCGGTCCGCGCACGGTCACGGTGTCCGGCGACACCAGGATCGGCCGCAGGATCGTGAATCCCGTCGCGGGAATCGCGTCGATCTCTGCCACAACCGGCACTCGCCGCTCCGCCCTGCGCTCGAATTGCAGGTCCAGAGATCGAGGCACGACGGAGGTAGGACGAACATCGAGCTCACGGTCGTATCGCACGCGCGAGAGGTCGAGTTCCACCTGCATTCCGGTATCGGGAACGGAGTCGATCACGATCGGGATCTCCGGTACGTTTACCAGGAGGGCGGCCAGGTCCCGATTCCGACCCTGGAAGGTGGTGCTGATCTCGGTCGGCGCGTTGACGAGGACCCACGCCGAGTCGAGCACCTCGACGGTCACGAGGGTCCGTACCGGCTGAGACTGTCGCTCATCCGCACTCAGACTCAGCCAGAGCAGCAACACGATGACGAAGGCCGCGAGCTTGTAGCCCCAGTTCGAGAAGATTGCCGTTCGCAGATTCACGCTGGCTCAGAGCTCCTCAGGTCCGTCGGAATCCGCAGAGTCATCCGGGCGACCCTGTTCCTGTCCGTCCCCGTCCACGGGTCGCATGCGAGTGCGATCGACCGTCCGTGGACGTCCAGCGACCCGAATCTCGACGGGGTCCCCTCGTCTCAGTCCGTATCCCCCGGGCGGATACTGGCCGACGATCGTGCCCGGCGCGTCGAGTGACATCGGGTCGTAGCTGATCGCCCCCAGCACGAGCCCCGATGATTCCAGGATACCCCTTGCGTCGTCGATGAAGCGTCCGGAGAGCACCGGCACGGTCGTGAGCGGCGAGCCCCGGCTCACCAGCAGGGTCACGTCGGCCGGAACGGTCAGTTCGGTGCCCGCTTCCGGTTCGGTACGAATCGCTCGACCCGCCTCGCTCGGGTGCGTTGCCGTCTCCGCCGCGACGCGGAATCCGAGCCGTTCGAGGAGAATCGAGGCCTGTCTCTCGGTGAGACCCGATACATCGGGAATCGAATGCCGGTCGGGCCCCCGGCTGAGCGTCACCTCCACCGGTGCGCCCGGACGCACCGCCTGTCCCGGAATCGGGCTCTGCGCCAGCACCGCACCCTCGGGGGCCCGCGGATGCGACACCGTCGAGCGGATCCCGTATTCGAGCCCGAGCTTCTCGAGACTCTGCCGCGCCTCCAGGTCATCGAGGCCCACGAGTTCTGGAACGGTGACGAGCGGTCCTGCGTCGGCAGGTCCATTCTCGGAGGGAAGCCACAGGCTCGCACCGAGGTACCCGGCGAGGAACAACCCTGCGATCAGCAACCCGGTTCCAAACCAGCGCTTCCAGGGGCTCGATGCCGGACCCGTTTCCCGGCCGGCCGGATTCGACGAATCCGCCCCTGCGGTTTTCGACTCGCGCTGTGGCGTACGGCTCCGCCTGAGCCCCCGCCTCCGCCTGTATGTCATCCGTCGTCGCCTTTTCTCAGTCGGCTCGCAAATGCCCCATCGGTTCCCGTCCGGAATGGCAGGACTTCCAGGTCGCCGCACTCCGTAAGGCACTCCTCAACGCGTCCCGTCAACCCGGACGCCGGCTCGCGCGCGAATTCCGGCGTGCGAGCCAGGAACGATTCCACCTGCACCTGATTCTCCTCGGGCTCGAGCGAGCAGGTCGAGTACACCAGCAATCCGCCCGGCTCGAGCAGCTCCGCACAGCTATCCAGCAGATCGGCCTGCAGGGCGCGAAGCGAGTCCAGTCGTCGTTCCGAAATCCGCCACCGCGCGTCCGGCCTGCGCCGCAGGACACCTGTTCCCGAACAGGGAGCATCCAGCAGCACGGTGCGGGCCGATCTGATCGCCGGACGACGCGCGTCCATCGTCACCGGTCGCGCGTCCGAACCGGTGCGCCGCAGAGTCGCTGCCGCGATTCGCGTTCTCGCGACTCCTGCATCCGCCGCCACGAACGGTCGCGCACCCGAAGCCAGCTTCGCGAGGGCGGCCGCCTTGCCTCCGGGCGCCGCGCACGCGTCCAGAACGGGTCCCTCGATCTGCGGGCCGACAAAATCTACCACGGCCGAGGCGGCAGGGTCCTGTGCGATCGCCGTGCGGCGCGCCAGCACCCGGGCCGGGTCTCCGTCCAGGAGCCGCACCATGCCCGGCCAATCCGGCAGTGGCTCGAGTGAACGGTCCGAGTTCGATTCACCCGGCTCGAATTCCCGTTCCCGGGATTCGAGCAACCGCAACGTGACGGACGGCGCACGATTGTCATTCTCCACGAGCCGACGCACCTCGGCAAGCGGCCACCGTGCAAGCCACCGTCGGATCAGCCACGCGGGGTGCGATCCGAAAGTGGCCAGCCACGCCTCGGGCCGGGTCTCCGGATCGGGAAACGCAGCCGGATCGCGGGCCTCTCGACCGGCCCGTCGCAGCACGGCATTCGCGAGACCCGACGGGCCGCGGCCCAGCTCGTTCCTCGCACCCTCTACGGTCGCATGCACGGCGGCGTGTGGAGGAATCCGGGTCTCGCGGACCTGGTAGAGCCCGAGACGCAACCAGTCCAGCAGGGATGGATCCAGCGTCGGTAGCGGCCGATCGACCAGGACTGCGAGCTCCGCATCCAGTCGGTTCCGAAGGCGGATCGTACCGTATGCCAGTTCCTGGGCGAGAGCCCGGTCCCTGCCCTTGAGGCCGCGGAAGCGATCCGCAGCTGCGCGATCCGCGTATGACCCTCTTCGCACGTCCGACAGCACCCGGTACGCGGCTGTTCTGACCTCGACGCCCGGACCGCCCCCCTCGCGATCGCGGCGGCTCACCACCGCTTCAGCCGAGCATTCCGGTCGAAGGACTCGACGGCACCGCCCACTCCCGCGTCGGCATGCGCCCGGCCAGCCAGGCGGCGCGCCCGGCGCGGACTGCCTCTCTCATCGCCCCCGCCATCAGGACGGGACGCTCTGCGGCCGCCAGCGCCGTGTTCATCAGGATGCCGTCTACGCCCTGCTCCATCGTCAGACAGGCATCGGAGGCGGTCCCCACCCCGGCATCCACGATCACCGGGACCGAAAGTCGCGCCTTGAGGATACGGATGTTGATCGGGTTCAGGAGCCCGAGTCCGCTTCCGATCGGCGACGCCAGCGGCATGACCGCCGCCGCCCCCGCCTCCTCCAGGCGCAGCGCCGTGATCAGATCATCGTTCGTGTAGGGCAAGACCGTGAATCCTTCATCCACGAGTACCCGCGTGGCCTCGAGCAGGGCTTCGGTATCGGGCAGGAGCGTCTCCTGGTCACCGATCACCTCCAGCTTCACCCAGCTCGAGAGTCCCACCTCCCGGCCCAGGCGAGCGTATCGGATCGCATCCTCGGCAGTGAAACACCCCGCCGTATTCGGGAGCAGGAAGAACTCCTCGGGATCGAGGTGATGAAGCAGGCTCTTCTCGTTCGTCGCGTCCAGGTCCACCCGGCGCACTGCTACCGTGACCATTTCGGCGCCCGAGGCACGGAGCGCGTCCACCGTCTCCTGGTGACTCCCGTACTTCCCGGTGCCCACGATCAGACGGGAAGTGAACTGCCGTTCCGCTATGATCAGAGGATCGCCGGCCGGCAGATCTTCCATGGTACGAACCGTCATGCCCGTTTCCTCCCCCGAAGTTCGGGGTGCAAGTGGTTGAATGTGCGTCCGCGCCGGGTCAGCCGCCGCCCACGAACTGGACGATTTCGTAAGAGTCGCCCGCGACCACCCGGACGGCACCCAGATCATCGCGCCGCACGATCTCACGGTTTCTCTCGACCACGACCATCCGGGGATCCAGGCCGAGCTCGTCGAGAAGGTCCTTCACCGTGCCGCTCGACCTCAGATCGATCGGCTTTCCGTTGACCTCGATGCGCATCCGAATTCCGTTCCTCCGTCCCGCGATGTCCAGTTCCGCGATCAGCCGTCGCACGGCGTCTGCCGGTTCGTCGTCGTCCCACACGGCCCGGATCACGGCCACGCCGGACGCACCAGCCTCGACTACGGTCGAGATGCGGCGCTCGTCGATCCCTCCGATCGCGATCACGGGAGCTGTCAGTCCGGCGCAGCCACGGATGATCGAGACTCCAGATCCCGGTTCTCCGGGATGACTCGCCGTCGGGAAGATCGTACCCAGCAGCAGGAAGTCTGCTCCCGCCTCATCCGCCTGGCGGGCCTCCTGCTCCGAATGGACCGAGACCCCGATCGCGCAATCGCGCCCGAGCAATTCGCGGGCGGCGTCGATCGGCAACGCCCCGTGTCCCAGCTGGACCGCATCGGCATCGACCAGCTTCGCCACGTCCGTCCGCCCGTTGATCACGATCCAGCCACCGGTCCGGGCCGCTACCGGCGTGAGCGTGCCTGCCAGTTCCCAACATCGGCGGACGGAAGCGCTCCGGGGTCTCAGGTGCAGCGCGAGCGCATCACCCCCCGCCTCGTACAACGCGGACATTCTCGACGAAGCATCCTCACGCTCGATCTGGTCGTCCGAACAGATGACGTGGAGACCCGGTACGGCTCGAGGACGGATCAGTGGAATCGGTCGCCCTCCGCTACGCCTCGGCCGGCGATCCAGGCAGATGCAGGCATCCGTCCCTTGCCGGCGGGCTTGACCTCACCGATACGCAATCTTCCGCCGCCCGTGGCCACCTCGAGGCCGTGGCGCGCGTCCGCTCGCAGGACCGTCCCGGGTGCCGCCGACGGAGCGGTCTCCTGGTCTTCCTCGACGACTTCCGGTCGGAACAACTGGACGGGCTCGTCGTCGAGCTTCGACCAGGCTGCCGGCCACGGGTCGCACCCGCGAATCCAGCGCTGCAGTTCCTCTGCATCGAGTGCCCAGGCCACGCGGGCGTCATCCCTGGCGAGCTTCGGTGCGTACGTCGCGCGTTCGTGTTCCTGTTCGGTCTCCTCGAGTACGCCCGCCTCCATCTGCGCGAGTGCCTCGATCAGCGCGGTGGCACCCATCTCGCTGAGCATCAGGTACAGCTCGCCCGCACTGATGTCGTCGGGCAGGGGCGTCGCCACTCGATACAGGATCGGTCCGGCGTCGAGCTCCCGGACCATCCTCATGATCGTAACGCCGGAATGCGAGTGTCCGTGGATGATCGCCCAGTTCACGGGTGCGGCGCCGCGCAGCGCCGGCAGCAGCGAGGCATGAACATTCACCGATCCCAAGCGCGGCAGCGCGAGTACGTCGTCCGTCAGGATATGACCATAGGCGGCCACGACCGAAAGATCCGGCTCGAGGGCCTGGAGCTCAGCCTGAAACGCCTCGTCTCGCGGATTCTCGGGCTGCAGAACCGGGATGCCCTCCCGTTCCGCCTCGCGCTTCACGGGACTCTCCCGCAATTGCCGGCCCCTGCCCGCCGGACGATCCGGCTGGGTGACGACCGCCAGGACCGCATGTCCCTCTTCCTGCAGCGCACGCAACGATGGAACTGCGAATTCGGGAGTTCCCCAGAACAGGATCCGCATCTGCCTCTCCCGGCGATGAGCGGTAGGTGTTGGACCGGGCTCCGGTCGGGAGAGCCCCGTGCGTGTCAGACGGCGGTGGCCGGACGTCTCTCCGACTCGTCCAGCTTCGCCCACTTGTTCAGCAGCATCCGGCGCTTCAGCGGGCTCAAACGGTCGATGAACAGGACTCCGTCGAGATGATCGTATTCGTGCTGCAGGCAGCGGCTGAGAAGGTCTCCCGCCTCGATGCGGATCTCCCTGCCCTCGCGGTCCAGACCCTCGACCACGACGGTCGCGTAGCGCTCTACCGTCTCGTTGAACCCCGGAATGCTGAGACAGCCCTCGGTGTCCCGGACCGTTCCCCCGGCCTCCACGATGCGAGGGTTGATCAGAACGCCCGGTTCGATCTCCGGGTCCCGGACGTCATACACGAACACTCGCAACGGAATCCCGACCTGCGGCGCCGCAAGTCCGATCCCATCGGCGGCATCCATCGTTTCGATCAGGTCGTCCACCAGTCGCCGGACCTCCTCGTCGACTTCCCTGACCTCCTCGCACTGCGCGCGCAGGGCAGGATCGCCCAGCACGCGGATCTCTCGCACGGCCATTTTCAGCTGTCCGAGCCGTCGGAAGTGAACTTGCGTCCGACCTTCGATCGATCGACTTCGAGACGCGTGTCTCCGGCCGACCGGATCGTGACGCGGTCGTCCGTCAGGTGCACGATCTTCCCGACGATTCCTCCGATCGTCTCGACCTCGTCACCCTTCGACAGCTGTGCCACCATCTCCGCGTGGGCCTTCTGCTGCTGCTTCTGCGGTCGGATCAGCAGGAAATAGAAGATCGCGAAGATCGCCGCGAACATGAACAACATGCCGAACGGGCTCTGCCCCTGCGGAGTGCCCGAGGCCTGCAGGATCAACATCTGTACTGTCGGCACGATTCCTCCATCGTCGGTCGTGAATCAGTCATCCAATATATCCGGCCCGCCGCGATATCGCCGCAAGCGGTCGTCCGCCCAGGTGTCGAACCGCTCCTCGAGGATCGCCACCCTCGCCTGTGCGGAAAGATCGATCAGGAACGCGAGATTGTGAAGCGACAGCAGACGCAGCCCGAGGAGCTCGTCGGCGACGAACAGGTGCCGGAGATAGGCTCGGGTGTAGTTGCGGCAGCACTCGCAGCCGCAGCTCTCGTCGAGAGGTCGGAAGTCGCGAGCGAAGCCTGCCCTCTTCACGTTCACGCGCCCCGAAGTCGTGAAGGCGGTGCCGTTCCGACCATTCCGGGTCGGGGCCACGCAGTCGAACATGTCCACCCCGCGGCGGATCGATTCGATCAGGTCCTCCGGGTACCCCACCCCCATCAGGTAGCGCGGCAGCCCTGCCGGAAGTTGCGGCTCGCACACATCCAGGATGTCGAGTGTCACCTCCTTCGGCTCACCGACCGAGAGACCACCGATCGCTATGCCCGGCCAGTCGCCGAGCTCGAGCGTTCGTTCGAGGGACTCCAGACGAAGCTCCGGCCACGAAGCTCCCTGGAAGATCGGAAACAGGAGGCCGGGGTCACCGGACGGTCCCGCACGGAGCTCTGCATGCCGTTCCCGGCAGCGCGCGAGCCAGGTCAGGGTCCGCTCGAGGGCCGCGCGGGCCGTATCGGGGTCGGCGCGGCCGGGTGGACACTCGTCGAGCGCCATCATGATGTCGGAGCCGAGCGAAGTCTGGATCTCTACTGCGCGCTCCGGGGTCAGCAGGTGGCTGGATCCGTCGATGTGGCTCTGAAAGGTGACCCCGTCGTCCGTAACGCGATTGATGCGGGCCAGCGAGAACACCTGGAATCCGCCCGAGTCGGTGAGGATCGGCCCGTTCCAGTTCATGAACCGGGCCAGTCCGCCGGCCTCTTCGATCACTTCGGTGCCAGGTCGCAGGTACAGGTGGTACGTATTCCCCAGCAGAATCTTCGCCCCGATCGCTTCGAGGTCGTCCGGGGTGAGAGACTTCACGGTACCCTGGGTGCCGACCGGCATGAAGCAGGGGGTCTGCACGGTGCCGCTGCGCAGCTGGATCGTCCCCGCGCGAGCGCGCCCGTCGGTGCCCTCGAGGCGGAACTCGCCCTCCCGCCCGTCTACCCGCATCTCGACGTCCTTCGGGCCCCGCTCACAGGATCAGCATCGCATCGCCATAGGAGTAGAACCGGTACTCCTGTTTCACGGCGTGCCGGTATGCGTCGAGAACGAACTCCCGGCCGGCGAACGCCGATACGAGCATCAGCAGGCTGGACCGGGGCAGGTGGAAATTGGTGAGCAGACAATCCACGCCGAGCATGCGGTGCGGCGGCAGGATGTAGAGATCCGTCCACCCCTCTCCGGGCTCGAAGCGTCCCTGGGGCGTCACTGCCGTTTCCAGCACTCTCGCCGAGGTCGTGCCGACCGCCCAGACCCTGCCTCCCGCCTCCCGCGTCGCGTTCAGCGTCGAGGCGCACTCGCGGGTCATGCACCACCGCTCTGCGTGAAGCTCATGTTCTTCAGGATCCTCGACGTCCACCGGTCGAAACGTACCGAGTCCCACGTGCAGCGTCAGGTGAACCACGTTTACCCCGGCCGCTGTGGCGGCTGCCAGCAACTCCGGCGTGAAGTGAAGGCCGGCGGTCGGCGCGGCGACGCTCCCTGTGGAACGGGCATACACGGTCTGGTAGCGCTCCCGATCCTCTGCGTCTGCCACTCGCTGAACGTAGGGCGGCAGTGGAACGCTTCCGTATCGCTCCACGAGAGCCATCGGCTCTCCTTCTCCCTCGAGTCGAACGATCCGACCGCCGTCCGAGGTCGAATCGAGGATCCGGACCCGAAGCGCATCGGAGACGATCACCTCCCGACCGGGCTTCAGCTTACCGCCCGGTCGCACGATCGCCTCCCAGTCGCGCCCCGACCCGTCGCCGGCCAGGGGCGAGAGAAGCAGGACTTCGGCGGCTGCCCCCGTCGGCTTGCGACCGATCAGGCGAGCCGGAAATACGCGCGTATCGTTGAGGACGAGCGCATCGCCGGGATCCAGTCGGGACAACAGCTCGGGAAACCGCCGGTCCTCGATCGTCCTCGATTCGCGGTCCAGAACGAGCAGCCGGCTCTCGTCCCTCACCCGTGCCGGACGCTGAGCGATCAGCCGCTCGGGGAGCTCGTAGTCGAAATCCGAGGTGCGGAGCCGGCGCGCGGTCGAGGGAGTGTCAGCCGTCATCACCGAACAGTGTGGATTGCGGCTCATCCGCATCCGGAAGGGCGTACCCGAAGCGCTCGAATGCCCTTCGAGTAGCCGTTCGACCGCGTGCAGTCCGCTGAAGATATCCGGTCTGGATCAGGTACGGCTCGTACACTTCCTCCAGCGTCGAGGCATCTTCGCCGACCGCGACCGCCAGCGAATTCAGCCCGACCGGACCCCCGTCGAAGTTCTCGATGATCGCCTTGAGAATGCGGCCGTCCATCTCGTCCAGGCCGTACTCGTCCACGTTCAGCATTTCGAGGGCGGATCGGGCAGTCGGACCGTCGACCGTCCCATCGCCTCGCACCTCGGCGAAGTCTCGCACCCGGCGAAGAAGCCGATTGGCGATCCGAGGGGTCCCACGGGAGCGACGGGCGATCTCTCCCGCGCCGTCCTCGCGGACCGGAACGCCGAGGATCGACGCCGACCGGGTGACGATCTTCAGCAGATCGTCTGCCGGATAGTAGCCGAGCCGCTCGACCACACCGAATCTCGCCCGCATCGGAGCCGTGAGCAGCCCGAAACGCGTCGTGGCCCCGACGAGCGTGAACTTCTCGATCCGCATCGAGACGGTCTGGGCGCGCGCGCCGTCGCTCAGCCGGATCTCGATCCGGTAGTCCTCCATGGCCGGATAGAGATACTCCTCGATCACGGGCCGCAACCGATGGATCTCGTCGATGAACAGAATGTCGCGCGGCTCGAGATTGGTGAGCAGCGCGGCGAGGTCGCCCGGCTTCTCGAGAACGGGACCCGAGGTGATCTTGATGTTCACCCCCAGCTCGCGGGCCATGAGGATGGCCAGCGTCGTCTTGCCGAGGCCCGGAGGCCCGAAGAACAGGGCATGGTCCAGCGCTTCCTCTCGCCCGAGCGCCGCCCGGATATAGACGTCCAGCGCCTCCTTCACCTTTTCCTGTCCGACGAATTCCGCCAGCCGGGCGGGCCGGAGCGACTGCTCCAGGGTCTCCTCCCCGGCAAGCGGATCCGGCGTCGTCACCTCGATCCTCTCCGTCATCTCAACTCCGTCATCGGCGATCGGGCAGATATCGCCCGGCGGTCCTCGTCCACATCAGAGGTGGCGTAACGCTGCCCGGATCAGCGCCTCGATTTCGAGGATTTCGGGAGCGGCTTCACGGCGGGCCGCCGCCACGGCCGACTCGGCCTCGGCGGCTGAATATCCGAGGGCCCGAAGTGCCTCCAGCGCTTCCGCCACACCTCCGGGCCCGGCTCCGGTCCGGACTCCATCGTCTCGCCATCCCAGGTCGTCGAGCTTGTCCGAGAGCTCGAGAACGAGACGCTCCGCCGTCTTCTTTCCGACCCCGCTCACGGTCTGCAGGACCGCGGCCTCCCTGGATCGGATCGCTCCGACCACGCGGCGGGCCGGCAACGCGCTCAGAATCGCCAGCGACAGCATCGGCCCCACCCCTGACACGGTTCGCAGTCGCAGAAACAGGTCCCGGTCGCGGTCGGTGACGAATCCGAACAGGAGGAGCGTGTCCTCGCGCACCGCGAGGGTTGCGTACAGCTCGACGGTCTCACCGATCGCGGGCAGGGCCTCGAATACGCCTGTCGGCACATGCAGGACGTAGCCGACTCCACCGGGGGTCATCAGCGTAACCCGGTCGGCTTTCACCTCGACCAGCGCACCGCGCACCCGACCGATCATCCGCCCACGCCTGCCCGGCGCGCCGCCAGCGGCCCCGTTCCGGTGAGAATGTGACAGATGGCGGCCGCACAGCCATCGGCGGCGTCGCTGGGTCGGGGCGGCTCGGCGAGCCCCAGCAGCTTCTGAACCATCCATCCCACCTGGTCTTTGGTAGCACGGCCCGTCCCGACGACGGCTTTCTTGATCTCGGCGGGCGGATACTCGGCGACGATCAGTCCACGCCCGGCGCCGGCGAGAAGTGCCACACCCCGGGCGTGAGCCAGAATCACCGCCGTGCGCGGGTTCTCGCGATAGAACACTCCTTCTACCGCCATGCACTCGGGTCCGGCCCGGTCGATCACGGAGAGAATGCCGTCGTGGATTTCGAGGAGTCGATCGGCGAGGTCGGCACCGCGTGTGGGGCGGATCACCCCACACTCCACCAGACGCACGCGGTGCGAACTGCCCTCCACGACGCCGAATCCAGTCGCCGCCGAACCGGGATCGATCCCCAGGACCCTCATACAGACGCGGAGGGGACGGAGCCGCGCCCCGTCCCCCGTTTGAACCGGCAGCAGGCCACCAGCGCCGCGATCATTCCGCTCCCATCGCCGCGAACGCCTCGTCGTCCACCTCGAAGTTCGCCCACAGCTTCATCACGTCGTCGTGCTCCTCCAGGTCCTCGATCAAGCGCAGGAGCCGGTCGGCTTCCTTGCCCTCGACCCGGATCGTGTTCTGCGGCAGCCAGGCGAGCTCGGCCTCGTCGATATCGATCCCGGCCTCTGCGAGGGCCTCCTGAACCACGTGGAAGTCGCTTACCGTCGTGGTCAGGATGTGCGTGCCGTCCTCGGTGCCCAGGTCCTCGGCCCCGGCCGCGATGGCCGACTCGAAGACCGCCTCTTCCGTGAAACGACTCGCGTCCACGTAGACCTGACCCTTGCGTTCGAACATCCAGGCCACCGAGCCGGTCTGGCCCAGGTTGCCTCCCGATTTCTCGATCCGGTGACGAATCTCGGCCACGGTTCGGTTCGTGTTGTCGGTCACGCACTCGAGCAGGAGAGCCACACCGCCGGGGCCGTAGCCTTCGTAAGTGGTCTCCTCGAAGCTCATCCCCGGCAACTCGCCGGTGCCCCGCTGGATCGCGCGGTCGATGTTCGCTGCCGGCATGTTCACGGCCTTCGCGGCTGCGATCGCCGTGCGCAGGCGGGCGTTGAAGTTCGGGTCTCCGCCCCCCAGACGCGCGGCCACGGCGATCTCCCGCCCCATCTTGCCGAAAGTCCGCCCGCGAGCGGCATCCGTAACGGCCTTCTGACGCTTGATCTGCGCCCATTTGCTGTGTCCCGCCAACTGCGTCAGTCTCCCATGAGTCGTTTACGTTCGTGCGGGCACCGGTCAGTGCCCTTCAGCCTCCTTCAGGGCCTCCGCGTCCGCGATCACCTTCTGCGCCACGTCCGAGGGGACGGGCTCGTATCCATGGAACTCCCGATCGTGCAGTCCCTTCCCCTGGGTCAGGGAGCGCAGTGAAGTGGAGTACTTGTACAGCTCCGCCAGTGGCACGTGCGCCTTCACTTCCTGCCAGTGCCCGTCTGCGTCCATCCCGAGAATCCGGCCGCGACGCTGGTTGAGGTCTCCGATCACTTCCCCCATGTAGTCTTCGGGCACGCGGACCGTGATCGTCATGATCGGTTCGAGGAGGATCGGCTTCGCGCCCTTCACGACCTTCTGGAAGGCCATCGAGCCGGCGATCTTGAATGCCATCTCGGAACTGTCCACCGAGTGATAGGAACCGTCATAGCATTCCACCTCGAAGTCCACGACCGGGTACCCCGAGATCACGCCGCGATCCGCCGCTTCCTTCACTCCCTTGTCGACGGCGGGGATGAACTTCCCGGGAATGGCTCCTCCCACGATCTTGTTGATGAACTCGTACCCCTCGCCGCGTGCGCGAGGCCGTATGCGAAGCCAGCAGTCGCCGAACTGTCCGCGGCCGCCCGTCTGCTTCTTGTAGCGACCCTGCCCTTCTGCGGACTTCGTGATCGTCTCACGGTACGGAATCCGCGGCGGCTCGGTCTCCACTTTGACCCCGTACTTCCTGGCCAGACGCTCCAGCGCGATGTTCAGGTGCAGCTCACCCAGCCCGCGTGCGATCGTCTGTCCAAGCTCCGGATCGAAGGCGGCGGAGAACGTCGGATCCTCCTCGTGCAGCTTCGAGAGTCCGTTCGCCAGCTTGTCTTCTTCGCCTCGGGACGCGGGCATGAGCGCGATGGCTATGTCGGCTTTCGGCCACGCGATCCCGTGCAGGGTCAGGCCCTTGCCCTGCGCACTCAGGGTGTCGCCCGTGTGCGTGTCCTTCAGCTTCGCCACCACGCCGATGTCGCCGGCGTGCAGGCGGTCGACTTCTTCGCGGGTTGTCGCATCCGGGATCCCGATGTGCGAGATCCGCTCGGTCGAACCGCGGTTCGCATTGTCGACCGTCGATCCGCCCTCGGCCTTGCCGGTGAACACCCGGAAATAGCTGAGCTCCCCGACGCGAGGCTCCTGCGTCGTCTTGAATACGAGCGCCGTCAGCGGAGAATCGTCCTTCGGCTCGAGCTCCACTTCGTTTCCGCGGGTGTCGGTGGCCTGCACGGGTCCGATCTCGTCGGGAGCCGGCATCAGTTCGACGAGCTTCTTGAGCACGGCTCGGGCACCTCGACCCGTCTCTCCCGAGCCGCAGAACACCGGGAACAGCTCACCCCGGGCCATTCCCTGCTTCATCCCGGCCAGGACTCGCTCCCGGTCGAGCTCCTCACCTTCGAGATAGGCCTCGAGCAATTCGTCGTCGGTCGCCGCGATCGATTCGATGAGCTGCTCCCGATACGCGGCCACGGTCGCCGAGACTTCCTCGGGAATCTCGATGTGGTCGTACTCGCCCTTGTCGGAGTTGGGCCGGTATCCGTGCGCGTGTCCGGAGAACAGATTCACGATTCCGGTGAACTGGTCGCCGCTGCCGATCGGGACCTCGACGGGAATCGCCCCGCTGCCGAACGAGTTGCGCACCTGCTGGAACGCGGTGTCGAAGTTGGCGTTTTCCCGATCCATCATGCTGATGAAGACCATGCGAGGCAGACCCCGGGCCTCGGCGGCGCGCCAGCAACGCTCCGTGCCGACCTCGACACCCGTCGTCGCCCCCACGACCACGAGCGCGCCGTCGGCGACCCGCACCCCCGCCATCACCTCGCCGAAGAAATCCAGGTACCCGGGTGTGTCGATCAGGTTGAGCTTCGTGTCCATCCACTCGGCCCGTGCCACCGCCAGGTTGATCGAGATCCCGTGGTCGATTTCCTCCTGCGTGAAATCGGTGTGGGCGGTGCCGCTCTCGACCTGCCCGCGGCGGGAGGTGGAGCCGGAGATATAGCAGAGCGCATCGGTCAGCGTGGTCTTGCCGCTTCCGCCGTGACCGAGGATGACGACGTTTCTGATGTCGGGGGAACGATATTCGACGGCCATCGCGCCTTTTCCTCCTGGCTGGGGAGTCGTACGAAGAGGGACAGACCTGCCATACTATCCGCGCCGTCGGCAGGCCGAAAGGTCGATCGACGGGGCTCAGTGTTTCCGGTCCGTATCACTCTTTTGCTGACTCATTTCGTTGAGAAACTTGAGCTCGGCCGGCGTCAGGGAGTCCATGCCGCGCTCTCCGATCTTGTCGAGAATCCGGTTCACCTCATCGAGGGAGTCATTCGAGGCGCCGGACCTCGGTCGCCGCTTCGGGTCTCGCTTCGCGGCTCCCGGCTTCGTGTCCTTGCCGACGCTCTTGAGGCCGCTTCCCGCGCGTCGGGCCTTCCCGATCGCCCGGCCCGCCGAGGTACCGATCCGATCGCCGAACCGAAGCCACAGGAAGCCGGCTACGAGACCCCCGAGATGCGCCCAGTGCGCGGTTCCGCCGGCCGCGCGACCCGACGAAATCGTCGAATAGAGCGTCATCAGGGCAAGGAATCCGACGAAGTACTTCGCCTTGATGGGCAGCAGAAACCAGAGATAGATCGGGGCATCCGGCCACGTGAGGGCGAACGCCAGCAGGATCCCGAAGATCGCCGCCGACGCACCGACCATGGGAGCGACGCCTACGAGGTTCACCAGCAGCAACGCCGCGACCGATCCACCGACCCCGCACACCAGGTAATACCGGATGAAGTCCCGACTGCCCCAGGTGCGCTCGAGCGGGGGTCCAAAGAAGAACAGTGCGAGCATGTTGAAGAACAGATGACCGAACCCCGCATGAACGAACATGTAGGTCACGAACGTCCAGGGACGCACGAGCACCCGGTCCGCCGAGAAGGCGAGAAGGTCGCGTGCAGCGCTCCACGGAATGAGCCCGATCGCCATCAGGGCCCAGATGGCGAAGTTGATCGCCATCAGCCGTTTGACCCACGGCGTCAGTGCCGCGAACGGGTCGCGCCGGCCCGCGCCGCTCCACCCGTCGCCGGCGCCGACGCCGAATCCGCCCCCTGCCCGGCGCTGCGGGCCTCCCGTGTAAGACCGATCCCAGAGGCCCATTCTCAGTCCCTTCGCTCGTCACGGAGGTCCGATTCCAGGGCCGACACGGCGATACGCTCGCACAGCTCCGGGAAGCTGATCCCTGCGGCGGCCGCCGCCTTCGGGACGAGACTGGTCGCCGTGAGGCCGGGAACCGAATTCGCTTCCAGGCACCAGAACTCACCGCTCTCGTCCCTTCGGAAGTCTATGCGGCTGAACGAACTCTGCCGCAGCGCATACCAGGACCTGACGGCGAGCTCTGCAAGCCGGTCCTGATCGTCGGGATCGAGCGCGGCAGGTGACTCGTAGCGTGACAGACCGGGTGTGTACTTCGATTCGTAATCGTAGATCTCGTTGCCCGGAAAAATCTCGACCGCCGGAAGCGGCTCCCCATCGAGCAACGCTACCGTCAATTCGCGCCCCGGCACGAACGCCTCGCAGAGCACGTCATCGTCGTACCTGCCGGCGAGACCGATCGCGGCACCGAGCTCTTCGGCCCGACGCACGATCGTCAGACCGACCGTCGACCCGCCGCAGGACGGCTTCACCACGAGCGGCAGTCCCATACGGCCGAGTGTCGATCCGGGTGCCTCGCCCCGTCGAGCCCAGTCGGGGGTCGGGACGCCCGCCTGGACCAGCAGCTCCTTCGACAGTCGCTTGTCGAAGGCCAGGGAGCTGCCCACGAACCCGCTACCCGTGTACGGCACGCCACCCATGTCGAGCAGCGCCTGCACCCGCCCGTTCTCTCCGTCACCGCCATGCAACGCAATGAAAGCGAGATCCGAGTCGCGCACCGCCGGCAGCTCCGCCAGCGCCGTGCCGAGCGCCGCCATACCCATCTCACGCAGCGCCTCGAGTTCGGGGGGAGCCGGACCGACCGCCCCCCCGAGATAGTGATCTTCCTCGTCACCGGGGATCGAACCGAAGGCGGGATCGACCGCCACGACCGAATGACCGCGGCTGCGGAGGGCCTCGATCACAGCCCGTCCGGACGCGAGCGAGACCTTCCGCTCTTCGCTCGTGCCACCGAGCAGAACCGCTACGCGAAGCCTGCTCATCAGGCCTCGGCCCCATTGGCTTTCACGCGAGCCCTTTCCCCCTCATTCACCGGCTTCCGCTTCCGCATCCAGGACCCCTTCCAGTCCATTCGCCCGCAGCCACTCCTCGTCGAAGACCTTGGAAAGGTACCGCTCGCCGGAGTCGCAGAGCAGGGTCACGATGCACGCATCCGGGTCGTCGACCTCGCGTGCCACGTCGAGCGCCACGCTCACGATCAGGCCGGTGGATCCGCCGGACAGCAATCCCTCCTCGCGCGCCAGCCTCCGGGCCATGGCGAAAGATTCCGGGTCGCCGACCGTGCGGAACTCGTCGATCCACTCGAAGTGCACGGTGCCCGACAGCTTGTCGTTACCGATCCCCTCCACGAGATACGGCGCGTCCGGTCCCTTCTGGCCGGTGCGCGCGTACTCCGCGTAGATGGAGCCCTCCGGGTCGCCGGCCACGATCCGGATCTCCGGATTCCGCTCTTTCAGGAAACGGCCGGTTCCGCTGATCGTCCCTCCGGTTCCCGGCGAGGCCACGAAATGCGTCACCCGCCCCCCGGTCTGCCGCCAGATTTCGGGCCCGGTGGTTCTGTAGTGGGCCTCGGGGTTGTCCGGGTTGTAGTGCTGGTCCGCCATGAAGGCTCCCGGTGTCTCATCGGCGATCCGGCGCGCCGCATTGACGTAGTATTCCGGGTGGTCGGGCGGAACGTCCGAGGGTGTGATCACGACTTCCGCGCCGTACGCGCGGAGCAGCTTGATCTTCTCGGCGCTCATCTTGTCGGGGATCGTGAATATGCAGCGGTAGCCACGAACGGCGGCCACGATGGCGAGCCCGACTCCCGTGTTCCCGGAGGTGCCTTCCACGACCGTTCCTCCGGGGCCCAGCAGCCCCGCCCGCTCGGCGGATTCGATCATTGACAGACCAATGCGGTCCTTGACCGAGCCGCCCGGGTTGAACGACTCCATCTTGACGTAGACGGGGGTCCGGATTCCTTCGGTGAGCCGGTGAAGGCGGACCAAAGGGGTCCGACCGATCGCCTCGATCACGCTGTCGTACACGGCTCCAGTCCGACCCTTTTCGTCGGGCGGCATCGTATCAGGGACTCGAGGGTCCATCCGACTTCCCTTCTTCCGGAAGTGGGTAGATCACGGGAAGCCTGCCCCAGATCGCAACCGCTTCCCCCCCCTGCTCCGCGGGTCGATAGCGCAGCTTGCCCGCATTCGCCACCGCCGCCGAATCGAGCGGCCGGTACCCGCTCGACTCGAGAACGATGGCGGAGTCGACGGTGCCGTCGGCGGCGATCAGGATCTTGAGGACGGTGGTTCCACCGATTCCCTTCTCCCAGGCGCTGCGCGGAAATTCGAAGACGCCCGATCGTTCGGCCGCCGGTGGTCGGAGAGGACCTTCCTCGAGCCCCAGGCGCAGGCCCGTGCGGCCCGGGTTCACCGTATCGGCGCAACCGGCGACGCACGTGCACGCGGCCAGAAGGCGGACGCTCCGGCCGGCGGTCACTGCTCCCCCCCCAGCCGCCGTTTCCACTCGCTCACGAGCAGGAGGGCTTCGAGGGGCGTCAACCGGTCCACATCCACGGCCGAAATCTGCTCTGCCAGTGCCGGGTCTGTCGCTCCGAACAGAGAGAGCTGGTTGCGCCCCCGATCGACCAGGTGCGCGAGCCTCGTACCTCCGTCGGGCCCATCCTCCAGCTCATGCAGGACCTCGAAGGCCCGTTCGATCACGGAACGCGGAACCCCGGCCAGCCGGGCCACGTGAACGCCGTATGACCGATCGCAGCCGCCCGGTTCGAGCCGCCGCAGGAAGACGATCTCGTCGCCCGTTTCGCGCACCGCGACATTCCACGCCTCCACCCCGGGCAGGGAGTCCGCCAGCTCGACCAGCTCGTGGTAGTGCGTGGCGAAGACCGTCCGAGCGCCAAGTTCCTCGTGAATGTGCTCGGTGACGGCCCAGGCGATCGCCACGCCGTCGTAGGTCGATGTTCCCCGGCCGATCTCGTCGAGCAGCACCAGGCTCCTGTCGGTAGCGCCATTCAGGATCGTCGCGGTCTCCGTCATCTCGACCATGAAGGTGCTCTGGCCGCGCGCCAGGCTGTCGGACGCTCCCACCCGGGTGAACACCCGGTCACACAGCCCGATTCTCGCGCTGTCGGCCGGCACGTACGATCCCACCTGGGCCATCAGGGCGATCAACCCCACCTGGCGCAGAAAGGTCGACTTTCCAGCCATGTTGGGTCCGGTGAGGATCATCACGTATCCATCCCGATCCAGCCGGATGTCGTTCGGAATGAACGCCTCGCGCGCGATGCGTCGCTCGACCACCGGGTGGCGACCCGCGACGATCTCGAGGCCGAAGTCATCGCTCAGCTCCGGTCGAACGTAGCCATCGCGCTCGGCGCTCTCGGCGAGCGAGGCGTGAACGTCCAGTTCGGCGATGCGTTCGGCCGTCGCCTGAACTCGCGACACCTGAGTGGCGAGATCCTCGCGCAGCTCCCGGAACAGCTCTGCCTCGGTCTCGGCGATCCGGGCTTCGGCATCGAATACCTTCGCTTCCCACTCCTTGAGCTCGGGCGTGATGAAGCGCTCGGCATTGGCCAGCGTCTGCTTGCGGTCGAAGCGGTCGGGAACCCGGCCGAGGTTGGATCGGGTCACTTCGATGTAGTAGCCGAACACCTTGTTGTATCCGACCTTGAGGCTTTCGATTCCCGTGTCTTCACGTTCCCGCGCCTGGAGCCGGGCGATCCAGTTCACCGCTCCGTCCCTGATTTCGCGCAACTCGTCAAGCTGCGCATCGTATCCTCTCCGGAGCACTCCGCCGGATGTCAGGGCCGCCGGCGTGTCCGGATCGATCGCTGATTCGATCCGCTCGCGCAGGTCGCCGAGATCGTCGAAGCCGTCCGCGATCTCCCGCATGCGGGGAGCGCGCGAATGCGACAGCACTTCGGCAACGGCCGGCAGCGGCTCCAGGGAGCGACCGAGTCCCAGCATCTCGCGAGGAGATACGCGCCCCAGGGCGACGCGGGTCGAAAGGCGCTCCAGGTCCCGGATCTCGCCCAGCGCGGCGCGCAGATCGTCGCGGCGGTCACGGTCCTCCACCAGCTCCTGTACGGCGTCGAGCCGTCGCTCGATCGCGGCGAGATCCACCAGCGGACGGAGGATCCGGCGGCGCAGCAGTCGCCGGCCCATTGGGGTGCGGGTCCGGTCCAGCACCTCCACGAGCGTTCCGCCCTCACCCGCCCGCAGGGGCTCCACGATCTCGAGGTTGCGGCGGGTCATTTCGTCGAGGTGAAGGTGGCGGCCGATGCGGTTCACGCGGGGCGACCGCAGATGATCGACGCCCGCCGGCCTTACCTCTTCCAGATACGCCGCCATCGCCCCGGCCGCGGCCACAAGGTGCCGATCCGCGGGCAACTCGAATCCGAATCCATCGACACCGGTGGTCCGGTAGACCCGGCGCAGGGCCTCGGCGCCGACGTCCGCCTCGAACCGCCAGGGCTCGCGGCGCGTGACGATCCATGGCCCGCCGGGAGGATCGGCCGCGGAGGCGCGAATCAGGAGCTCGGCCGGCTCGATGCGGCTGAGTTCGTCGGCGAGCGCATCCGGGTTACACTCCCAGACCTCCACCTCGCCGGTAGACAGGTCCGCCGTCGCGATTCCGAGCGGACTCTCTCCGGCGACGGCGGCGACGAAGTTGTTGCGCCCGCCCTCGAGCAGAACATCATCGATGGCGGCGCCGGGCGTGACGATCTCCACGACCTCGCGCCTGACGAGTCCCTCGGCCCGGGCCGCATCCTCGACCTGCTCGCAGATCGCTACCCGGCGTCCCGCTTTCACGAGGCGGGGGAGGTACTCGGGGAGTGCCTTGACCGGAACACCGGCGAGGGGGACATCCGAGGAACCGTTATTCCGGGAAGTCAGCGTGATGCCGAGCAGTCGGCTCCCTTCCCGGGCGTCCTCGAAGAACATCTCGTAGAAGTCGCCCACCCGGAAGAACAGGATGCAGTCCGGGTGCTTCGCCTTGACGTCGAGGTATTGTTGAATCAGCGGCGTATGCGTGGTGGCCCCGGTCATGGGCGATCCGCCACGACGATCGCCTCGAGTCCACGGGAACGCAGGTCTACGGCCAGACGCGCTGCATCTTCCTTGCGCGAAAAGTGACCGACTCGGACCCGGTACAGGGGCGTCGTGTCGTCAGGCTCCTGGACCCAGGCGTCGGATCCCGCGTCGGAAGCCCGCACCCGCGCATCGTCAGCCGCCTGCCGGGTCCCGAATGCTCCGAGCTGGACCGTGTACTGGCGTGCGGCCCCATCGCCGGCGGAGCCGGCTTCGCAGGCCATCAATCCGGCGCTCGCCTGCACGGTCACCGGGTCCGCCGCGTCGGCGCCGGCTGCCTCAGCCCAGGCCGCGCAGGCAGACACCGGATCTCCCAGCGACTCGAAAGCGAACCCTGTCCACAGCCAGGATTCGGGAACCCGCGGGCTCGCCGGAAAATCGTCCCGCAACAGGTCGAGGTCGTCAACGGCCAGTCGCGGCCGTCCGCTCATCAGCCTCAGTTGCGCCAGGCGCAGGCGCGCGAGCGCCCCGTACTCCTCACCGCCGACGACCGCTGCCTCCATGTAAGCCAGTTCCGCCGAATCTGCGTTCTCGGTCAGGCGGGCTCGGAGAACGAGCGCTTTTCCCTGGTCCTCACGTGCAGCGCCGGACGTGGACGACAGCGTCCACTCGGACAGGTACTGCCGCGCCCGGTCGAGGTCCCCCGCATCGGCTGCGAGTTCTGCGGCGTCCAGCGGGTCCCCGGACTGGCCGAGGAGGTTGTTTGCGGCGAACAGACACGCCACGGCACCGAACAGCGCGGAAAGAGCGACACCGGGAACGAACCGGGCACGCTGCCGAACTCGCGCGCGTGTCCTCACGTCACCCCCAGCCGCTGCGTCTCCAGACGGAGCAGCAGATTCTCGATAACCGCGTGGTCCGTGTGGCCGGTCTTCGCCTGTCGATCGGCCTCCTGCATGAGGGCCAGGGCCTCTTCGATCTCTTCCGGCGTCCATCTCCGGGCCTGTGCGGCCCAGGCTTTCGCCTTGAACCTCAGGTACGGCTTGCCCACCCGGCCCAGGACCTCGGTCACGGCACGTGCGCCCCCTTCGGCGGCGATTCCCAGGAACAGGTGATGCTCGACGAGGCCGATCAACAGCCCGACGGCATTCTCCCCGGGCATGGCCAGCAGCAGGGGCAGCTGGCGCCGCGCCTCCATGTACTGCCGGTCGCCGACGAGGTTCAGCCAGGCCCAGCGATCGATGTCACGGACGTTGGGCACGAGCTTCCCGACGAGCTCACGGTCCACCTCGTCGCCGGACGCCGCAGCGGCCAGCTTTGCCAGTTCGGCGTCGAGAAGGCCGAGATCGGTACCGACGGCCGAGGCCAGAGCCTCCGCGGCGTCGGAATGGAGCTTGACCGCGTGACGCTCCTGCGCTCGTTCGATCAGCCAGCCCGGCACCTCCGACTCGCGTGGTGCCGACCACTCGAGTGAAGTCGTGTCCTTCTTCAGGCGAACGTAGAATTTCTTCTTCGACCGATCCGGGATCGTGGCGGTGACGATCAGCGTCAGGCCTCGAGGGAACCGGTCCAGTGTCTCTTCGACCACCTTGCAGCCCGTCGGGGTGAGCCGTTCGGCTTCATGCAGCACGACGACGCGTCGGGAGGCCATGACGGGGGCCATCGCGAGCGATGCGGCCAGCGTCTCGGGCGCCACATCGGCGCCCCGGTAGACGTCGAGATTGAAATCACGGGTAGCGGGATCGACAGCCGCGTCGGCGAGACGACGCGCCGCCTCGTCGCGCAGACGTCCAGCGTCACCGTGAAAAAAGAAAGCGCCGTCGAGGGAGTCCCCGGCGACGATCCGTTCGAACCGCTTCTCGGCGGCGAGACTCACGCCGGGCGCGTCGGCCGGCTCAGTGGCCGAACGACGCGGACGCCTGGACCCGGAAATCGGAATCCAGGATCACGGTCGGGTGCACGTGCGAGCGCGGCTGCCATACGACGGCGCCGGACTCCAGGATGCGAGCCTGGCCGGCCGACGCTTCGACGAAATGCCCCCGTCGGAACAGACTCGGGACGTCCTCGTGCGCCGGCGGCGGAACGTAGGCAGCCACCGGATCGAGCTGCATCTCCATCGGGACCGAGGCGGCGAACGGAAGCCAGAACAGGGCCAGTATCCCGACCGCGGCGACACCCACGAGTGCGGCGGCCCCGGCGAATCGGTGCGCCGGCATGTCGCCGAGTCCCTCGTCGATGTTGTACAGGCGGTGCTGCAGGCGGGGCATGAAGTCTTCGTCGGGTTCGGCGCAGGGCATCTGAGCGAGCAGCTCGCCGGCCGCTCTCAGCACCCTGTCGTAGCGGGCGCAGCAGGGGCAGGCTGCTACGTGTTCGCGAAACTCCGCCTCGCGTTCCGGCGTCAGCACGCCGTCGCGGTACTCGGAATACTCCTGAATGAACCGATCACAATCGCAGTGCATTGTTCCGTTCGACTGCGGCCGGAGCCGCTCCGTGCTCAAGTCCCATGGCTCGCGCCCCGACCTTCGGACGCACTCTCGTTCGTGGCAGTGATACCGGGCTGAGGAAGGCGGGTTCCCGGCTTCCGGGGGGTCGGATCCCGGATGCACGAAGGCGGCCCGGAGGCCGCCTTCGGCATTGTCCGTCCGGCATGCAGCGCGAGATCAGTCGAGCATCGGCCCGATGATCTGCGCGAACTTGTTCCGGGCCCGGTTCAGGCGAGACTTCACGGTTCCCAGTGTTACGCCCGTAATCTCTGAGATTTCCTCGTACGTCTTCCCCTCCATCTCGCGCAGGACGAAGACGACCCGGTGATGCTCGGGCAGCTCAGCGACCGCCTGCTCCACCTGCTCGCGGAGGTGCCGCTTACGAAACAGGTCGTCCGGCGAATAGGAGTTGTCCTCCCACTGGAGAGGCCTGTGATCGGCTTCCCAGTTCTTCTTGATCGCCTGGAAGAGCACCATCGGATTCCGCGAACGGTTCCGGAGCTCATTCTTCGCGAGGTTGCTGGCGATCGTGTAGATCCAGGTAGAGAACTTCTTGGTCGGGTCGAACCGGTGCAGATGTCGGTACACCCGCACGAAGGTCTCCTGCACCAGGTCCTCGGCACGATCCCGATCGCCGATGGTCCGATAGATGAAATTCAGCAGCCGCAGGTGGTAGCGATCCGCGAGCTCATGGAATGCGCGCCTTCGGCCCCCGAGATACTCGGCGACCAGCGCCGCATCGTCCAGCGCCTTCAGATCGACGGCCTCGCTTCCTGCCGCGGGCTGCGTCGTGGCCTTTTCCAGCCGGATTCCCGTCATCTCAGCTCCTTATCGACCGGATCGCTGGCGATCCGGCAATCACCGACGCCCTCCTGTCCCGTCGTACCGGACGGCGGCGTCGAACTCGAACGCTTCCCCATCGGGGCGCACGACATCAACTGGAGCTCGATCCTGTCCCCGCTTGTGAGACACCCGATCGGCCCGGAACGTTGCCTCGCCCGCCGCGACCGGATCCGCCGATCAGGCGATCCGCCAGCAGCAGGGCGACCACCGTCTTCGCGTCGTCGATCTCGCCCGCTTCCACCCGCTCCACCGCTTCGTGGAGCGCCATCTCGTGTCGCTCGATGAACTCGTGCGCCTCGAGCGATTCCTTCCCCTCCTGCAGCCCGGTGGCCAGGAAGAGGTGTATTCGTTCATCCGTGAACCCGGGCGTCGTCCAGATCGTCGTCAACGGCGTCAGTTCCGTCGCCCGGATTCCCGTCTCTTCCTGCAACTCGCGCGCAGCACAGGACTCCGGTGTCTCACCTTCGTCCAGCTTTCCGGCCGGCAGTTCCCAGATCAGGCCCCCGGTCGCGTGCCGGTGCTGCCGGATCAGTACCACGGCCGGCTCCGGCCCACCCGACCATTCGCCCGCTCGGAACACGGGCAGGGCCGCCGCGGCACCGCGATGCCGGACGATCTCGAGCTTTCCTTCGCTGCCGTCGGGAAAGCGGACTCGCTCGACGTTGAGATCGAGCACCCGCCCCCGGAACACGGAACGACTTTCGATCGTTCCCGAATCGTCTCGCAAGGGCCGTTGTCCGCTGTCTGATCGTATGACGGAAATCGAGCCGGAAAGGTAACCGAAAAAGCCCCGAAGCTCAAGGCGCCGCGCGGTCCCGCACCGTGCCCAGCGAGGCGAGATCCTCTCTGATCCGGATTGCATCTCCCACCACGACGAGCGCCAACTCGTTTCGGCCCAGATACTTCGTGGCTACCCTGACCACGTCCTCCGTTGTCACCGCCCTGACGCGTCGGGGCAGCATCTCCCACCAGTCCGCCGGGAGCCCGTATCCGACACGCTCCGCCTCCTTCGCAGCCACCTGGCTCGTCGTTTCGAATTGTCGAGGAAGCGAGAGCACGAGGGCATTCCTCGCGAGCTCCATCTCTTCTTCGGAAGGTGGCCGCTCCGTGATTCCCTGGATCTCGGCGAGCATCTCCTCGAAGGCGCGCGCGGTGACGGGGGTGTCCACCGCCGCCCTGGCGACGAACGGTCCCGGCGCACGGCGCAGCGAAAAGCCGGAGCTCGCGCCGTATGTCCAGCCCTTGTCTTCGCGGAGATTCAGATTGAGCCGCGAGTTGAACAGTCCTCCGAGAATCGCGTTCATCACCAGAACGGGGACCTCGTCTTCGTCGCCGCGTGCCAGGCCCACGGCGCCGATGCGGATCTCCGACTGTTCGCTGCCCGGTCGGTCGACGAGGGTCACTTCGCCGGCGGCCACGGCCGAGCCCCGGAAGTCCTCGATGGAGCCAGGCGCCTCGTCCACCGGCCACTCCCCGAATCGGCTCTCCAGCCGTCCGGCGAAGCGTTCCGGGTCGACATCGCCCGCAGCTACGAGGAACGCCTCGCCAGGCCGGTAGCTCGTTCGCCAGAACGCTTCGACCTCCGCCCGGTGCAGATTACCGAGGGTGTCGAGTCGCCCCCTGACCGGGCGGCCGTAGGGATGGGATCCGAATATCGCCTCGGAAAGAGCCTCTCCGGCCAGCTCCACCGGTTCGTCGGCACTTCGCCGCACCTCATCCATGCGTTCGGCGCGTACACGGGCGACCTCGTCTTCGGGAAAGTCCGGCGAGAGAAGCACGGTGGACAGGTAGTCGAGCGCATCGTCCAGCGTGTCCGCCAGGCTGTGCAGGGAGAAGCGGGCGGAATCGTAACCGACGCCACTTCCCACCGAGGCGCCCATGTGGTCGAGCCATCCGGCGAGCTGCATCGCGGTGCGCCCCCCGGCCCCGGCCTGAACGACTCGCGCGGTCAGAGCCGCAACTCCTGCCCGCGCGGCAGGCTCGGCGGCCGACCCGGCGTCGAGCACGAGCCGGATCGCCACCTCAGGGAGTCGCTCGACCCGCGCGACCCGCACCCGGAAATCCCCGGCGAGAAGGAACTCCCGGAACTCCGGCATCGCCGGTGGAGGTGTCGGTTTCGAGACGGGCGGTGTTTTCCGGTCGACGAGGATCATCTCAGTCCTCCGTCCGGGGAACGACGTGCACGGCGGTCCGCCCGGAGGGATCGAGAATGGAGGCAGCGGCCGATGCGACCTCTTCGCCGGTGATCGTCTCATACCGGCTGCCGACCTGGTTGAGATACTCCGGATCATCGCGCAGCACGGCCGCGTGGGCGAGGAAGTCGGCCCGGCGCGTGACGGAATCGAGCTGGCGCAGCAACTGGCGGCGCGCCCGGTTCCTCGCGCCTTCGATCTCCCGTTCGGTGGGGCCGTCGGCTCGCAAGGTGCCGAGCACTTCCGTCACCGCCGCCTCGAGCTCGCCGGCCGCGACGCCGGGGCGGCCGGTGGCCACGACCCACAGCATCCCGACGCACTCCGTCGGCCACACGAAGGCACTCACCTCAGCCGCGACCTGCCGTTCGTACACGAGCGATCGGTAGAGCCGGGAGCTCTTGCCCTCCGAAAGGAGAGAGCAGAGAACGTCGGCGGGCTCGAATCCCGCATCGGGAAAGGCCGGAGCGTGAAACATCAGGTAGACCCGTGGCACGCTCACCCGATCAGGCACGATCGCCGCGCCCTCGACGCCGTTTCGAACGACCGGGATGGGCGCCTGCGCCGGAACGGCTCGCGACGGAATCGCCCCGAACCAGTGCTCGGCACGCGCGAACGCGTCATCCGGCGTACTTGCGCCCGAGATGACGAGGACCGCGTTGTTCGGACCGTACCAGGTCCCGAACCAGTCGCGCACATCGCCCAACGAGGCGGCGTCGAGGTCCTCCATGTAACCGATCGTAGGGTGCCGATAGGGGTGCCCGGGCGGGTAGGCGCGCTCGAGCATCGTCTCCACCGCCAGGCCGTACGGGCGGTTCTCGTACGACTGGCGGCGCTCGTTCTTCACCACGTCCCGCTGGTTGTCCAGCTTCTCTTGAGTGATCGCCGGGAGAAAGAAGCCCATGCGATCCGACTCGAGCCACAGGGCCAGGTCGAGGTCGCCCGAGGGAAGGGTTTCGTAGTAATTGGTGCGGTCGAACCAGGTCGTGCCGTTCAACGTGCCGCCGGCTGCCTGGATGCGCCGGAAATGCTCTCCCTCCGGCACGTTCTCCGATCCCTGAAACAGCAGATGTTCGAAGAGGTGCGCGAACCCGCGCCGGCCCGGGGGCTCGTTGCGGCTCCCCACGTGATACATGAGGTGCGTCGCGACGAGCGGGGCGGAATCGTCGGGATGCGCGATGACCCTGAGACCGTTGTCGAGCGTCCGTTGCTCGATCCGAAAGGCGGATTCCATCCCGGTTCGATGGCTCGTCAAGCTCCCTCTCAGTCCCATCTCGGCAGACGTGGAGAACGGGCTCCGGGGCCGGGAGCGTCAGGGGGCGGGAAGATACCGGCCGCCGGACCGGTGCTCAACC